>JAERMM010000016.1 GCA_016844585.1 Chloroflexota bacterium | reverse complement strand
CGGCGGGGAAGCCCTCAATCCACTCACCGGCCAGTTAGAACCGAATGGGACATCGATCCTCGATGTCACGGATCCACGGGCTCCGCGGTATCTCTCTCACATTCCGGGTGCCTCCGCACTCCCGGGTGAAAGCGACGAGGCCGGTGGCGCGCAGATGGTTCGGCTGTGTGGCGGTGGCGAGCTGCCCAACGCAGACCCGAACAAGTGGTATCTCCTTCGCACGCGCGGGAACGATGCCCATGAAATCTGGGACGTCACTGATCCCAGCGCGCCGACGTTACGCGTTACGGTCATTGATGGCCTCAACTTCACACACAAGAACTGGTGGGAGTGCGACACAGGTATCGCTTACCTCGTGTCCGACGGGCGGCCAGATGGATGGCGCACGAGAGGCATGACGAAGATCTACGATTTGAGTGATCCTGAAAACCCGCGCTTTATTCGTGACTTTGGCCTCGTGGGACAGGAGCCAGGCGCTACTGGAGCAACTCCCCCACAGCTCCACGGGATGATCCGTCTGGGGGACCGCGTCTATTTCGCATACGGGATCAACGCCGACGGTATCGTCCAGATCGTCGATCGAACTGCACTGCTCGAAGGTAATCCCGAGCTGCCTCCGACCGAACGGTTCGCTCCTTCAAATCACAATCTCCTGTATCCGCAGGTAGGCCGCCTCGACATGTCGCCCGCTTGGGGAGCCCATACCACCTTTCCGGTGCTCGGGATGCAGATCCCATCCTTCGTACCGATCCTACCAGGGACCTCGCGCGACTTCCTTGTGCTAGTCTCAGAAGCGCTTGGGCTCCCATGCAGGGGGTTCCGGCACCTTGCATTCCTCGTCGACATCAGCGCCGAGGACCGCCCGTTCTCAGTCGCGAATTTCCAGGTGCGGGAGGGCAGCGATTACTGTAATCCGGGACGATGGTTCGGTCCTCACGCCACCAACGAATCGTTCAGCCCCATCTACTACGGGCGTCTCGTGTTCCTGTCGTACTTCAACGCGGGTGTCCGCGCTGTAGACATCCGCGACCCGTTCAATCCGCGCGAAGCAGCGTTCTTTGTACCCGCCGTGAACGAAAACACACTAAATACATGCGTTTCGACCCCGATCGGCCTTAACTGCCTCGCCGAAGTTCAAACAAACAACGTGGAGGTTGACGACCGGGGATACATCTACATTGTGGACCGGGCGAGCAGTGGAATGCATATCCTCGAACTCACCGGAGCGGCACGCGAAATCGCAAACTTTCCAAGCTCAGACTAGAACACTGAATCCCCAGCATCTCGCCCAAGCCCAGCTTGGTGAATCCGTGTGTGAGGTGGAGTGCCCCGAAGCGATCGGCCATTGTCACTTGCTCCAAACTACACGTTCGCGATGACGACGCCCTTTGTCTCCAGGTAGTAGTCCAACGCCTCAGGCCCATGTTCGCGGCCGATTCCGCTGGCTTTGACGCCGCCAAACGGCAGCTCGTCATAGCCGTAGTGCAGCGAGTTGACCCAGACGTTGCCAGCCTGCAGCTTGTCGATCGCCTTGTTGGCGTAGAGAAGGCTTCGCGTCCAGATCGACGACCCCAGACCATACTCCGAGCTGT
Source organism: Chloroflexota bacterium (assembly GCA_016844585.1). Classification (GTDB taxonomy): domain Bacteria; phylum Chloroflexota; class UBA6077; order UBA6077; family SHYK01; genus JAERMM01. The sequence goes on along the minus strand of JAERMM010000016.1, from coordinate 29,895 downwards.
TTGCGATCTCGATGGCCTCGTCGAGGTCCTTGAATCGATAGATCGGCAGCGCCGGTCCGAACACTTCTTCACGGCTGACCCGCGCGTCGAGCGGCACGTCGGTCAGCAGCGTCGGCAGGTAGTAGAAGCCGCGGTCGAGGTCTCCGCCCGTCGCGCGCTCGCCGCCGATGACCACTCTGGCGCCACGGCTCTTCGCGTCTTCGACTTGCTCCTCGATCTCACGCCGCTGGTAATCCATGTGGAGCGGCCCCATTCGGCTGCCTTTCTCCATGCCATTGCCGACGGTCTTCTTTGTCAGGATCTCGGCAAGGGCATCGATGAACTGATCGGCGATGGACTCGTGCAGGAAGAGCCTCTTGACCCCGAGACACATCTGGCCGCAGTTGAAGTAGCGTCCCACGTCTGCCATCTTGATCGCAAGGTCGACGTTTGCGTCCTCCATCACGATCATGGGGTCGCTTCCGCCAAGCTCCAACGTGACGCGTTTGATCTGGCGACCGGCAACCTCCATCACGTGGCGTCCCACCTCGGTCGATCCGGTGAACGCGATGCGGCGCACGCGCGGGTTGCTCAGCAGCTCCTCGCCAACGACGCTCCCCGGGCCCGTGACGACGTTGACCGTTCCCTTCGGGAGCGACTTCTTGCCGTCTGCATAGGTTGCCTTTTGAATCTGTTCCATGCACACGAGCGTGGCGAGCGGTGTGGTAGATGCCGGCTTGATGATGATGCTGTTGCCCGCGGCCAGCGCGGGCCCCACCTTGGTGCCCATCAAGGTAAGCGGGAAGTTCCAGGGAACGATTCCGCCGCATACGCCAATCGGTTGGCGAATCACCATCCCGTACGTTCCCTTTGCAGGCAGCGGAACGTGTGAGCCGCGGACCTTGGACGCCAGGCCGGCGTAAAACTCGAGCCCGTGCACCAGATGGTGGATCTCGAGGTTCGCCTCAAAGAGCGTCTTGCCTTGCTCCTGTGTCAGAAGCTGGGCGATCTCGCCACTGCGCTCCTTGACTAGCTCACAGGCATTCAACAGGGCGCTGCCGCGATCCTCTGGCGACGAGTCCGCCCATTCCTTGAAGGCGTTCTCGGCGGCATCGATGGCGCGCTCGACGTCGGCCGCGGTCCCCTTCGGAACACTGTCGACGACGTCACCGGTGGCTGGGTTGCGAACCTCATAGGTCTCGTTGCTGATGGAATCAACGAGTTCTCCGCCGATCAGCATCTGTGCCATCAGTTGTCACCCTCCAGGGCGCGCTTCGCGCGCAAGCAGACTCGATTTTGTCTCGATGGATACATTACCATGTAGCGGACCACAGCCGCTACGCCACAAAGTGACACATGGTGGTCGGATTCGACCATGCCTGTTGTACGGCCCCAATCGATGATGTTCACGCTGTTTGGCGATTACATTCGCCAGCGCGGGGGTGAGATCTGGGTGAGCAGCCTCATTCAGATCGCAGGGCAGTTCGGTCTCTCCCAACAGGCCGTGCGTTCAGCGCTCTCTCGCATGAGCCAGAACGGCTGGCTCAGAGTCCGACGCGTCGAGAACCGCTCCTATTATGGGCCAACCCCCCGAACCAGGCGCGTCCTGGAGGAAGGCGAACGGCGCATCTTCAGCAGCCGGACCGAGCCGTGGGATCATCGCTGGCGGTTGGTGATGTACTCGATTCCAGAGCGTCGGCGGGAGGTCCGCACTGAGCTGCGGAAGCAGCTTTCCTGGCTAGGATACGGGCCCCTGAGCAGCGGGACCTGGATCTGTCCTCACGACGTCGATGACGACGTTCGCGGGCTGGTTGCGGGCCTGGGCATCGGCGAGTTTGTCGAGACGTTCACCGCCGCGCATACTGGCACGGCCGCTCCGCGCGAGTTGGCGGCTCGCTGCTGGGACCTGGAGGGCATCAACCGTCGTTACGAGGCGTTCGTCGCGAAATACGAGCCACGCTTCGACGCATTCACGCGCCGGGGTGTGATTCCTGATAACGAGTGCTTCGTGGAGCGCTTCTTGTTGATCCACGAGTACCGCAAGTTCTTCTTTATGGACCCGGAGCTGCCGCGAGAGCTTCTGCCCGACGAGTGGCACGGGACCTTGGCTCGCGGGCTATTCCAGCGGTTCCATGGTCTGCTGGCCGTTGGCGCCAACCAGTACTTCGACTCGGTCTTCGAAGGCCCCCCAAAGCGCCGCAAGATGGGGAAACCCGATCAGCCACGCCTCGCCGCCGCGCTGGTCGTCTAAGCGGATCGCAACGAAGCAAGGTAAAGAAGGAGAGACAGCCATGGCAGTGACCGTCGAGCGCGAAAACGGCGTCGGCCTGATCAAGCTCAACAACCCGCCGGCAAACGCCTATGACCACGCGATCATGAAGGAATTGGACGACGCAATCTACGAAATCCGTTTTGACCGCGAGATCAAGGTGGTCATTCTGACCAGCGACCTTCCGCGATTCTTCTCGGCGGGCGCCAACGTCGCGGCCCTTAAAGCTGGTGACGCCTATTTCCGAGCGGCGTTCGACTTGCATGCCCACGAAGTGCTGGCCAAGTTCGAGCGCACGCCGAAGCTGATCATCGCGGCGATCTCCGGCCACTGCCTCGGTGGTGGGCTGGAGATCGCGCTGGCCTGCGATCTGCGTTTCATGGTGGATGCCGACGCGCGCATCGGTCTCACCGAAGCAAATCTCGGCGTCATCCCCGGTACTGGCGGAACGCAGCGCCTGCCACGGCTGATTGGCCTCTCAAAAGCCATTGACCTCATGGTGACCGGCGCTGCCATCCTGCCCCAGCAAGCTCTCGATATGGGCATCGTCGACCGCCTCTTTCCAGCCGACCAGTTGATGGCCGAGACGATGGCCTATGCAACCAAATTGGCCAATGGACCGGCCTTCGCGGTTGGCAAGATCAAGGTCGCCGCGCGCCAGGGCGTCGAGTTGCCCATGGACGGGGGCCTGCTGCTCGAGCGCGAGCTGCTCAGCGAAGTCTTCGCCAGCGCCGACGCCGAAGAGGGCATGTCGTCGTTCCTGGAAAAGCGCCCGCCGACCTACAAAGGCGAATGAGCGAGTGGTCTCACCCCTGACTGGCGAGTCCGCGCGACTGCATACCGCGTTCGACGGCGAGGTGGCGTGGATCACGCTCGACCGGCCCCCGGTCAACGTAATCGACTTCCCGATGATCGCCGAGATGCAGGCCTTTCTCGGCGGCCTGCATCACGAGCAGCACCGGAAGTGCGTCGTGATTCAGGCGAACGGTCGCGTCTTCTCCGGTGGCGTGGACATCCCCGCTCATCTGCCGGAGACCGTGGATGCCATGATTCGCGAGTTCCACTCCATCCTCGAGACGCTCGAAGAACTCAGCGTCCCGACCGTGGCGCTCGTGCGGGGAGCGGCGCTCGGCGGCGCTTGCGAGTTGGTCGGCTGTTGCGACGTGGTGCTCGCGACCGCGGCCGCCCGATTCGGCCTCCCGGAGATCAAGCTGGGAGTCTATCCGCCCGCCGCGGCGGCGATCTTTCCACGGCGGTATCGCTATCAGGATGCAATGCGCATGCTTTTCACCGGCGAGCAGATCGACGCCGCGGCGGCGCAACGGATGGGGCTGGTGAGCGAGGTCGTGTCCGACGACGGCGCCGCGAGCGCCCTCGAAGACCTGCTGCGCAGCCTGCGCGAGAAGAGCGCAGCGTCGTTGCGGATCACGAAGCTCGCCACACTGCGAGCCCGAGGCGCCACGTTCCGTGAGTTGGTGGGTCCGTCGGAGCAGGTCTATCTGCGCCAGTTGATGGCCACGTCCGATGCCGTCGAGGGCCTGCAGGCGTTTGTTGACAAGCGTCCACCCGTGTGGAGCGATGCCTGATGACCACGCTGCTGTGCATCGTTTGCACGAACATCGACTGCGCGTCGCGTGGGTCGCCGGCCATCCTGGAAGAAGTCAAGGCGAAGCTTGCGGCCGCTGGCAGCCCGGTCGACGTGAAGTCGTACCTGTGCTTCGGCGCATGCCAGGACGGTCCCAACATGGTCCTGTATCCGGAGGGCACCTGGTATATGGGCGTGAAGCAGGGCGACGTGGATGACATCGTCGGGCACATCCTCGGCGGCGAGCGAGTGACGCGCCTGACCGAGAAGGTCGACCCTGGCCTGCGCGACCTGATTCTCGAGATTCTAGAAGCCGGGATGATTGACCTCTAATGGTGCATATGGTCTTGACGAGAGGGCCCGAGGCCGGTGCTCAAACGTTCGACGACTACATTGCGGAAGGTGGCTACCAGGCGCTGAAGAAGGCCCTCGCCCAGACTCCAGCGCAGGTGCTCGACGCGGTGACCGCGTCCGGCCTTCGCGGTCGCGGCGGCGCGGGATTCCCCTGTGGTCTCAAATGGTCCCTCACAGCGAAGGAAGAAGCAACGCCCAAGTACGTCGTGGCGAACGGAGGCGAAGACGAGCCCGGCAGTCTGAAAGACCACGCGGTGATGGAGCGAAGCCCCCACCGCCTGCTCGAGGGCGTCATTCTGGCTGCTTACGCGGTTGGCGCCTCTGAGGCGATCATGTACATCAACTCAGAGTGCGAGGAGGGCATCGCTCAGGTCGAGGGCGCCATCGCGGCCGCGACCTCCGCCGGGTATCTCGGCGAGCGCATTCTGGGCTCCAGCTTCTCCATCAGCGCACGGGTTCATCACGCCTCACAGGAGTACGTGGCTGGCGAGGATACGTCTGCACTCGAGTCCATCGAGGGGCGGGCGGCGAAACCACGCGAGAAGCCCCCATTCCCGACGACCGCTGGCCTCTACGGGAAGCCGACCGTCGTGAACAACGTGGAAACCTTCGCCTACGTGCCGTCGATCGTGCTGAACGGACCGGAGCTGTTTCGCTCCGTTGGTACCGAAGACAACCCCGGCACGATGCTGTTTACGCTACCCCCGAACCTCAACCGGCCCGGTGTCGTGGAGCTGCCCGTTGGCACGTCGCTTCGCGAGTTGATCGAGGTTCACGGCGGTGGCCTTGCAAGCGGAAGAGCCGTCAAGGCCGTCCTGCCCGGTGGGCCATCGAGCGGGTTTCTGAAGCCAGTCGATCTGGATGTCGCGATGGACCGCAAGGCGCTGCAAGAGCGCGGTTCAACCCTGGGCTGCGGTGTGCTGCGTGTCATCGAAGAGGGCCAATGCATCGTCGAGATAGTTGACGAGATCGCCCAGTTCTTCGCTCGCGAGTCCTGCGGCCAGTGCCCGACGTGCATGATGGCGACCGGCACCCTGTCGCGGATCATCGGGCAGATCCAGAAGGGGTCAGGAGCGCAGGCGCTCCTCGATCAAATCCCGAAGCTCGGCGCATTCGCCAAGGGAAAGGGCTTCTGCAGCCTGATCACCATGCCCATTCCGCCTCTGACCTCTGCCATTGCGCTTTTTCCCGAGGACTTTGCCTACCACATCGAGCACCACGTTTGTCCCATGGATGCTGTGTCTAGTTGAGGATGGCGAGTTGCCGGCAACGCTGATCAACTACGGCGTTATCCCGGGCTGGGCGCTGCTGGCGGCTGTGATCGCGATTGGCGGCGGCCTCTTCCTGCGTGATGCCTATCGACTGCTGAAGCTGATGCTGCTGGGCCGGCCCGCCAGTCGCGTCGATCATCCCGTCGAGCGCTCCCGCAGTTGGCTCATTCACGTCATCGGGCAGGCACGGCTTCTCACCCGTACGTATCCGGGCGTGATGCACGCGATGATTTTTTGGGGATTCCTGGTCATCACGCTCGGAACGATCGACATGTTCGCCCGCGGGCTCTGGTCCGAGTTCCGACTGCCGATCCTCGGCGGCACCGGGTTCTTTGCGTTCATCGTCGATGCCTTCCAGGTGTTCGTGCTGGTCGGCATCGCGATGGCCCTCTACCGGCGCATCAAGATCAAGCCGTGGTACCTGAACCTCAGCGGCGACGCCATCATCATTCTGAGCCTGATCAGCACGCTGATGATCACCGCGTTCCTTTCCGAAGGATTCCTCCGCGCCTGGGACCCCAACGAAGGCTCCTCATGGATGTTCGTCGGCGCCGCTCTGGCGCCACTATTCCAGCCGCTCGGCGCGGGCGCCAACCTCGTTTTGCACGTGTTCTTCTGGTGGGCACACGTGATCACACTGCTGGGTTTCCTGGCCTACCTGCCGCATTCGAAGCACATGCACATCGTGACGGCGCCGTTCAACGTGTGGCTGCGGAACACACAGCCCAAGGGACAACTTTCGTACCTGAACGTGGAGGAGGCGATCGAGCAGGACAAGCCGCTCGGCGCATCGGAGATCGACCACTTCAGTTGGAAGGACCTGCTTGACACGTACACGTGCACCGAGTGTGGCCGCTGCACCAGTGTTTGTCCGGCCAGCATCAGCGGGAAGCCGCTGTCTCCAAAGAACGTGATCCTCGATCTGCGCCACTACCTGTTGGACCATGGGCCCGACCTGCTGTCCGGTGATGGCGACGGCGATGCGGCGCATGCCGGTGGCGAGCATGCGCGCCCCGAGCTGGTGGGCGAGGTCATCACCGACGACGTGTTGTGGGACTGCACGACGTGCCGCGCTTGCATGGACGCATGCCCGGTGTTTATCGAACACGTGCCGAAGATCGTCGACATGCGGCGCCACCTGGCTATGGGTGAGAGCCGCTTCGGCAAAGATCTCCAGGGGCTCTACGAAAACCTCGAGGCCACCGGAAACCCCTGGCGCTTCCCCAGAGCGAAGCGTGCCGAGTGGGCCGCCGACCTCGGAATTCCTACCCTCGACGAGGCGCCCGATGCCGAAGTCCTTTACTGGGTCGGCTGCTTCGGCAGCTACGACGACCGCAGCAAGAAGGTCGCGCGCGCCTTCGCCCGCCTCATGCAGCGCGCCGGGGTGAAGTTCGCCATCCTTGGCAAGGACGAGACCTGCAGCGGCGACCCCGCGCGTCGTACCGGAAACGAGTACCTGTACCAGCAGTTCGCCACCGAGAACGTCGAGACCCTGAACGCGGCGCAGGAGGCGGGAATCAAGACGATCGTCTCCGCCTGCCCGCACTGCTACAACACGATCTCCGACGAGTATCCGCAGTTTGTCGGCAACTACCGTGTCATGCACCACACTCAGTTCCTCGCCCAGCTCGTCGCGGAAGGCAAGCTCAAGCCTGAAGTGCCGCGCCAGGAGGCGATCTCCTACCACGACCCGTGTTATCTCGGCCGCTACCACGACACCTACGACGAGCCACGAAAAGTGTTGTCGGCGATCCCAGGCGTAGAGCTGCGCGAGATCAACCCCTGCCGCCAGAACGCAATGTGCTGCGGCGCCGGCGGCGGGCGCGCCTTTATGGAAGAGAAGCGCGGCCGCCGCATCAACCACATCCGCCTCGAGCAGGCAATGGCCGTCGAGCCGGAGCGCGTCGCAACCGCCTGCCCCTACTGCCTCATGATGTTCGAGGATGCAACCGGGGCCAAAGGGGTGTCTGACACGCTCCCGGTTCAGGACGTCGCCGAGTTGATCGAGGCGTCGCTGAAAGACTAGCTCAGCGCGCTGCGGTCGTCGGCCAAAAACGCGACACTGAGCAGCCAAAGCCGGCCAGCAGCGGCGAGGTGAGAAGATCGTCACCCTGCAGGGTCGCCTGCAACTGGAGGTGTCCCCCCTCCTGGCGGTACACCTCAACGGTCCGCGCACGGTAGTCGGCAATCCAGTATTCCAATACTCCTCGCCGTGAGTACAGGTCGAGCTTCAGCTCGCGGTCGCGCACCCCGTTGACTTTTCCCGGCGACACGACTTCGACGATGATGTCGGGTGCGAAATGGAAGTGTCCACCGGAGTCCATCGATTCCAGCCAGCGGTTGTCGCGGAACAGTACGAGGTCTGGGCCGACGTTGTTGTCGTCGCTGAAGATGATCCCGGGTGCTGGAAGTACCGCTCCTGAGCCGTGCCGCTGGCACCACTGGGTAAGCTCTGAAATGAAGGCTCCGCAGGTGAACTGGTGGAGCCCGTGCGGCTGGGTCGTCACGTACAACTCCCCATCGATGATCTCGTAGCGGACGCCCTCCACGTAAGGGAGGTCTTCCAGATCCTTTGAGGTGTATCGGAACGCGATGGTCATCGATCTTCTCCGCGCGGCCAGCGGGGCTACTGCTCGCAGTATACCGTTGAGGGATGCACACTCTCAGCACTCATGCCTCCGCACTCAGCACTCGTTTGGTGTGGCGGTTTATTGACGGACTCTTGCATAGTGAGATACAGTCCGAGTATATTGATACCGCCGCGACATAGCGACGGGGAGGGTCTCGATGGCATTCGCCGAGAAGATTGAGCTGAAAGACTTCGACAAGATGGACCAGGAATACAAGGATCTCCTGAGTCGCATCATCACCATTCAATCGGACTGCGAGATCGGCGGCCCGCATCTGTACGTCGAGCACATCTTGCCCACGGCCCCCACCAAGGCCTTCCAGCTCGTCGTGGCGCGAACCGCCGCTGAGGAGATCGACCACTTCCGGAAGATGGCTCGGATGGCCGGCGACATCGGAACCGACGTCAGCCACGTGCTCAGATGGTCCAACCAGGAGCGCTACGTCGAGGCCTTCCGTACGCACATCACAACGTGGGAAGGCTTCGCGGTGTTCGGCTTCCTCGTCGACCGCGTCGGCAAGTACCAGCTTGACGAGTTCCTCGACTGCAGCTATGTGCCCCTGGATCGCGCCGTTCGCACCATGCTCCCCGAAGAGGATGGCCACATCGACTTCGGCACGAATGCGACGGCCGAGATGGCGCTCAAGGGCGGTGAGTCCAAGGAGCGTGCGCAGAAGGCCGTCAACTACTGGTACGTCAAGTCTCTCGACATGTTCGGCAACTCCGGCGGCTACCGTTCTGAGCGATTCCGCGAGTGGGGCATCAAGCGTCGCTCGAACGCTCAGGCTCGCGAGGAGTACATCGCCGAGGTGAACCCGCTCATCGCGAAAATGGGCCTGGAGATCCCCGATCCGATCGAGGGTCGGCTGTACCTCTAGTGCACTGCCAATGTCATTCTGAACGCCGCAGCCTGAAGAATCCGTACCAGTTCGAGGGCGCCGGCTCAGGATGACCGTTTCACATCCTGCAATCGTTCGACGTGAAAAGAGGAAGACATGGTTACTGCTGCACCACACACCGTGGAGCTCGATGACTACCTGCGGGACATGATCCGCGCGGTATACAGCGCCGTGGATACGGCGAGGCCGCACCTTGCCGACGATCCTAAGCGCGTAGACCAGGCGATCGAGGACTCCGAAGAGGTTCTCGGCACCATCATGGCTGGCAAAGTCGACGAGTGGCTTGAGTAGCCGCCGCTTTGCATGTCATCGTCTGCGGAAAGGTCATACCCGACCCTAACGTCGTAACGCTGGAGATCGACTCCTCCACCAAGCGCATGGTCCGCAAGGACCAACCGCACGTCCTTGACCCTGCCGCGGCGAGCGCCGTAGAGGAAGCCCTGCGCCTCACCGAGGAGCATGGCGGCAGCGTCACACTGGTCTGCATGGGCATCGCCGATGCGAAAGACGGTGTCCGAAGGGCGCTTGCGATGGGGGCGTCGGCCGCCATTCACCTGATCGACGACGCGTTCGCGGGCTCGGACACCCTTGGCACCGCGAAAGCGCTCGCCTCGGCGATCAAGCAGGAAGACTACGATCTGGTGATCTGCGGGACGGAGAGCAGCGACAGCTACTCCGGAATCGTCCCCGTCCAGCTCGCTTACCTGCTCGGCATTCCCGCGGTGACCTTCGCCAACAAAGTTGCTGTCGAGGGCGATACGCTCCACGTGGAGCGGCAGTCGGAGACCGGATTCGCAAAGGTCACGGCCGAGCTGCCGGCGCTCGTTTCGGTTACCAGTGGCATCAATGAGCCCCGTTATCCCCAGCTCAAAGGGATCATGGCGGCCAGGAAGATTGAGATCAAGACGTACTCCGCGGGCGACCTTGGCCTCGGCGCCGCCGATGTGGGCGCCAGTGCCGCTCGGGAGCGCGTACTGACCGTCGGCGCGCCGCCACAGCGCGGCGGAGGCCGGGTCGTCCAGGACGAAGGCGACGGCGGCAAGCAGATCGCTGACCTCCTCGCCGAGCTGAAGGTCATCTAAAAATTCCCTCTCCCTCTGGGAGAGGGCTAGGGTGAGGGAATGCCGGAACGGATCTGGGTCTACGCCGAGGTCATCGACGACCACGTCACCCCCACCACTCTCGAGCTTCTGACCAAGGCGGCCGCGGTTGGCGTCGCGGAGGCCATCCTTCTCGGGTCGGCGCCTGCCGACGCCATTCAGATTCTTGGCGACTACGGGGCGACGAGGGTTTATCGGGGGGACGACTCGGTTTTCGACGATTTCCTCACATTGCCGGCCGTCGAGGCTGTTTCCTCGCTCCTGGCTGCCGAGAAGCCAGACGTCATGCTCTTCCCGTCCAGCTACGCCGGTCGCGATCTGGCCTCCGGCCTCTCGGCGAAGTTTGATTGCGGCGCCATAACCGACGTCGGCGACTTCCGCCTCGAGGGCGGTAGTGTCGTCGCAACCATTCCCGCGCTCGGCGGCTCCTATCAGACCACCGCCACGCTGGAGAACAATGGCGTGCGGCTCCTGCTCGTCCGCCCCAAGTCATTCGAGCCACGCCAGACTGGCGGCACCGCCGAGGTCGTTACGGTGGCCGCTCCGACGGACGAGGGGCTGAAGAAGGTCCGCGTCGTAGAACGGGTCACCGTTCCTGTGGAAGGGCCGCAGCTCGAGGGAGCGAAGAACATCGTGTCGGGCGGCCGCGGCCTGAAGTCGGCCGAGTCCTTTCAGATGCTCCGTGAGTTGGCGGACCTGATCGGTGGAGCGGTCGGCGCCACGCGCGCCGTCGTCGACCAGTCCTGGGTTCCCTATTCGATGCAGATCGGTCAGACTGGTAAGACGGTCACCCCCGAGGTCTATATCGCCTGCGGCATCTCAGGCGCCATCCAGCACCTCGCTGGCATGAAGAGCTCCAAAACTATCATCGCCGTGAATACCGATCCCGAGGCGCCCATCTTCAAAGTTGCCGACCTCGGCATCGTCGGCGACGTCTTCCAGGTTGTCCCACAGTTGATCGACGAGATCAAGAAGCGCAAGGGCCTGGCGTAGCGCGACGCTGAAACAATCCATCATCCCCTCCACCGTCGCGGCCGCCTAGCCTCATGGCTGAGAGGCAGACGGGCAAGGCTTTCGGCGCGCTGCGCCACCGACTGGGTCCAGCAGGTGGCGCAGAGTTGGCTGCTGTATGAGCTGACGGGTTCACCACTGCTGGTCGGGCTCAACGGTATCTTCAACGCGGTCCCGTTTGTTGCTATGTCCCTTTACGCGGGCACCGTCGTCGATAGGGTGGATCGTAAGAAGCTCCTCATCTGGATCGGCATTCTCGACTCGATCTGCACTGGTGTGGCGGGCACGCTCATCGTTACAGGACACATCCAGGTGTGGCACATCTACGCGTTGAGCGTTCTCACTTCCCTCCTCGGCGCTTTCGAGAGCCCGGCGCGCTCGGCGCTCCTGCCTCACACGATCCCGCGTGAGGACTTCGTCACCGCGGTAAGCCTGAATTCCGTCCAGCGCAAGGGAGCCCAAATCGTGGGCCCAGCCCTGGGCGGGCTCTTTGTCGGGGCCTTCGGCGTGGGCGGCGCGTTCTTCATGCAAATTGGGCCTCGTGCGGTGCTGATCTGGTGCCTCTTTGCGATGCGCGCCACGAACCCGGTCGCGGACGTGCAACGTGAGCGCCCGTTGCAGGCAATCATCAGCGGTCTCAGATACGTGAAGGACGAGCGCCTGATCGGACTGCTGCTCATCATGGAATGCATTATGAGCGTGTTCGGCTCGTACCAGTCGATGATGGTGATCTTCGCGAAGGAGATCTTTGAGACCGGTCCTGAGGGCTTGGGGCTCTTGCAGAGCGCAGCCGGCCTGGGCAGCGTTGCCGGCTCCTTTGGGCTGGCGGCCTTCGGCGACGTGCGCCGCAAGGGCCGCCTGCTGATAATCAGCGGCGCACTCTACGCGATAGGGCTGATGGCGTTCTCGTTCACACCATGGTTCGGCGTTGCGCTTGTGATTCTTGCCTTCACGGGGGCGATGGACATCGTTTTTGGCGCCACGCGCACGACCATCATTCAGTTGCGCGTCCGAGACGATATGCTTGGGCGAGTCATGAGTCTGTCTTCTGTGTCCATGCGCGGCGTAGGCAACTTCGGGAGTTTCCAGACGGGGATGATCGCTTCGCTGATCGGCATCCAGGCCGCAACGGCCATCGGTGGGGCGATCTGTATTGCAGCCGTGCTCGCAGTGGCGGCGTGGGTGCCTATGGTTCGCGACTTCGCCGATAGCAGCCGACCACGATCCCGAAGCTCGAGTCGGGAGCCGTCAGGTGAGCTGGCAGCCACCGGGTCTTCGAATGATCCAACAAGCAACCAATTGAAGTAGCTGGAGCGGAACCATGCGACTTGTCACATTCGATGCTGGCGAGGGGCCGCGCCTCGGGGCCGTGGTCGATACGTCAATTCTCGATCTTGCGCGATTGGGCGAGTCCGACGGCGGCGCCTCGTTGCCTTCCGACATGCTCGGATTTATTCGTTCCGGGGATGACGCCTGGAATCGCGCTCGAAGCCTCCTGGCAGGTGCGGTGGGCGGCAGGGTGGCGGCGAACGCATCGCACGAGAGCAGTGGTGTGAAGCTGCTGGCGCCGATCCCCCGCCCCGACAAGAACGTCTTCTGCCTCGGAGTGAACTATCGCGAGCACCTCGAGGAGGCGAACCGGGCGGCGAACCGCGATCTGCAGCCCGAGGTGCCCGTGTACTTCACCAAGGCCGTCACGACCATCGTGGCGCCGGGGGGCCCGATCCTCTTCGATGAGAGCGTCACGACGAAGTACGACTGGGAAGCGGAGATGGGCGTCGTCATCGGCCGCGGCGGAAAGGGCATCTCACGCGAGCGCGCCATGGAGCACGTCTTCGGATACACCTGCTTCAACGACGTCACCGGGCGCGACGTGCAGCGGGCGCACGTGCAGTGGTTTCTGGGCAAGAGCCTCGATGGGACCTGCCCCTTTGGCCCCTGGATCATCACCGCTGACGAGGTGCCAGACCCCCACAATCTGCACGTGGAGCTGCGGGTGAATGGCGTCGTGAAGCAGAGCGCCAACACCAGCATGTTGATCAACGACATTCCTGCATGTATTTATTACCTGTCTCGCGGCCTCACGCTCGAAGCCGGGGATCTGATCTCCACCGGCACGCCCTCTGGCGTGGGATACGCGCGCACGCCACCTGAGTTCCTGAAGCCCGGTGACATCGTCGAGGTGGACATCGAAGGTATCGGTGTGCTGCGCAACCCGGTGGTAGACGTTCGAGAGCTGTAGAGGTTAAGCGATCCGCCTCGTACAGCTCAGCGGAAGAGCCCGTGCGTTTGGCCGGACTCGTCTGCCCCTCTCCCGCCGGAGCGGGGGAGGGGCAGTGAGCGCGAGCGCCCCCAAGCGGCTGATCCTGAACGCTATGCCAGTGGAACTCCCACGAGCGTCAGAATGACCGCGACGAGTGCTCCACCCCCGAGCACGAGGAGCGCGTCGACCTTCGTCATCAACAGCAACGCCAGCGATATGACGAAAATGCCGAACGACGCCGGCTCGGCGACGCTTGGCGCCGCGAACGAGTAGCCGAGCGCGCTCAGCAAGCCGACGGATGAAGCGGTCACGCCCCGCGTGAGTCCGACGACCCAGGGGCGGCCTGCCAGGTGCGTATGCGCGCGGACCAGCCCGATCGCCAGGAATGACGGCAACATGACGGCGAGGGCAGCGGCGAGGATGCCGGCGATCCCTCCGGCGTAGAACCCGACGGACAGAACGAAGAGCCCATTGGGTCCCGGCGCCACCCGGCCGATGGAGATTGCGGTCGCGAAATCGCCTTCGTTCAACACGCCTCGCTGCACGATCAGGTCGTCTCGCAGCAGGGGCAGGCTCTGCAGTCCACCCGACGATAGCAGCGAGGCTTTGAGGAAAACCAGGAACAGCTCGACGAAACTCATGGAGCTCCCCCTTCCCCCTTGGTTGGCGTGGGGGGTACTCGGCTGGCATCGCGCTGTTCGGATGGACGAAAAACGACTATGCCCAGAAGGGCGCCAGCGATGATCCCAACCGCCGAAGAGACCTGCAGAGCAGCCACCAGAAAGAAGCAGACGACCGCGTAGAGCGCCATAAGGATGGCAATTCGCCTGTCCTTCCAGGGCACCGAACCTTTTGCCATGTCTCGTGCTAGCGCAAAGGTAAGCGCCGCTGTGACCGGAACCGCCCCCTGGACCATCGCTGTGCCGATTGAGTTGGACATGATTTGCGCGAAACCGATGGTGATCACCACCGTGATCAGTGACGCCGGCCACATCAACCCCGTAATGGCCGCGATAGAACCTGGGACGCCTCGGAGGCGGTATCCAGTCATGACCGCGGTTGCCAGCAAGTTGATGCCCGGTACGATTCGGGCAAGTCCAAAGTCAAGCGTGAATTGGGCGGAGGTTAACCAGTGCCGGCGCACCAGCTCCTGGTGCATCGCGTAGATGGTCCCCGAACCGCCGCCCCATGAGCGGGCGCTTATCCACGAAAAGACGACCAGCAGCTTCCAGGCGGGCACGCTCCTGACGAGCTGGTGCTCGTCACCGGATTCGGTGGCGCTGATCGTTGGCCTCCTTGAAAGGAACGCAGTATGCCGGCGCTGAGTGCAGCCAGATGAAGGCGCTGGGAGCCGGTGAGCGGATTCTGGGCGCCAAAGAATCTCGAAAAAAGGATCTCGAAATAGGAGAGGCGCCCCGATTGCTCGGGGCGCCTCTGGTCAGACTGCTGTGGCCTCCGCGATCGCGTGGCCCGCGGCAACCGGCTCGTTGGGCCTCTGTGTCGGCTTTCCGCGCCAGCGCTTAACGCCGACGAGGCCCAGACACGCAAGGCAGATTCGGTTCTCTAACTCCGGTCCGAGCTGGTAGCTGCCGCAGACCATACAGCGCTGGAGGCCCGGCTTTCGCCGGCGCTTCTTGGCCATAAGGCCCTCCAGGTGAACCGCCCGTGGTACGCCATTGTACCACAGGTGAGTTCGTCACAGGGGAAGGACCGCATCTGATGGTGAGGTCAGTTCAAAGGTTGTCACGGTTGTCACGGTTGTCACAGGGGCCTTTTTCCCAAAATGGCTAGGCTAGTCGGGTTAGAGGGATTCGTCCTGGCGGTACTGCAGATCGTTGCGCAAGGCAAACTCGGCCTTGGTCAGTTCTCGGCCCATGTAGGAGGCGTGGTCGAGTCGCGAGATAAGCCCCCACTCCTCGAGAGCTACGCAAAGCGACTCGGCGTCCGCGCCGGCGATCCGGTGCGCTACCGCCCCGTCTGGCGTGTAGTGCTCCACGACGATCTGCTTTCCGTCCCGATCGACGAGGACCACGAAGAATCCCATTGGGTCGTGTTCCCGAAGACGAAAGCGTCGTGTTGGCGCCTCGATTGGTGGCATGCTTGGCAGTGCAACTCGGGCCTCAAACGGACCGAGGTCGTGGGCCAGGCACTCGGCAACCGCCGCGTAGATTGCGCCAGGATCATGTTCTCCCGCGAGGTCGCGCAGCGTAACCTGGGCTCGCAGCGCCTCCACGTGCGTGGTGCGTAGCGTCGGCAGTCGTGCTCGTCGACTCTGTGCCTCGAGAATGCGCCCATCTGAATCGACGCCGTTGCTGAAAAGAGAGCGAATCGCCTGCGCCTGGTAGCGGCCTCGTTGCTCGTCGCCGCACACCACCAGCCAGCGAATCCGCGGTCGGTCGAGAAGCGTCGTGATCATCCGCTCGATGCCGACGTTTTCCGTCTCCAGGGGGCCGATGATGTTGACACCTTCTGCCTCAGGCAGCGCAGCCAGCGCGCTGAGCAGGTCATGGCTGGATAGTGTGCAGAGCGCGACAGGGCTGTTGGCGTTGCCTGACCGATAGGCGCCCAACGGCGCGCTCGACTTAGGGGCTGCAAGAGAATTACTTGTTCGAATGTGGGCGCCGCCTACTGCCCCTCGCCCACCGCAGTGGGAGAGGCGGGGTGAGGGCCTCTAAGATCTCGTACGCTGTCCGAAGCATCCCGGAGTCTTCACCACTGGGCACCGTCAGGCCGTGGCCATCTCTTCGACGAGCTGCGATCCACGGATCTGGTGACGGTATTGCGTCAGATAAAGGTCGCGGTACAAGCCCGGTTGGCCCAGCAGCTCGCGGTGCGTGCCGCGCTGAATGATCGCACCGTGGTTGATGACGAGGACCACGTCTGCGTTGCGTATCGTGGAGAGGCGGTGCGCGATGACGAACGACGTTCGTCCATGGAGCAGTCGCGCGAGCGCCGCCTGAATCAGGACTTCTGTGCGTGTATCAACGCTTGCTGTCGCCTCGTCCAGGATCAGGATGCGGGGGTCTGCCAGGACAGCGCGGGCGAAGGCGATGAGCTGACGCTGGCCTTGTGAATAGTTCTGGCCGCGCTCGAACACCCTTGTCGCGTAGCCGTTGGGCAACCGAATGACGAAGTCGTGTGCGTTGGCCAGTTTCGCGGCCTGGACAATCTCTTCGTCGGTCGCATCCAGCCGCCCGAAGCGGATGTTGTCGGCGATGGTTCCGCTGAAGAGGAATGGGTCCTGAGGCACGAGCCCCATCTGTCGTCGTAGCGAGGCCATGGTAACGTCTCGAATGTCGACCCCGTCGACGGTGATCCTGCCGCCGCGCACGTCATAGAAGCGGGCCAGCAGGCTTGCGATCGAGGTCTTGCCCGCGCCAGTCGGCCCAACCAGCGCGATCGTCTGGCCGGGCTCGGCAACAAAGTTGATACTTCGCAGCACGGGCACTGAGTCAACGTAGCTGAAGTCGACCTGCTCGAAAGCGACCCTGCCGGTGATGCTCCGCATTTCCCCGGCGTCAGATTTGTCTTCGACGTCGATTGGATGATCGATGAGCTCAAAAATCTTGTCGCCCGCTGCCATAGCCTGCTGGAAGAGGTTGTAGACCTGGCTGAGCTCGCGGATCGGCTGGAAGAAGCGGTTGACGTAAAAGAGGAACGCAACGACGACGCCAATGGTGATCGTGCCGTCCAGGGTCGCGTGGGCGCCGAACCAGAGCACGATCGCCGTCGCAGCCATGCTCATGAACTCCACTACCGGCGGATACATGCTGGCCAGGGTGACGGCCCGTAGATTGGCCTGAAGGTTGCCGCGGTTGATCTTGTCGAACCGTTTCTTGCTCACCTCTTCCCGCGCGAACGCCTGGACAACGCGGACGCCGGACACGTTCTCCTGGAATCCTGCCGCCACCTCCCCGATCGTCTCCCGGGTACGAAGCCACGCTTTGCGCGCGGTGCTGGTGAACACGATGGTTGCGATTACCATGACGGGGAGGACGGACATGGTGAGCAGTGCGAGCGTGGGGCTCATGGCAAGCATGATGCCGAGGATCCCGATCAGCAGCAGGCAATCCGCTACGACGTGGACGATACCCTGGGTGAGCAGCTCCTGGAAGACCGCGACGTCGTTGATGATGCGCGACATGGTAACGCCGGACTCGTGACGGTCGTGGTAGCTCAGCGACAGATGATTGATCTTCGCGAACAATTCGGCGCGCATGCGGTTCAGCACGGCCTGGGCGACGATCGCCATGGACACGGCTTGGTAGGCCTGTGTCCCCCAACTGACGATCAGGGTACCAGTAAAGACCAGCGCCACCACGATGAGGCCAACGATGTCCTGCCGAGCAATGACGAACTCGTCGAGTGCCACCTTGAAGAGATACGGTCCGAGGAGCTGCATGGCTGATGTGACGCAGACGAGAGCGAGCGCCCACATGATCCGCCACTTGTGCGGCTTCAGGTAGTCCCAGAGGCGGCGGACCACGCGTCCGTTAAAGAGTTTGGTGTTGTTTTGATGGCGCACGCCGCGCCAGAATGGTCCCCCCATCTAGTCTGCCCGCCGGACGGCCTGAGCCGCCAGATCGGGTCGCGCGACGCCATTCCCATTCGGGCCGTGCCTCTGTGGAGCGTCCGTCCATCGGTTGCCGCCCCCGTTTCCGTTGGCTCCAACCAGCTCGGTCGTCGTCTTCTCGGATGTAGCGTGGACGGCAGATTCGTCCATCAGTTGGAGTTGGTAGATCTCTGCGTAGATGTCGTTGGTTTCGAGTAGCTCTTCATGGCTGCCGACGCCTACGATTTCCCCGTGATCAAGCACGATGATCTGGTCAGCGCTCTGCACAGTGCTCACTCGCTGCGCGATGACCAGCGTGGTTCGCCCCTCCATCAGCACGTTGAGCGCCTCGCGGATGAGCGCCTCGGTTTCGGTATCGACAGCCGAAGTGAAGTCATCCAGGATCAGGATGCGCGGGTCGAGAAGCAGCGCTCGGGCGATCGCGATGCGCTGCTTCTGGCCGCCGGAAAGCGTGACTCCGCGCTCTCCCACCCGCGTGGCGTACCCGTCTGGGAATTCCATGATGAACTCGTGGGCTCGGGCGGCATGGGCCATGGCGAAAACGTGCTCGTCGGTTGCATCCGGCACACCGAAGGCGATGTTCTCGCGGATGGTGCCGGTAAAGAGCGTCGTGTCCTGGAGCACAATGCCGATCTGGCGACGGAGGGAAAGAAGCTGGACGTCGCGGACGTCGTGCCCGTCGATGCGGACGCTCCCCTGGCTGACGTCGTAGAAGCGGGGGATGAGGTTGACGACGGTGGTCTTGCCGGAGCCGGTAGCGCCCAGCAAAGCGACGACCTGCCCGGGGTGGGCCTCGAAGGAGACGTCTTTTAGGACTGCCTCGCCCCCGTAGTAGCTACAGGTAACGTGATCGAACGTCACCGTCCCAGTTATCTGCGACAGCGGTTTTGCGTCCGCTTGGTCCTCCACGTCTACAGGGGCGTCCAGGATCTCGAAGATGCGCTCGCCGGCTGCGATTGCGCGCGAGCTCTGGCCGATCGTGAATCCGAGGCGTCGTACAGGACGGACCAGCAGAAGAAGATACGTGTTGAAGGCTACGAGTTCCCCGATCGACAGGGTCCCTACGATGACGAAGTAGCCGCCCAGCAGAAGGACCATGACGGTGCCGATCTGTGCGAGCACGTCCAGCTGTGGGTTTGCGAAGGCCTGCGCGCGAGCCGCCAGCATGTACTGTTTGAGGAGAAGCTCATTCTGCTCATCAAACTTGCGTATCTCATCCGGTTCTCGCGCAAACGCCTTGACGACCTTTGCCCCCGCCAGGTTTTCCTGCACGATCGAGGCGAGAACGGACAATTCTTCCTGGGCCTGATAGAAATACGGGCGGACCGTCCTGACGAAGTTGGCCGCGCTTCGGTAGAGAAGCGGAAGCGTGAGAAGCGAGACGATGGCCAATTGCCAGTTGGTCACGAAGAGCACCACGGTAACTCCGATGCTCACAAGGGCGAACTGCGCCATTTGCAGGAAGGCACGGCCCGTGAAGTTGCGTAGCTGCTCGACGTCGCTCGTGGCCCTAGCCATGAGGGCGCCAGTCTGCGAACGGTCGTGCCAACTGAAGGAGAGCTTCTGGAGGTGGCTGTAAATCTCGTTGCGCAGATCGTATGCGACGCGCTGCGCCCCGTATTCGCCGAGGTAGCCCTGTCCGAACTGGAAGGCGCCCTTCACAAGGGTTAGCCCAACGATTGCCAGCGCGGCGCCCCCCACAACAGTCAACGGGTCGGTGTCGGCAGGACAGCCATTGGCGAGCTTTTCAGCGGCGCCGCTCGCCTTCATTCCGCAGTCGATGCCGCGGCGCAGCAGGCTCGGAATGAAAAGCTCGACGCCGGTTACGACGAGAAGGCATGTGTACGCCGCCCCGCACGCGAGCCAGTACCTTCGAAGGTAGCCGATAAGACGCCAGGCGATCTGCACCCGTCAGCGTCTCACGGGTCGGCCGACGGCCACGGTCGGAATTGGACCTTCGTCACTGGGTGGCGATTCGTTCGACAAATCATCACCGGTCAATGCTGTGAACTCTCCGATAAGGTTTTGGGCTCGCACCAGGTCACGTTTGAGCTGGTAAGCACGGTGGCGTAGGAGGACGCGGCCCGGTTCCGCTATCTGGTAATAGCGACGGGCTGGCCCCGATGCCCGCGTTGTCCATTCTGACAGGATGGCGCCACGATCCTCGAGGGAGCGCAGAACCTTGTAAACCACTCCGGGCTCTTCAACGGCACGGCGAAACCCGTACTCGCCAAGCCGACGGATGAGGTCATACCCGTAGGATGATTCGCGAAGCAGGTCAAGCAGCAGGAAGGCCTCAATGTTGCGGCCTATGGTGCCCGACGGGTCGCGGTGGACGGGGCGGTCGTGCTCGGCCAACTCATACCTAGGTGCATTTTGCACGTAAAGGTATTCTACCCTCATGGCTCGGATGGCGCAAGGGCGACAAGCGGTGTAAACTCTCACGCCTGTGGCCGTGCGGATGCCTGTGGCCGTGTGATTGAGGCCGTATCGCATTGGCCCGTCTCTTCCTTCGAATATAAGGAGACGACAATGCCGTCGAAGTACTCCGAGATTCTTCGTCGAGCCGAGATATTTGAAAACGTCTCGGAGGCGGATCTCGACAAGATCGGCGACTTGCTGAAAGAGCGCCGCTATCGCGAGAATCAAGTGCTGTTCAAGCAGGGTGATCCAGGCGATGCCCTCTTCCTGGTTGCCGACGGCCGCATAAAAGTCTCAATTCAAGATGGCGCTGAAGAGAGGGTTCTCGCCTTCTATGGCGCGAATCAGGTGCTCGGTGAGATGGCGCTTCTCACCGGCGAGCCGCGCTCGGCCGCCGCTATGGCTGTGAGCGATACCCGAGTGCTGGCCCTCCCCAAACAGGACTTCGACACGTATCTGTCCGGTAACGTTGCCGTAATGCGCGAGATGATGCGCATCATTTCGATCCGCCAGACCATGACGAACGAGCGCCTCACGCGCGGCGGTGCAGAAAACGATGTGCAGGTGCCCTCGAAGACTGGGAAGGTTTACACCGTTTTCAGCCCACGCGGTGGCTCTGGAAAGTCGATGCTGGCTGTCAACCTCGCGGTCGCGTTCGCACAGATGCACCCGGATCAAGTGACCCTGATGGATCTCTCGTTGACCTTCGGGCATGCGGCCTTGATGTTGAACCTGGCGCCGAAGGCAAGCCTTGCGGGCATCACGCTTGATTCGCTTTCCAGGATTGATCGAGAAGGCATGTCGTATTACCTGGCGCCACACGCCAGTACGCTCAAGGTCCTCGTTGGCTCCGCGAAGCCCGAGGAAGGTGAGTCCGTCACCGGCGACCATGCCAAGGCCGCTATCGACATCTTGAAGGGTATGAACGCGATCACGGTGATCGACACAGCGTCGAACTTCAGCGAGGCGTCGCTGGCGGCTCTCGAGGCGGCTGATAAGGTACTCCTCGTCTGCACGCCAGAGTTGACGACGCTTCGCGATGTGCGAGAGTGCCAGCGGATTTTCACGGATCTGATTCACTTGCCAACCGACAGGGTTTACTACGTGATGAATCAGTTGTTTCCCTATAAGGTGCTGGGCGTCGAGCAGTTCGAGCAAGCGCTCGAACAGCAAATGAATGTCGAAATTCCATACGCGAACGATGTGCCGGCGAAGGCGGCAGTTCGAGGCGAAGCCTTCATGCAGACGCAGCCCGGGTCCAACATCGCTAAGGCAATCGAAAAAATTGCGAAGACTCTCGACGATGAGGCGTCTCCCCAGAAGGCCAAACAGCAGCCCGAGAAGCGCAGCGGCCTCTTCGGCCTGCGCTAACGGTCGCTCCTTGGCGGGGCGCGACGACCTCGACCCGTTGCCTTGGGCGCATCGTCCTCACCAGTCGGGTCAGTGACGTCGGCGTGCGGCGCCGGTCCGGAGACCACGTCCCGGGAGGGCCCCTCTTCATTTCCGTTCAATAAGGCAACGCAGGCCAGGCGCTCCTTGGGCTTGAGGTTCATGAAAGCAACGCCGTTCGCGGCACGACCCTGGACGCTGACGTCGGAGACGCGGGTGCGCAGCACCGTTCCAGACGACGAGATCACCATCGCTTCCTCGCTGCCGTGGACCACGCGCGCGGTGACGATCGGCCCACTGCGCTCCGTCACTTTCTGGGCGATCACGCCGCTTCCCCCACGGTTGTGAACCGGAAACTGATCCAGGGGTGTGCGCTTCGCGATCCCGTGCGCTGTGACGATGAAGAGATGAGCGTCAGCGGCCACCACATCCATTGAGCAGACCCGATCGATCTTCCCGAGCCGCATAGAACGTACACCGCCGGCGCTGCGAGAGCGCGTCGGGACGACATTCTCGGAGAATCGGACCGACTGCCCTTGCTCGCTCACCAGAATTAGCTCGGCGCCCGGGCTGATCTGAACTACCCAGCCCAGTTCATCGCCCTTCTCCAGGTCCATCGCGATCAGACCGTTCGAGCGGACGGCCGCGAAGTCGCCAATGGCCACTTTCTTGATCTCGCCCATGCTGGTTGCCATGGCCAGGTACTTGCTGCCGTTGAACTCGCCGGTGCTGACGACGGCGGTCACGGTCTCCTTCGCCTCGATGTTGATGAGGTTGATAACCGGCGTCCCCTTGGCCGTCCGGTCAGCTTCCGGAATCTGATACGCCTTGAGCTGGAAGACGCGGCCACGGTCCGTGAAGAAGAGAATGCTGTCGTGTGCCTTGGCGATCACCATGTGGCGCGGCGCATCCTCTTCCCGCAGCGTGAGCCCGCGGATGCCTCGTCCACCACGAAGCTGGGGCCGATAGGTGTCCGGCGGGAGTCGCTTCACGTAGCCCCGATTGCTGACGGTGACCAGCGTCTCGACGTTCTCGATGAGGTCCTCTACGCTGATGTCAGCATTGTCGGTGAGGGAGATACGCGAGCGGCGCGCGTCCCCCAGCCGCTTCTTGAGGTCGACCAGTTCTTCACGCACCAGCGCGAGGATCTTTGGCGGATTAGTGAGCAGATCCTCGAGATATGCGATGGTCTTGAGCAGTTCCGCCAGCTCGTCCAGGATCTCCTGGCGCTCGAGGGCCGCGAGCCGCCGGAGCTGCATGTCCAGGATCGCCTTGGCCTGGATCTCGCTGAGCCGCCAGCGCGTCATCAGCGCCTGCATCGCCTTCTCGGCGGACTCGCTCTGGCGGATCGCCCGAATCACAGCGTCGAGATGGTCGAGCGCGATCTTGAGGCCGTCGAGAATGTGGGCCCTGGCCCGGGCGCGGGTTAATTCGTACTGCGAGCGTCGGGTGAGCACTTGCTGGCGGTGGTCGAGGAACAGGGTCAGGAACCGCTTGAGCGGGAGGACGCGTGGCTCTCCGTCGACGAGCGCGAGCATGTTCATCGGATATGCCGATTGCAGCGCCGTGTGCTTGTAGAGCTGCGCCAATACGGTTTGCGGCTTCGCGTCACGTTTGATCTCCATGACGAGGCGCATGCCCTGCCGGTCCGACTCATCGCGCATGTCCGAGATGCCGTCGATCTTGTGGTCCCGCACCAGCTCGGCGATGCGCTCCTGGAGCGTCGCCTTATTCACCTGGTAGGGCAGCTCCGTGACGACGATCTGCCAGCGACCACTGCGCGGCTCCTCAATGCTCGCTTTCGCGCGAATGATGACCCGCCCGTGGCCAGTGGCGTAGGCGGTTCGCACGTCGGTGAGACCGATGATGATGCCGCCGGTCGGGAAGTCGGGGGCGGGGATGAGCTTCATGAGGTCTTCGACCGTCGCCTCGGGGTTGTCAATGAGGAGCGTGAGGCCGTCAACCACCTCGCTCAGGTTGTGCGGAGGAATGCTGGTGGCCATGCCGACTGCGATACCGGCCGAGCCGTTGCACAGGAGGTTTGGGATTCGGCTGGGCAACACGACCGGCTCGCGAAGCCGGCCGTCGTAGTTGGGCTGCCAATCGACGGTGTCGCGGTCGATGTCCGCCAGCATTTCCATGGCGAATTGGGTGAATCGAGCTTCCGTATATCGCATCGCGGCAGGCGGATCGCCGTCGATCGATCCGAAATTGCCCTGACCCTGCACGAGTGGATACCGCATGTTGAATTCTTGGGCCAGGCGGACCAGCGTTGGATAGACGATCGCTTCACCGTGCGGATGGTAATTCCCTGAGGTGTCACCGCAGATCTTGGCGCACTTGATGTAGGCGCGGTTTGGGGCCAGATTGAGGTCGTGCATCGCGATGAGGACGCGCCGCTGCGACGGCTTGAGGCCGTCTCGGACGTCGGGAAGGGCGCGAGCCACGATCACGCTCATCGCGTAGTCGAGGTACGAGTTGCGCATCTCGTCCTCGATCGTCACAGGACGAATATTTCCTGGCTCCATCAGTTGACTCCATTAGTCCTGCCATCCCGTAGAGCGCCGCCGAAATGTCCGACAGAAGTCGGCGACGGTCCGCAGATCAACGCAGACTCACGCCGACTTGGTTGATGGCAACCGAATCTGCGTCTATCTGCGGGAATCGGCGGTTTTCTCGCCCCCACGCTCTCAGGATGACGGGGTTGCGACGGCACGCCAGGGGCCTCGGTGTTCGAACAGGGAGTGCACCCGAGGCCTTTGTTTTGAAGATGCGTGACCGTCAATTATAGCCGATTGCGCGGCTATCAGGCACGCCGGCCTGGCGCGTGGCGCCTTTGTGACGCATGAAGGCCACGCGCCTTTGACACCCCACTCCTAACTTGGTATTCTGTGGTTAGCACTGTAAGGCCGAGAGTGCTAATTCTGCAGGTCGAGGGTATGACTGAGGCACTGAGCGTACGGCGCGGGCGCATCTTGAAGCACGTGGTCGAGGAGTATGTGATCACGGCGCAGCCCGTCTCGTCTGATGTCCTCGTCCGGAAGTACGTTCCGTCCGTTTCCACCGCAACCGTTCGCAATGAGTTGGCGGCGCTCGAGGAGTTCGGTTACCTGACCCATCCGCACACTTCGGCGGGTCGGGTACCGTCTGATCTGGGCTACCGCTATTACGTCGAGTGGCTCATGGCGGATGTCGGGCTGACCGAGACCGACGAGCGGCTGATCTCGCATCAGTTTCACCAGGTCGAGTTCGACATTGGGGAATGGATTCATCTCGCCGCTTCCGTCTTGTCCGCCCGCGTGCAGAACCCGGTGATGATCTCGCCGCCTGTTTCATCCGTCAGTAGGCTGCGGCGCATCGACTTCGTTCGTATCGGCATAGGCGTTGTCCTCGTCGTTGCGATGCTGCGGTCGGGAACCATCAAGCAGCAGGTCGTTCGGCTTCACGATGACGTGTCCTCGGAAGCGCTCACTCGACTGGCCAACGAATGGAATGAGCTGCTAGTGGGGAGGTCGGCCGACGAGTTGCGCGACGCGGCGGCGCTCTCTGAGTTGCCGGACGTTGCGGATGCGGCCGTGCGGATGTTGGACGAGGCTGACCGTCAGTCGGTGGCAGGCTCGGGCGATGTGCACGTGGCAGGGCTGAGTTACATCGCCGCTCAGCCGGAGTTTGTAACAGGTGATCGCTTCCAACCCCTGGTTGAGGCGCTGGAGCAGCACATCATCCCGAACGCGCTCCTGGGTCCGCTGCTCGCTTCGACCGGAACATACGTCGCGATCGGACAGGAGCATCCGTTCGATCAGCTCAGTGGCTGTAGCGTCGTTCTTGCACGCTACGGCAGACCCGGCGAGATGCTAGGTGTGGTTGGCGTTATCGGCCCGACGCGCTTGCCGTACTGGCGGGCGGTTCCGATGGTCGGCTACATCGCCCGCCTGCTCGACCGATTGATCGAAGAAACCTATTTAACATAAGGCATATCCACGGTGACCCGGCACGCCGAGACACCATGCAGGTGAACAATATGGAAATCCCAAAACAAGACGAGGGCGTCTACGACATTTCGCAGGCAGCGCGATCTCCCGATGGTCCGCAAAGTGAGGAACAGGACCCACTGACGACGCTGGAGAGTCAACTGGCTGCAGCGCGCGCTGAGAATGAGGAGCAACTGCGGGGCTGGCAACGAACGCAAGCCGACTTCGTCAACTTCCGTCGCCGAGTTGAGCAGGAGCGCGCCGACTTCATGCAGGCTGCTGAGGCCGGGCTAATCCGTGACATCCTGCCAGTAGTCGACGATCTCGAGCGAGCGTTGGCTAGTGTACCTGGGGGGCTATTGGGGCTCACGTGGGTTGACGGCATCTCGCTTATCGAGCGCAAGCTCCTTGGCGTGCTCGTCACGCGTGGCCTTCAGCCGATTGAGGCCCTCGGAAAAGAATTCGATCCTCGCGAGCATGAGGCGGTACTGCGGGAAGGCGATGGCGGAGATGCAACAGAAGTGACAGGTGAGCTCCAGAAGGGGTACCGCCTGAGCGATCGCGTGTTGCGACCGACCCTCGTCAAGGTCGGCCCCGCGTCAAAGAATCCCAGCAACTGAATTAGAGGACAGAAACATGCCAAAAGTTATCGGAATCGATCTGGGCACCACGAACTCGGTCGTCGCGGTTATGGAGGGCAGCGAGCCCACCGTCATTCCCAACGCCGAGGGCAGCCGTCTTACCCCATCGGTGGTCGCGGTGAACCCGAAGTCGGGCGAGCGCATGGTCGGCCAGGTTGCCAAGCGCCAGGCGGTGACCAATCCGGAGAATACGGTCTTCTCGATCAAGCGATTCATGGGGCGTAAGTTCGATGACCCAGCCGTAGAGCGTGACAAGAAACTTGTGCCGTACAAGATGAGCGCAGCGCCGAACGGTGACATTCGGGTTGAGATGGGCGGCAAGACCTATTCGCCGCAAGAGGTCTCGGCGATGATCTTGCAGAAGCTGAAGACGGATGCCGAGGCATATCTTGGCGAGCCTGTCACCCAGGCCGTCATCACTGTGCCTGCGTATTTCAATGACAGCCAGCGACAGGCCACCAAGGACGCCGGTGTCATAGCCGGCCTAGAAGTGCTACGCATCATCAATGAGCCCACCGCATCATCCCTCGCCTACGGGCTCGACAAGAAAGGCGACGAGGAGATCGCGGTCTACGACCTCGGTGGCGGGACGTTTGACATCTCTGTCCTGCGCCTGGGCGAGGGCGTTTTTGAGGTCATCTCGACCAACGGCGATACGCACCTTGGCGGCGATGACTTCGACCAGCGCATCATCGACTGGATCTGCGACGAGTTCAAGCGCGAGCAGGGTATCGACTTGCGCCAGGACCGCATGGCCCTCCAGCGTCTCAAGGAGGCCGCGGAGAAGGCGAAGGTCGAGTTGTCGACGGTCGTCCAGGCCGAGATCAATCTGCCCTTCATCACGGCTGACGCAGCCGGGCCCAAGCATCTGGTGCTTTCGCTGGCCCGCTCGAAGCTGGAGCAGCTCACAGGCGACCTAATCGAGGGCACCACTGGTCCACTCAAGCAGGCCCTCGCGGACGCGTCAATGCAGCCGAGTGATGTTGACGAGGTGATCCTCGTCGGTGGCCAGACGCGCATGCCAGCGGTCCAGGAGACGGTGAAGAAATACTTTGGCAAGGAGCCGCACAAGGGCGTCAATCCGGATGAGGTCGTGGCTATCGGCGCCGCGATCCAGGCTGGCGTCCTCCAGGGCGACGTGAAAAACGTCCTGCTGCTGGACGTGACCCCGCTCACCCTTGGCATCGAGACGCTGGGCGGTGTTTCCACGCCATTGATTCCGCGCAACACGACCGTTCCGACGTCGAAGAGCCAGGTATTCAGCACCGCCGCTGATAGCCAGTCGTCTGTCGAGATTCACGTGCTCCAGGGCGAGCGCCCGATGGCAGGTGACAATAAGAGCATCGGACGGTTTATTCTGGACGGGATCTTGCCGGCGCCAAGAGGTTTGCCCCAGATCGAGGTGACCTTCGACATCGACGCCAACGGCATTCTGTCCGTGTCAGCGAAAGACAAGGGAACCGGGCGCGAGCAGCGAATAACCATCACGGCATCGAGCGGCCTGTCGAAGGACGAGATCGAGAAGATGACCCGTGAGGCGGAGGCCCACGCAGAGGAAGACCGTCAGAAGCGCGAGGACATCGAGACGAAGAATGCCGCCGACTCTTTGGCCTATACGGCGGAAAAGCTGCTTCGCGAGGACACGGAGGGTAAGCTGCCGTCCGATCTCAAGGAAGAGGTGCAGGGCAAAGTCACCGAGGTGCGCAGCGCGTTGGAGCGGGACGATATGCCCGCGGTTCGCGCGGCGACCGAGCAGCTTAACGCCGCGCTGCAGAAGATGGGGTCAGCTGTTTACGGCCAATCAGGTGGCCAGGATCCCGGCGGCGGGGCATCAAAGCCGCGGGATGAAGGCACCGTCGAGGGAGAGTTCCGCGAGGTTTAGCGACCGAAAACTCGTGCGGGCGATTCTGACACTTCGGTATAGTCGGTCGAGGCGTTGCGAATGATCCGTCCCATCGACGTAGGGGTTCCGAGCAATCGGAGCCCCTACACTCGCGAAACACGCCGAGGTGGGGTGCAAGCCCCGTCACGGCCCACCGTCCTGGTAATTGTTCGCGGCAGAAAACATCCAGCCGACAGGAGACGAGCGCCGTCATGACGGCGAGCAAGCGCGACTACTATGAGGTCCTGGGCGTTTCCAAAGGCGTCTCAGAGGACGAGATCCGGAAGGCTTTTCGCAAGCTGGCTTTCGAGTACCACCCGGATCGAAACCGCGAGGCCGACGCCGGCGATCGCTTCAAGGAGTTGAACGAGGCCTACGAAATCCTGCGCGATGGCGAGAAGCGACGCGCATACGACCAGTTCGGGCACGCCGGCGTGGATCCATCCTTCAACGGCGGATTCAGCGGCTTTGGCTTCGAGGACATCTTCGAGGGCTTCTTTGGTCGTGCCTCGGCCGGTCGTCGTCCACGTGCCCAGCGGGGTACCGACCTGCGCGTTGACATCGACATCGCATTCGAAGAGGCTGTGTTCGGCGCGAAAAAAGAGATTGAGATTCCAAAGCATGACTTGTGCCCTGAGTGTCACGGCAATGGTCTTGCTCCCGGTACCCAACCGGAGACGTGTTCGCGCTGCAACGGCGCCGGGGAGATCCGCCGTGCGCACCAATCCATCTTTGGCCAGTTTGTCAATGTGAGCCTCTGTGACACGTGCCGGGGCGAGGGACGGGTCATCAAGACGCCCTGCAGCTCGTGCCGCGGCCAGGGCCAGGTGCAGGTTTCGAAGCACATCGAGGTCAGTATTCCCCCGGGGATCGACGACGGAACGCAGCTTCGCTTGACTGGTGAGGGCGAGCCCCCGGATCGAACCCGGGGCGGCAAGGTTCCGGGCGACCTGTACGTCGTGGCCCACGTTCCAGCGCAGAAGCGCCTCGAGTGGGAGGGCTATCAGCTCCTTCTGCGTCGCCAGGCGCACGATCTTGTGCTGGACGTACCGCTGAACGTCGCTCAGGCCGCGCTTGGCGACACGGTCATGATTCCAACGCTCGAGGAGCCGTCCGAGCTCAAGATCCCCTCAGGGACGCAGTACGGAAAGGTCTTCCGTCTGAAGGGTAAGGGCGTCCCGCACCTTCGGGAGAACCGGCGTGGGGACATGCAGGTTCGCGTCCACATCATGATCCCCGGGGATCTGAACAAGGAGCAGAAAGAGTTGTTCCGCAAGCTCGACGCGACGTTCAGGAAGACGCAGAACGCGGATGCGAAGAGCATCTTCGAACGCGTCAAAGAGGCCTTCGGGGTCAATTGACCGACTGGATCGAGATAGCTGTCTCGGCCGACCATGAGTCCGTCGAGTCGGTCGCCGAGCTACTTCGGCAGTACGGCCAGGGCGTCGCGATCGAGGAGCCGTTCATCCAGCCCCGTCTTGACGAGGCGCCCGAGCGCGATCCAACCCGCCGCGCGATTGTGAAGACCTACGTCCTTGACGGTCCGGGGGCGGCCGCGAACCAGAAGCGTATCGAGGAGTCCCTCTGGCATCTCAGTCAACTGCGAGCCATCGACCCTGTGCAGACGCGACGGATTCCAGAAGAAGACTGGGCGAATG
>JAERMM010000160.1 GCA_016844585.1 Chloroflexota bacterium | reverse complement strand
CATCTTGCGGGGAGCGAAGCCGGCCGATCTGCCCGTCGA
Source organism: Chloroflexota bacterium (assembly GCA_016844585.1). Taxonomy (GTDB): domain Bacteria; phylum Chloroflexota; class UBA6077; order UBA6077; family SHYK01; genus JAERMM01. The sequence continues at coordinate 7,759 of JAERMM010000160.1, read as the reverse complement.
GCTGCCGACCCGCTACGACTTCACCGTCAACCTGCGAACGGCGCTAGCGCTCGGGCTCACGCTGAGCCAGACGTTCATGGCTCAGGTGGACGAGGTGATTGAGTAACACGTTCGATGGAGCAAGGAGGGGCACCCGGGTCGGGAATGCCACCCTTACGCAAGCAGGCGCTCGTCGAAGGGCATCCCGCCGCCAATCAGCTCGAGTCCATCCTCGCGCACCAGGACGGGTAGCTCGAGCTTGACGGCCAGCGCGCCCCCTTCTTCGCCGAAGTAGCTCTCGACGGCGAGCACCTGGTTCGGCTTCAGCACCTCGTCGCGCTTGGGGGCCTTGCGGATCAGCTTCGGTGATTCCGCGGCCCACATGCCGACACCGTGGAAGATTTGATAGTTGTCCAGCAGCGTCTGGTACCGCGCTGGCACCCTCGGCATAGTGTCCATGACCTCGCCAAACGTGCGCCCCGCCCGGATGCAGGCCGCTGTCTCGTGCATGTAGTCGTATGCGCGGCGGTACAGATCGCGCTGCTCGCTGGTGAACTGCTCTCCCACAAGGAACGTGCGCGACACGTCGCCGCGAAGGCCGTCGACGCCGCGCGCGTGCAGGTCTATGCCAACCAGGTCGCCGGCTTGCAGCGGCCTGTCGGTTGGCCAGCGGCGCCACGGGTTCATGTTCTCGCCCGAGCAGACGTTGAGCTGCGAGATGTCCTCGCCGTCGGCATCAGACCAGGCAGCGACCACCACTCGCGCCAGCTCTTTCTCGCTGACGCCGGGGCGGATCGCCCCTCGGAAAGCCTTGACGGTGTGCTCGTACTGCCGGCCGATCGTCCGATAGATGGCGACCTCATCCTCGGTCTTGACGGTTCCGGCGGCCTCCACGAGCGGCGTCGCGTCGAGCACGCGGAGGCCTGCCTCCTGAAGGGAGAGGATGGCGCCAACCTCCCAGGTGTAGACGCCGATGGGGTAGCCCGCCACGCCGTGCTCGGCCATCAGATCGGCGATTGCTGGTCCGACGGGGGCGAACTTCTCCTCCGGCTCGGCGTTGGCCAATTCAGCGCTGTATTCAAGGCGGGGCCGCGCGTTCGGGAACTGTCGGCTCACAGAGCGGAGATCCCGAGGCAGGACGAAGGCGATAGGCTCGCCCTGCGCCGGCACGAACGCTGGTAGATGTCGCGCAGGTACAGCGCGCCGACGTTCCGTCGCCGCATCTCCGCCTGCAGCAGCGCGATCCGATCGCGGCGCAGCCGCTCGTCATCCCAGGTGAGTGTGGTTGTGGCAGCCATTCGAAACCTCCCTTCAGGGGATAGGGCTCCCTTTTCAGGGTGATTTGAAGTTTAAGGGAGTCCCCCGCGTTTTCTCCTACACGCGCTCCAGCAAGCGATCCCCCGCGAAGATGTTGCGCGCGCGCAGCGCCACCGGCGTTTCGAACAACTGCCACGCCCGCAGTCGCCAGCCGGGGTAAAGGAACCACGGATCAGCCAAGCAATATTCGGCGCCCCTCGTCCATGGGGGGACTGGTAGCCCATCCCTGACACACAGCAAGTCGACGGCGCCCGCCAAAAGAGCCGCCCAACGAACCGGCCCGCCTGAGACAGTCGGTAGCGGCTCGCTCACGAGCGCCGAACGCCGGTCGATTGGCTCCCGCCGCCAGTCGTCGAGGAACTGTCCAAAGCACAGCCAGGGATCTACGCCCGTGGCAACGCGACGCAGGGCATTGGCAGCCGACAACGGCTGGTACTCAGCCGCCTTCACCCTCGTCAAAGAGACCCTCCAGCACATACTGTACCCTGGGCGTGAGCAAGCGGGCCGGCACGTAGCGGGCCACGATTTCCAGCGCTCTGTCGACCGACGTGAGCGCGATGACGTCGCGCAATGCCTCGAGGTCACGCAGATCCTCTGGTCGCCCGGCTAGCGCCTTCATTGAGAACACGTACTCTGGCGGCGGCGCGTATACGCGCAGACCTGTTCGCGGCGCATTCAGGAGGCCAGCGCCCGTACCGCTCCACTACATCAGACACGGCACGCCGGTCGCGGCGAGCGCGTTGCGGAAGCGCGCCAGCACTTCGGGGTCCTCGTCCTCGGGCTCGATCATGGTTCCGCCCTCGCGGACGCTCCGGGTGACCCCCTCCTGCGACTGGACGTCGTGGAACTGCACGCCGTATTTCTGGCTGCCATAGCGCAGAGCCGCGTTGCGCGCCCCAACGGTTCCCGTGTTGAAGAACTGGTGGAACCAGCCGCTGGGGGGGCTCATCACGCTGCCGTCCGCCCAGTCCATTGCCACCACCTTGTCACCCTGCCCTGTCTCGAACGGATGCATCCCCAGCTCACGGGGCCACATCAGCGCGTAGCCCTGGGCTCCGAGCGTCAGAAGGATCGCGCCGCCACCGTGGTAGTGTGCCTTGCGGTACAGGCTGATCGGCCACTCGGAGAGCTGGCCGACCAGCACGTTCCCCGCCATCTCGTAAAGCGTCGTTCTCCCGCCCCGGCCTTTGCTTTCGGACACGTCAAGCGAAACGGTCCGCACATCGGGAACGAAGTTCGTTTCCCACGCTCGCGCTCCGGGCACGCGTGGCGCCATGGTAAAGAAGTTATCGCGGCCATCCCAGCGATCGTCGAACAAATACGCGCTGGAGAAGATGAAGTCCACGTTGTGGTAAAGATCCATCGCGATGGGCGCCGTCGTCACCGCCAGGAATCGCACAGGATCGGTACCCGACAGGTTGGTCAGCCGATGCCAGCTATTGAGCGGCGGCGCGAAGAGGCTTCCCCGCTGCCACTCCAGCACCTGGCGCGGGCCGTCCCCGTCCGCCCGCCAGAACTCGGTCGCGCCCGTACCGGACAGAATGAAGATCAGCTCGTCGTAGAGGTGCTTCTCCGGCTTCATCTCGCCACCTGGCGGGATCTCGCCCAGGTACATGCCAGTCAGACCCTCCATCCCCTCGAGCTGGAGGAAGGCTCCGCGCCCGCCGAGCCGCGCCCAGTCGCCGAGCTCGACTCCAGCCAGGTCGGAGACGCCGTAGCCGCGCACGACGGGCAGCTCTTCGTGGCGCATCCACGCCATGTACGTGGTGTCTTTAGCCATTTTGTGAAGCCCTCACCCTAACCCTCTCCCAGAGGGAGAGGGGACTTTCTATGCGCCCTCGCCCTGCGGGAGGGGAACTCGTCTACGCCATCTCGGGCGGGTCGTCGCCGGCGACGCGCACGAGGTGATTCGCGGCCGCGTCCCGGATGACGTGCTTGGGATCGCGCCCCTGCTCGACGTCCGTTATCGCCGTCAGCATGACTCGCCGCATGGCGGTGATCACGGTGTCGAGTGAGCCCAGCAGCTCGCGACGGCGATCGGCGATGGGACCCTGCGATTCGTTCACCATGTTGTCCTGACACAGAAAGCCCTTCACCGCCGTCCCCGGCGCGCTCCAGCCTGGAATCCCGCAGATCGTGTCCACGTTCTCGTAGTCGCGGAAGTAGTCGTTCTCCGGCCCCGGCGGGGTGAACGGCTCGTCCTTCGGCCACTGGTAGCGGGCGCCGTTCACAAATGGCGCGAACCCCACCTGGAACCGCACGGTGTGCGTGTCGTCGATGGGCACGTACCACGACTGGTACTTCAGCACCTGCTCGCGTCGCTCCTCAATGCGCATGAAGCCCGCCGGCATGAAGAAGTGCGCATGGTGGTCTGACTGGTTGCCGCGCATCGGATTGATGTGATTGATACGCTGCCAGATCCCGTAGTCCGTTTCCTTCAGGTCCAGGGTCGGCTTCGGCGCCGCGAACAGCACCTTCTTTTTCACCGACCAGTTGTCAGTGTGCAGGAACGGGAAATGCACCGCGTCAACGGCGCCCTCGACGTTCTGCAGATAGTTGCTGTTGATGGTGTAGTAGCTGGTTTGACGTGTGCCGTCCTCGCGCACCAGGCATTCGTAATTGGGCAGCAACGGTTTGGATTCCGGGGGGCCCATGTAGGCGAAGACCAGGCCGCCGAGCTCTTCGCACGGGTACGCCGGATGCTTGATGCGGTCCTTGAACGTGCTGCCCTCTGGCTCGGCCGGCTGCTCCAGGCAGTGCCCCTCGACGTCGTACAGCCAGCCGTGAAATGGGCAGCGAATCCCGCCGTCCTCAACGCGGCCGTAGGCCAGCGAGGTCAGCCGGTGCGAGCAATGCAGGCCGACGAGCCCGGGCCTGCCGCGATCGTCGCGGAAGAGCACCAGGTCCTCGCCCATGATCGTGATCTGCTTTGGCTTCCCGGCCGCGGTCAGGTCGCGGCTCAGACCCACCGGCTGCCAGTAGCGACGCATCATCTCACCGGCGGGAGTCCCCCCGCCGGTTACGCAGACGCGCTCGTTCAGCTCTTTCGTTAGCACAGGTACCTCCCGTTGGAAGCTCTGATTTCCAGATCCGGCGCAGCGTGAGGGCGGATCCGATTGATCGTCAAGGCGATTCGCGTGTCACTCGCCAGCCCGCGGACGCAGGTAGTCGCTCAGCCGTATCTCGGCCATGGTCTCGGCGGGGATAAACGAGCGCTGCTCGAACTTCGCGGGGGGCGCCGGCTTCGTGCAGTCGATGCCGGCCCGGGTAGTACCTCCACCGCTGCTGTTTGGCTCAAGCCCGATCGGCGCCGCGTTCTCCAGCACGACGATGTCCCTGGCCCAATCGGAGCGCGTGCCAATCGCCCAGTGAACCTCATATTCATCGAAGATGTCGACGTCCTCGTCGAAGACGAACACGTACTTGATGCTATCCGCGATAGACAGGGCGGCGGAGATGATCGAGCGGGGCTGCCAATCCGCGGTCTTGTGGAGCTGAACGTAAAAGTAGAGCGGGCAAATAGCCGGACGGTAGACGTTGGTGACCTCCGGAACCGCATGTTTCAGCAGGTCGAAGATATGGCCCTCGCGGCGCAGCCCGCCGATCGCATCATCTCCGTACCCGGGAATGATCGTGAACCAGTATGGTTCTTCTCGGTGGGTCACGCAGGTGACGTCCATGCAAGGTCGGAGGCGCTGGCTCCCGAAGTACCGGGTGTACTCGCCGAACGGCCCCTCGGGTTTTAGCTCGCTGCCGTTCCGCACGAAACCCTCGATCACGTATTCGGCGTCCGCGGGTACGAGGAAATCGTCGCCGAGCGTCTCTGACGCTACGAGCCGCAATGGCTCACCGATCATCCCGCCCGCGGCCTCCCAATGGCTCTCAGGATAGCCCAGCTTCGCTTCGGCGCCGATGTATACGGCGGGGTGGTGCCCGACCCAGAACACCATCCGCGCGTCATCGCCACGGTCACGAGCCTTGCTGAAATTCCGGCCGTTGTGGCTCCAGCCGCCAGCGCTGAAGCGGATCTCTCGTCGGTCGGACAGCCACCCTCGCTGTAGCGCGGAGTTGTCCACTCCGCTGATCGGATCGTAGGTGGTGATAAAGCCAGCTGACAGGTACGGACCGGGATCCCACGCAGCGTGAACGATCGCGGGCAGCTCGCACAGGTCGATGGAATCGCCGGTTTTCACCACATGCTTCACCGGTGCCTCGGCCCTGGGGATGACCACCGGCTTCACACGAGCGGCGCGGCGCTCGTAGAGCTCGCGCCCCAGCAGCTTGGGGTTCGATCCCGTAGCAAAGGCGCAACGCTCTCGCGAGGCAAACGGGTTTACGACCAAAGGATGCGGCGAAATTCGACCATCGGCCGTCCGCACACGATGGAAGATGAGCAGCGGTGGCTCTCGCATCTCCTTCTGGGCTTTGAGCCCGATGGCTGATGCCTCCCATTTTGCGTCGACCTCGTCCCAGATGTGAAAGACGAGGTCGGGATGAGCCTTTTCGTATTCCTGCAGGAACGTTCGGAAATCTCTCACGTCAGTCTCGGTCCCACAGGTGCGCGTTTCGCGCGCTGAGACCGGGCGAGCTACTCGAGCCAACGCCGGATGCGAATTCGTCGACGAGGGCACGGACGCCCTGGCGGGCCGCCGCGAACTCCATGACGAAGTGCAGCGGCAGGACCGGCACCTCGGCCGCGAAGATGTCTCCGACGTCCTTCAGGATGACGCCCGATGCGTTCTGGTCGATCGTTGAGTAGACGCGGTCGATGAGCTGGTCGAGCGCCGGGTTCGCATAGTGCATGCGATTGCCGCCGACCCATCGATTCTCGGGGAGCGAGAGGACCCGGCCGTCGAAGTTGGGAAAGATGTCCTCACCCGAAGAACGTGCCGTGCTCTCCACCCCGGGGAACGTTGCTCGGAATTCCGGGTCCTCGTTTGTCGAGCCGGAAACCGTCAGCTCGGTAGCGTCGATCCCGAGGCGTCTCCAGAAGTCGGCTACGAGTGCCACGCCCTGCATGTCGGTGCTACTGCCGCGAATCTCGATCTGCACCTGGCGCCCGTCGCGACCCAGCATCCGCCCATCCGACGCTCGCTGCCAGCCCGCGTCCGACAGCTCGGCCGCGGCCCGGCTGGGATCGAACGGATAGATCGAGAAGGGCCGGCCGACAATGCCAGCGCGAGAGTCGGCCTTGAGCATGAAGCTGTCGGCGCCGGTGTCGTCGAATCCAGGGTAGATGAACTGCCTGATGGCTTCGCGATCGAGGGCTCGGAGCAGGCCGCGGCGCACTCGGACATCCTGAGCCAGCTCCAGCGGCCGCGTCCACTGCTGGCCGTGCTGCACCTGCAGATAGCGCCAGTTGTACTGACGATCGACAACTGTGCCTCCTCCCGACTGGGCCCAATCGTCGCGAAGCTGCAAGAAGAGGTCGCCGGAGAGCGTGCGCTCGCCCACCACGTCCACCGCGCCCGCCAACAGATTTGCGAAGAGTGCATTGGGATCCCGAACGTTCTTGATGACGACCGTGTCGATCTTGGGGCGTCCGAGGAAATAGCCATCTACGCGGCGGAACGTTTGTTGCACGCCTGCCTGGAAATCCGCGATGCGGAACGGCCCAAGATGCACGTACTCCGTCGTGAAATAGGGTTGAGCCATGAATGCCTGCTTGTCGCCCTGAAATGCTTCGGCAAGCAGATGCTTGGGGAATACCCAGTAGTTCCTTATGCCCATGTCGAGGGCCCGGTAGTACGGGCGCTTCCACACCATGACATAGGTGGAGGCATCGGTCGCATAGACCGAGTCGACGTTCCGTACGACGTTGACCTGTTGTCCTGAAACGGGGATTTCGGGCGTCCGATTGACTTCCCAGCTGAACACGAGGTCATCCGCCGAGAAGGAGGCACCGTCCTGCCAGGTCAAACCCTGGCGTAGCGTCCAGGTGACCTGCATGCGGCCATCCGGCAGGATCATGACCGACCCGTCGTCGAGCGACGGCATGCGCGCCGCCAGCCTTCCCAGGCGATTCCCCTGGTTGTCCATGGAGACGAGCCCAATCGCGTGGATCTCGACCAGGGTCGCCCCACCCCCCGAGGTATCGTTGAAGTCCCACGAGGCGAACGCTTTCAGCGTGTTGAGCTGACCGACCGTAATAGTCTTGCGCACTTCGGGTACCGGAGCCGGGGCCGACGATGCCCCCGGCAAGGAAGACGTGCCGGCTGGCGCGCACGCGAGCACGGATGTCGTCAGCAGAGCGACTACGATCGCGGATTTCCCACTGGTTCGCCACAGACCCTTGAACATTGCCGTCCCTCCACAGTTCCCGAGCCGGCGACGATTCAGTCGGTGGACCGGTGCCGTCGCGGCCGCGCCTTAGCTCATCCGCGCGATGAGGTCGTCGATGAAGCCTTCGTCGTCGATCTGCTTGAGCCAGTGCAGATCCCAGAGGGTGAGCGGGTTGACTGGG
>JAERMM010000159.1 GCA_016844585.1 Chloroflexota bacterium | reverse complement strand
GGCGTTGGGGGCCACTGGTCGCGACCTCATCGCGCCACGGGTTGACGGCAGCTCCGCGACGTTGTCACCTTGTCAACGTTGTCCCCTAGGTCTTTTCCGCGATTTAGGCACGACATTGCCTGCTCGAACGGTCAGTTATCAGGTAGGCGCAGTGGCGCCGACTGCCGCCAGTGCTCCCGCCACGGCACGTCGCCCAGGATGACGTCGGTCCGCACCAGGATCTCTGGCGGCCCGTTGGCCGCGGGATCGCGGATCACGTGCTGTGGGTCGCGACCCTCCTCCACGTCGCGCATAGCCCGGAACAACAGCGCGCGCGACGCGCTGATGACGCGGTCGGTGTAGGCGATGTGCTCGTCGGTGCGATCCTGGATCGGCCCAGCGCCCTCGGTGGCACAGGCATCCTGGGCATTGAAGCCCACTGCGAGTCCGACGAATGATTTCGATTTCATCTCGTCCCGGTCTTGCAGATAGCGGTTGCCCTTGTTCCGGATGAGGTGATACTGGGAGTCAACCTCGGCACGCGTGCCATGGGGGCTCGGCGGACCGATTGGCGTGTTGCGGCGGTAGGTGTAGACGAACTTCCAGTGGTGCGTATCGTCGATGGGTACGTGCCAGTTGACCTGGTAGCCGTCGCCCCTGCCGCCGCCGGGAACGGCCGCGAAGTTCGGCATCACGAAGTTGCTGATCTTGACGAACTGCTTGTCACCTTCGACGCGACGAACCGAATAGATGCGCAGCCCATAGTCGGTCTCCTCGGGGTCCAATGACGGCGACGTGTCCTCAACCAGGTAATTCATGTCGCCGCCGTCGCGCGCCACGCGGTGGAGAAACGACACATGGGCCTGATCGATGTTGCCCTCGCTGCTCTGCTGGAAGTTGCACTCGTGAAATACCTTGGTTACCGTGCGGTGGTCGGCGGGTGCGCTCAGGAACTCATAGTCCGGCAGCAGCGGCGCTTCCCCAGGCCCCATGTAGGCGAGGATGAGGCCACCACGCTCCTGGCACGGATAGGCGCCGTGGCGAATGCGCTCGTTAAACGTGCTCCCGGACGGTTCGCCCGGCTGCTCCAGGCAGCGGCCACGAACATCATAGAGCCAGCCGTGGTAGATGCAGCGCAATCCCTCGTCCTCGAGTCGCCCGTAGCTGAGATCGGCGCCGCGATGGGAGCAGTGCAACCCCAACAGCCCGATCTGCCCCTTGTCGTCGCGGAAGAGCACCAGATCCTCGCCCATGGCCTGCACCGGCACCGGCGCGCCTCCGGCCGGCAGCTCTTCAGCCAACGCGACCGGCTGCCAGTAGCGGCGCAGCAGTTCACCCATCGGAGTGCCTCGACCGCTCTGCGTCAACCGCTCGTTCTCTGCCCGAGAAACCAAATTCCGCCTCCTGCCGTCGCCTAATTGACGTCCCAATCACGAGCGTTGAACCCCGAAATACTACCGGCTGCCCCGCCTGCGCTGACGTTTCCGCCCATGCTCGTCCCCCTCCCTGCTCAGACTAGGGCAGCGGCCAGTTTGGCGGCGTAGGAACCTGGCGGGTGAGCGTGATCTCGCGGTGCTCTCTGGCGGACTGCATGATCGCCATCAGCACCTCGAGCGTCGCCATGCCCCACCGCGCATCTGGGAACGATGGCCTGCCCTCCGTCACGGCATCGCATAACTCGCGAAGCTCAGAGGCGTGGCTGGTGTCCCCATCGCACGGGATCTCCTCGCGACCGTCTGCCGAATAGAGGAAGAGCCCGTCGGGCGACTGGCGAATGTCACCCCGTTCACAGCTCACGACCGTGAGTCCGTAGAACGGCTGGTGCTTCTTCCGTTCCCCCCGCTCGCTCATCGCAGGATTGGTGTACTCGGGCAGAGCGTACTTCGTCTCGGGGGCGAGAGGCCCAGTGCGGCGCGGCTCGTCGTAGTCATATAGCTTCTCGATGGACGTTGACTGACCACCCTCGCCTATGCCCCAGGTCAGCTCGGTGATATTGAAGTAGTCATACCCAACGAGGCTGGCGAGCGCGCTAGTTCCGTCCTCGAACTCGATGTACGCGTGGAAGTTGCCTTCCGTGTTGAAGTTCGGGTTCCAGCGCCCGACGTTCGCGCGGACGCTCTTCACCATCCCTCCACCGATGGACCGCACCACGTCCACCTGGTGCGGCCCCTGGCGATAGACCACGCCCCCGCCGGTCGCGGTATCGACTTCGACGGCGAGGCGCGGCTGGTTGAGCCAGTTGCGATAGTTCCAGGTGTTGATGTGAAATAGGCGCCCTAGCCGTCCGCTGAGCACGATCTCGCGCATCTTGCGCACCGGCGCGTTGTAGATCTTGGAGTGTCCCTGTACGTACACCACGCCGTTGCGGTTGACCGCGTCCACCATCGCCTGCGCCTGCTCCAGGTTCAGCGCCATCGGTTTCTCGCAGATCAGGTGCTTGCCGTGGTTCGCCGCCAGGATGGCGTGGTCCATGTGCTGGTTGTTGGGAGTTGCGAGCCAAACGCCGTCCACTGCGTCGCTGACGCACATCTCTTCGGCGCTGCTGAACGTCTTGATCCCCATGGCGGTGAACTCTTCGAGCGCCTCTGGGCGGACGTCAGCCACCGCGCCCAGTTCGACCCCCGGCACTCGCCTGAACGACGGCAAAATCTGGCGGGCGGCTCCGCCCAAACCCGCAAGTCCCACTCTCAGGACTTCAGCCACTCGTCGACCTCCGTCGGGGACGATTCACCTCCCCCTCGACGGGGGAGGGCTGGGTGGGGGTGATCAGCCAGTCGCCACGTAGTTAGGCCGCGGCATCACCACCTTGGCGCCGTTTCGCGTGCACTCGCTGGCGTACAGATCGTAGATCGCAGGATCCTCATGATCGTAGGCGATGCCGGAGTAGAAGCCCGCTTCGGCGGGCGCGCGCGAACTCCAATTTGTGTCCAGTCCGCCCAGGCGAATCGCCAGGTAACGTGACGACTCTTGCCCTGTGTTGAAGTGCTGGTGCCACTCGCCCTCTTTGGGCGACAGCACGCTGCCATCCTTCCAGTCGACCTTGCGCCGCTCCTCACCGTCAAACCAGAGCAGCGAGTAGCCCTGGCCACTCAGGATGATGACGTGGGCGCCAACCCCGTGCCAGTGCCCCTGCTTGTAGTGCCCGGACGGAAACTCGCTCATGTGGGCGGCCAACTGGTTACCCGCCATCGCGAAGCCCATGCGTACGTTGCCGATTCCGCGTCCCGGGTTGTCCTCCAGCGTGAAAGTGCGGACGTCCGGCACGAAATTCGTCGCCCACTCGCGCTTCGTGATGCGCTTGCCGGGGTCCGTGAAGTAGTTTTCGCGGCCGTCGTAGCGGTCGGCGAAGACGTATGAGTCGCCGAACACCCAGTCGACGCTGCGCATCAGATTGATCATCATCGGCGCATTCGTCACGGTGAACATGCGCGCCGGGTGCTGCCCATCATGATTGAAGTGCTGATAGTAGCAGTTGAGCGGCGGCGAGAAAAGGCTTCCGCGGCCCCACTCAACGGTCTGCTTGGGGTGGCCCTCCTGCCAGAACGTCGTCGCCCCGTGTCCGGTCAGGATGTAAGTGCTCGCCTCGAAGAAGTGATGCAGGACTTCGGTCTGCCCACCGGGGGCAATCTCGATGACCCATCCATCGTCCTGTTCCTGGTCGGCCAGATTGACGAATGCGCCTGCCTGCCCGATTCGCGGCCAGGGCGCCACCTCGGTGCTGTACAGGTCGCCCACGTACGACCCGGCGACGACCGGTATCCCCTCCTCCTTCTGCCATCGTTGGTACGGCGTCTCACGCCGACGCCACCGTGGCGCCTGCTCGCCCTCTTCCATCCACTAGCCTCCTCTAACTGATCACATCCCATTCGTGGGCGTTCCATGCCTGGTTTGCGCCACCCGTTTTCTTGTTCGTCACGTTGCGCAGCCGGTTGCCGATCATGATGGTCTCGGTGTTGTACCAGAGGCCCAACGCCGTCACCTGATCGGTCATCTGTCGCACGATCTGGCCGAGCACCCCCACGCGCTCTCCCTCAGGAATCGTCACGAGGTAGCGCTCGACAAGGCGGTCGAAGTCCGCGTTCATGTAGCGGGAGCGATTGCCGCCGGCAAAGCGATTTTCGGGGACCGGCGCGTTCTTGCTCGTGTAGCGGTCGAGCGTCCAGAGGTCGTTCGGCAGTCGCCAGACACGGAGGCCAGGGTAGGTGGAATTGAACTCGCGGTCGTCGCGCAGCGCCTGCGGAATGATGAAGGGCTCGGTGACGATGCCGAGGTTCTTGAGATAATCTGCCACGGAGTAGACAGCGGCCTCATGGGTATCGTCGTCGCCGCTCGTGCGGACTTGTAACGTAATGCGCTCGCCACTGGCGTCACGGAAGAACCCGTCGCCTGCCCTCGTGAAGCCGACCTCCTCCAGTAGCTGCGTTGCCCTGCGCGGGTCCAGGTCGTAGCTGACGATGCCCGGCTCGATCTGCTTATAGACCGACTCCGTCGGATTTACAAACGAATGAGCAACGGGCACCAAGCCGTACTGAATGGTTTGCACCATCTGCTCGCGATCGATCCCATGGAGCAGAGCGCGCCGGAACCGGACATCGAGCAGGGCGGCCGGCGTCGGGTTCAAAAGCTGAGGCCAGGCCGAGATCCAATTGGTGTAGCCAACGTCGATCCTTCCATCCTTCCATTGGTCGCGCAGCTGCACTGCCTGCGGAAGCGAGAGGTTGCGACCCATCGTCAGCTCGACCTCGCCAGCCAGGATGTTTGCGATGATGGCGTTGCGGTCCTGAATGAACTTCACCTTGATCTCGTCTACCTTCGGTCGGCCGAGCGGGTACCGGTCGAATGCTTGCATGATGAGGTGGCTGCCGCGCACCCACTCACGAAGCTGGAACGGCCCGGCGCCAACGTACGCTTCCGTCCAATATGGGTGGAGGAGCATGGACTGTTTGTCTGCCAGGTAGGACGCCTCGAGGATGTGCTGGGGGCGCAAGGACGGGAGCAGGGCGTCGGCACGGATGAAGGGCCGCGTCCAGGAGACGACCAGAGTGCGGGCGTCAGGAACGTCGATTCGGTCTACGAAGTTATAGGCGTTGGTCGAATCCCTGAAAACCGGGAGGTCGCGGTCCTGGCTAAGCGTTGCACTGAAGAGCAGGTCCGCGGTGGTGACCGGCGTGCCGTCGTGCCAAACCGCATTCGCGCGAAGCGTCCAACGGGTTTCCATGCGCCCGTCCGGAAAGACCTGCCAAAGACCATTGTCGATGCTCGGTACTGCCTCGGCCAATTGTGGGTGCAGGCGCCCCTCTCCGTCTGCGTGCGACAGGCCGGCGTTCAACAGTTCTTCCAAGGCGTCGCCACCGGGGATCGTTCCAGAGCCCGCGACGATGAAGTCTGCGCTAATCGTAGGTGGATCTGAGCCAATTGCGGCCAGGATGCGTTTCGGCGATGCCGGGGTATTTGGGGTCGTGCCGGCATCTGGTTTCGCAGCGGGCGCCGCGCAGGCCGCGGTTAGCAGGATTGCGAGGCTGACGAACGCCATAGGTGTACGCATCTCATCACCCCGTCACTTCGAAGCGGAAAAAGAGATCAGCTGGTTCTTCGCCGGATCGCGGATGACGCACATTGGATCTCCCCCCTCGCGTACCAGGTCGATTTGCTGTTTCAGTAACTGGCGAAACATGGCGATTCCCTTGTCGCTGGCCCCGAGGTGCTCTAGCTTGCGGTCACGAATCGGCCCCTGTGTCTCCCACGCCATCGCGTCCTGGCTCGGGAAGCTGCGCATGTGGAACTCGCCGTTCTCATCCTTCAGCTCGATGTGCTCGACGGGTGGGTCCTCCACTGCCTCGATGCTCCCGTCGGGCGATGGCTTGAAGCCGAGCCAGAAAATCTGCGTGTGCATGTCGTCGGTCGGTACCCGCCAGAACAGGTCGATCGGACAGCGTCCCTGTGAATGGCGAAGCATGTTCGGGATGAGGGCCGGATGGCCTTCCTCCCGATAACCGTCTTCGCCGCCGAACTTGCGCCGTTTGACGATCCCCCATTCGCATACCTCAAAGTCGAGGTCGATGGGGCGGAAACGGAACTCCGGGATCTGGCCAAGCCTGTGCCGCCATCCATCGTGCAGGTAGGTGTTATGCGTCGGATCGATGTTCGTCTCCTGCACTTGCAGCCAGTTGGCTTCGAGCAGCGGATGGATCTCGATCTTGTGAGTGCCGTCCTCGCGCGCAATGACGTCCCACCGCGGCAGCAGCGGCGCGGGCAGAGGCCCGAGGTAGGCAAACAGGAGGCCCCGCATCTTCTGTACCGGGTACGAGGGCAAGCGGACAGTGTGCTTCATCATCGATTCCTTCGGCTCGAACGGCTGCTCGATGATGTGTCCATCCTCCCCATAGAGCCAGCCATGGTAGGCGCAGCGAATCGAGCACCCCTCGACGAAGCCGTAGTAAAGCGAGACGCCACGGTGCGCGCAATGCTCGGCGATAAGGTGATGTGAGCCATCCTCGCCCTTGTAGAGCACGAAGTTCTCACCGAGTAGGCGCACGCGCTTGGTGGGCTTCTCGGCGGTCAGGTCCTGCCATGTCCCGACCGGGTGCCAGTAGCGGCGCAACAGCTCACCGCACGGCGTACCGGGGCCGAC
>JAERMM010000158.1 GCA_016844585.1 Chloroflexota bacterium | reverse complement strand
GTTCTGGCGTCGCGTCGTCGCCGAATACACAAATGGCGATTTTCGCGAGCGCCGCGCCCACGGCGAAGTCGCGCACCAGTTCTCGACCCACCGCGCGGCGACGGTGCCGGCGCGCTGAGTTCAGTCCCGGACTGCGACCACATCCCTTCAGGCGATTGCCTGCGCCACCTTCAGTACATTGGTCGGATAGATCCGCCCCGTCTTTTCATCCCATTTCTCAGGCTCAAGCCGATCTCGGCCTACGCGGCGGAAGCTCACGAGCACCGCCGCATCCGCGCCTGACGGCGCTTCGGGCCGCCGGCGCCGGTCGGCAGCCTTTTTTCTTGTGGCTCGATTGCCGCTGGCAACAAGCGTCTCGGGCAGCCCCAGGAGCAAGGAGGCCCTCAACCGCAACGCCGCCGCGAACGGCACGCTCGACAGGGATTCCGTCTTGCTCGGCGAGCCCGCGTCGACCGCCCCCCACAGTTAATCGCATTACTCGTTGAGCTTCGACTGAAGAACCGCATCTTCCTCACCGTAGTTCAGCGGCTCGATCACATCAAGCGTTGAGCGCTCCCAATCAATCGTACGCTCCAGGGCTTCATCGAGAGGAATCAGCTCGACGTAGCCAAGTTCCTCGCGGATGCTGGAGGTGTCGGTCCAGAGCTCGTATCGCCAGTCGAATGGCTGTTTCAGGTGATTCGGCAACTCGCTTGCGGATACGGTGACGACTCCGCCCCTCCAGCCAGCGGCGGCACCGATTCGCTCCACCCATTTCCGCTCGGAGAGGGTCGGCTCGTCGCCCACGTTGAAAACGCGGCAAACGGTGCGGGCATCTGCAACCGCAAGTGCGATCGCCGCCGCGACGTTTCCGACGTAACCGCGGGTCCATCGCCAGGCTGCCTGCTCTTCCTGCAACAGGATTCCGGGTCGGCCGTCCACCATCCGCTGGAGATAGGGTCGGAGCCGATGTTGCGGGTCGCGGGGACCGTACACCGCGGGCAGCCGTAACAGGGTTGCCGGAAGGTCCGGTTCGGTGAGTAGGACCTGCTCGACAAGAATCTTCTCGTAGTCGTCGGCGTGCTCGAATGGCAGGCCAGAGCCGCGATATGGGTAACGCGTGTCGCGGAGCGGCGCATTCTCCGCGAGCGGTACGGCATCGGGCTGCGCCGTCGACTTCCCACGAAAACCGTCGTAATTACGGTAGACATCCGCACTGCTGAGAGCGACGACACGACCCGCATTGCCGCGGAAGGCCTGAACCATCCCTCGCGCCTGCTGCTCGGAGTAAAGGATCGCGTCGAGCACAACGTCGGGCGCGAATCGCTCAAGCTCTGCCTTGGCGTCATCCAGACGGTCGCAGTTGCCGCGAATGCGGCGCACCCCATCTGGGAGATCCGCATCGGTCTCACCCCTGTGGAGCACGGCGACCTCAATCCCCTGTTCGACCAACAGGGCAACGACATGACGGCCGATGAAGCCAGTAGCTCCGATGGCGAGTACCTTCATTTGTCACCTGATGGCGATGTGCTGACGCGGTCTAACGAGGCTGTAGAAGCAGTCGACTGACATCGAAAAACGCGATTTCCGGGGGCTGGTTTACCCTTCCGTGGAGTCCGATCATTGAATACAGACCGTTTGGTAAGGCCGATTTTTCATCTGGAGCCGCGCAAATTCCCGAGGCGCGGCAGAGACTGACCGCGGCCCGCCCGACGCTCGACGGATTGTTACCGACTGCGTGCCGGGCAATCAGGGGGCCACGCCTCGGGGCCGTGCTCATACCAGAGGAAGAACTCCCCGGAGTCCGGACCCTTGGTGTCCCGGGCAAACAGCAGCGACCGGCCGCTTTCGGAAAACAGGGCGCCGATTTCCGTTCCGTTCTGGTTGACCTCGGGGCCAAGCTTGGTCCGCGACGACCACCCCGCTGCCGTCGGGTGCGTCTCGTAGAGGCTCCCGTCGGCCATGACGATCATGCGCGATCCGTCGGGAGCTGGCAGCGGCTCGTATTCGTCACCGGAAGTATTCACCGCCGCCCCGAGATTCTCGACCGTCCACCGCCCAGCCGCATCGCTGCGCGCCCGCCAGATATCAGTCCCACCGAAACCGCCAGGTCGGTCCGACCCAAAGTAGAGCCAGCCGTCGACGCCGGGCCTCGGGAACCACTCGGCCCCAGGGGAGTTCACCGGCTCGGGCAGACGCGTGGGGGCGCCCCAAGAGCCTGCGTGTTCACGCTCGGCCCGCCAGATATCCAGATCCTTGCCCTTCACCCCCTCGACCGAGCGCGTGGAGATGAAGTACAGGCTGCGGCCATCTGAAGTGAAGTAAGGGTCGGCTTCCACGCCATCCCCGGCGAAAGCGGGGGGCTGTGGGGTGGACCATCCTGTTTCGGTGCACCGACTGACGAGGATTCGCCAACCGGTGAACTGGGGCGAGCTGCGCACGAAATAAAGATCGCCTGTTCTGGGATCAAACGCGGCATGCGATTCGAACTGGGGGCTGGAAATACCGGCAGGCTTCCACGGCTGGACGTCGGTGCTGACCGCCGCCACGAGCGCCGCGCCGCCAAGAAGCGTCACAACCGTCGAGACACAGAGGAACTTCATACGAGCTCTGAGCAGCGATCACGGACCCGAGTTCCCGGCGTCGGTAAACTCCGCGTGGGGCCGGGGGTGAGTATGGTTTGGCAGCGCGGAAACCCTTCGCTACCGGACCTTGCCTACCGAGAAGTGTGGGTTCTTAATGAAGCCGAGACGATTTCCGAAAGGGTCTTCGACCGCGGCGACCTTGATACCGTCTCCGACATTGTGAACAGGTTCAAGTGCCTTGGCGCCAAGCTCTAGGAGACGGTTCATCGTGGCGCTGGCATCTACAACGCCCCACAGCGGTTGTGGGCCACTCGTTCCGCTTGTTCCGTCCGGCACTAGGCCAAGCTCAAAGCCTCCGACCTCAAAGCCCACGTAGAACGGCTGGTCGAAATATGGCGAGTGCCCAACTACCTGCGTGAACCAGGCTTTCGCGGTTGTGAGGTCTTTGACGGGGTAGATGGCAGTTCTGAGACCAAGGAGCATTGATGACTCCGATTGAGGACAGTGAAGTCGGTTTCTGTGTTGCCTAGACAACCGACTCGATATGAGCACGCGATGATGCGGTTAAGAGAAGCCCTACTAGACTGGCTACCAACGCGACTATTCTTTTCATTGTCCGCTTCCTTGGGTGGGACTCGGCGATTGTCCGCAAGTGCCTTGAGAACGATACGGTCTGAGCGCCAACACCGCGTGCGTCGGCAGGTTCTTCGCAAGATCATCGTCAATCACGTGAACTACAGCCTCCGCGTGAGGCAGAGACCATGTTCGGCACATGGGTATCGAAATGGCACTATTGAGTAATGCTATAAAATCAGCGACACGGCGATCATAGTCGGCGGATCGAGTATCTGCGGCGCGAAGCGCGAACACATCTGTAACATGCATCTCCACGTGGGTTGGCGCGTACTGAATGAACCCAAATTCCTGCGGAAGTGTCGAGAGACGATGAACAAGTAGAGGCTCGTAGCCACGCGCTATCAGACGAAGCAGCGGCTCGCTACCGTCTGCTCGGCCGCTGCCAAAGTGGAAACGAGGACCCCATCCGTCGATGCGAAACGTCCCGTTCGGAGCACTGACAGCTTCCTCGACTGCCAGCAGTGCAACGGGATATCGCTCCCATACGCCGCTTACCGTCCAGCTCGCAACAACAACAGCTCCAGCGATTGGTGTACCAGTGCGGTCATCCACGATTCGCCCTTCGATCGGCAGTGAGATCCAGACGCACGGGTAAACAATGTTCAGCAGTACCAACGCCACGATCAACGCAGCGGACCAGACGAGGTACTTCTGCGCTTTACGCATGTCTCTCACAATCGTAGGTCAGAAGTCTTCGACGACCGACACCAGTGCTCGCGAGAAAAATGCAGCGACGGCGACATAGGTTCCAGCGCGGGCATTCAGGAGATAAGCGCGACCATCTGTGCTGTAGTTGGAACGAATGATTTATTGCTGAAGTAGACCATCCTCGCCGTCAATCTTGGCAAAATAGATTTGGTCTGACCTATTGCTGAATAGGGCTATGGGCGCTTTCAAGAGAACGTCGATACCGAGCCCCGAACTCTGCGGGTGAGACAACTCTGGTATCGGCTGAGTGGTGGCACACCCACCGAGAATGATCGCGACAAAAGCAACTGGGGCGTATAGCCGTTTCATATTCAGCAAGTTCATGGAGACCTCCTTAGTGACGACACCCCACGCTGGCCATAACCCGCGGCGGGCGAGCGAAGGCATTCCCTCCGTGGCAACTGACGTCGCCGCCGCCGGGTTGATGGCCGTGTTACGCGAGGGCAACGACGCTCGTTCAAAGATTAGACTCCGTCGTGTCGAGACTGGGCGCCCTGAAAAGGCGCGCCACGCTGGAATGACCTCGGCCCTCGGCAAGATCTAGGGAACCTCTGATTTACCTGTCGATGATGATGCATGATCGCGGCAGTGGAGGGCGACATCATGCAGCAGCAGCCGCTCCATCGGCAGCGGCTGCGTGCCGTTGCCGGCCTGCGGGTAGTGCGGCTCGATCAGCGCCAGCAGCCTTGCCCACGGAATCACCGCGTCCATCTCCGCCAGAAATCGCTCCCGGCGCGTCACCTTGCCCTTCTTGTCCCACGCCGCAGAGGCAAATGTCGTCTGCTTCATCGCGCCTCGCTCGGATCAATCGCTGCTGTTCCCTGCACGCAGTATCGTGCCATCCTTCATGAACTGTGCAGAGGTTCCCTAGGATTGCCGTGTCCCTTAGTGCGGGCCATCTGTATGCTCTCATTTCGTGTGGCCAACAGTCGCTAGCGACGCCACAACGCTTCGATCTTAGTCACCTTCGGCATCAGACGGGCATGAAAGACGAATTCAACTTGCGAATCGAAGAATGCACGCGCATGTCCGCTGGAGGGAAATCGTGGCAAGGGACGGAATCGAATTACGCGTCTAAGAGAAGGATTTCAGTGCGATATTCTAGTCGCGGACAATAGAGTAACCTCTAAACTGACCCAGAACTTCATAGCCACTCTTGACCCACCGCTGATGACCCGAATCCTCGCCGTCCTCCTGCTTGCACTGACCGTCGGGCTGCCAGCCTCCGCAGACTCAACCTTCGACGCGCGCGCCTTCATCGACGCGCAGATCGCCGCACATCTGGGCCGCACTGGTTCCTATGTGCTCGAGAAGGGCGAGGAAGCATTACTCGCCCGGGCCTGGCTCGCGGATCATGCCCGGACCAGCATCGAAGTGCAGTACTTCATCTGGAGCACGGACAACGTCGGGATCCTCGCATCGGAAGCCCTGCTGCGGGCGGCACAGCGCGGGGTTCGCGTGCGTGTCATCGTGGACGACTTGCTGATGGACGCGCCGGACAAGACACTGCTCGCCCTTGCCAAGCATCCCAACATCGACATCCGGATCTACAACCCGGTGCATTCGGTGGGCACCCCGCTGCGCAAGCGCTTGTTGAACATGGCCACTGACTTTCGCGGCGCGAACCAGCGGATGCACGACAAGACTTTCATCGTCGACGGCCAGCTGGCCATCACCGGCGGCCGCAACATGGCCGATGAGTATTTCGACTTCGATCACGAGTACAACTTCCGGGACCGGGACGCCTTTGTGCTCGGCGCCGTAGTACCGGTGATGCGCGAGAACTTCGAGCGCTTCTGGAGCAGCGACCTCAGCGTGCCGGTGGAAGAGCTCTACGACGGTCTCGGCATCATGCAAAAGAACGTGACCGTTCAGACTGCCGAAGTTCAGCAGATCTACCGCGAACTGCGGGACTATGCGGGCTCGAGCGAGAACTTTGCGCCGGAAGTCAGAGCCGCCATCGACGCCATTCCGGTCCGGTTTCCGGAGCTCGCCGCACAACTGACCTGGGCGCGCGTCGAGTTCATCAGTGATCAGCCCGGCAAAAACGTCTCGCGCATCGGCCTGGGCGGCGGTGGCCTCAGTACTGCGGCTCTGGCCGAGCTGCTCGACAGCGCGCGCAGTGACGTCATCATTCAATCGCCGTATCTCGTGCTCTCCGACGGGGCTTTCGCGTTGTTCGACCGGGTGCGAGCGCGCGGGGTCCGCATCCGCATCAGCACCAACTCACTCGCCTCCACCGATAACCTGCAGGCGTTCAGCGGCTATCGCAACCAGCGCAAGCAGCTGCTGAAGCTGGGCCTGGAGATCCACGAGTTCAAGCCGGATCCCGAAGAGCAGCAGCAGGTCATGCAGCGCTATGCCGCACTCCGCTCCGAAGCCCCAGTATTCGCCCTGCACGCGAAGACCATGGTGGTGGACGAGCAGGTGGTGTACATCGGCACATACAATCTTGATCCGCGTTCCGAGAACCTGAACACGGAAGTGGGTGTGGTCATTCATGACGCTCGCCAAGCGAAAGCCGTGGCGGCAGCTATCGTGACCGATATGCTGCCGGGAAACAGCTGGAACGCCGCCTCCGACGCGCCGGATCAGTTCGCCTCCTTCGCCAAGCGCACCCAAGTGTTGTTCTGGCAGCTGATGCCGATCAAGCCGCTACTATAGGAATTTCAAACGGCGGCGATCTCAACCGGTCGGTGCAACATCCTATTATTTGAGAGGAGGTTGCATCGATGAGTCGAGGTCCATGGTTGACGGCGGCATTCAAAG
>JAERMM010000157.1 GCA_016844585.1 Chloroflexota bacterium | reverse complement strand
CTGCACGGCCGAACGTCGGCCTCACCGCTACATCTGGATGAGTCCGTGGAAGAGCGCAATGAACATGATGATCGTGAACGCGGCGGCCGACAACCCGCCCACGAACAACCCGGTAAAAAGGCGGTCGTCGAACTTGAGGTGCATGTAGAACATGACGACGAGGGCGAATTTCAGCGCCGAGAGCACGATGAGAATCCCGCCGAGGATCGATCGCAACCCGGAGAGGTAATAAACGGCGACCTCGAGTGCCGTAATCGCGGTCAGGATCACGGCGATTTGAATGTACTTCCGCGCGCCGGGATGCGCGTGAGCCGTCTCATGGGTGGCCATGTGTGCGCTCATCCTTGCCCCCCGCTCAAATCGGAATGAGGTAGACGACGGTGAAGATGATGATCCACACGATGTCAACGAAGTGCCAGTAGAGCCCGGCTATCTCGACGTCAAGGCTGCGCTCTTGCGTGATTACGCCCCGCTTCGCCAGCACCCACAATGAAAGCAGCCATGCAATGCCCAGCGAAACGTGCGTCCCGTGAAACCCAGTCAACACGAAAAACGTCGTTCCGCCCGTGTTGACCGCGAGGTTCAGCCCTTCGTGGCCGAAGGTAGCGAACTCGTAGATCTGCCCGCCGACGAAGACCAGTCCAAGGCCGGCCGTGACCAATAGCCATATCTGAAGCCGCCGCGTGTCACCACGTTGAATGGCCGCCAGGGCAAGCACCATCGCCAGGCTGCTCATCAAGAGAGCGAATGCGCTGACGGAGGTGTACGGAATGTCGAAGACGTCCGTCGGGACTGGGTGGCCCAACCATTTGCCGCGATAGATGAGGTAGGTGCCGATGAGCGCGCCGAAAAACATGCAATCGGACCCAAGGAAGGTCCACATGAGGACCTTCCGATTATTCAGGCCATTGGTCGTCTCCGCCACGTGAGTGGGCGGCGGCTGGTGCACCGGTGGGGCAGTCGCCACGATCTGCAATCGCTCGCTCCTCGCCTTTTCTAGCCGTTGACCGGCTCGAGGGACCATCCGAAGATGCCGACCAGCAGGATAAAGAGGCCCACACCGGTCACCACCAGCATGGTGTAGCCCGTGGAACTCGCGGTCATCAGGATGCCGGCGCCAGCTACGAGGAGCCCGAGGGCCGCGAACAGCGGCCAGTACGAGGGATCGGGCATGTGTGGGTGCTCGTGGCCACCCTCCTGCTCCGCATGCTGCATGGCCGTCGCTGGCGCGGCCTGCCCCCCCGGCCCGTGACCGTCGAGTTGGGGATGCTTCTGCAGCCAAAGGGGGTCGCGGCCGTGCACCGTGGGGATCGTCTCGAAATTGTAGTGCGGAGGCGGCGAGGGGATCGTCCATTCGAGCGTCATGCCGTCCCAGGGGTCGGCGCCCGCTATCTCGCCGTTCCGCATCGAGCGGATAACGTTCGTGATGAAGACAATGATGGCCACGCCGATCGTGTAGGCGCCGATAGTCGCGACAATGTTCCAGAGGTTCCAGCCTAAACCGTCTGGGTAGGTGTAGATGCGCCTCGGCATTCCGTCGACGCCGAGGAAGTGCATGGGGCCGAACGTTAGGTTAAACCCAATGAACATCAGCCAAAACTGCAGTTTGCCGAGGCTCTCCCCGAGGAAGCGCCCGGTGATTTTCGGCCACCAGTAATAGATGCCCCCGAAGAGCGCGAAGATCGAGCCACCGAAGAGCACGTAATGGAAATGCGCCACGACGAAATACGTGTCCTGGTGCTGCGTGTCGACCGGTGGAGACGCGTGCATCACCCCGGTGATGCCACCGATGGTAAACATCGTTACGAAGCCCAACGCGCACAGCATAGGCGTCGTCAAGCTGATCGAACCGCCCCACAAGGTGGATGCCCAGTTGAAGATCTTGATGCCGGTTGGCACTGCGATCAGCATCGTGCTGGCTGCGAAGAAGGCTGTGGCGATGGGACCGAGCCCGGTGGTGAACATGTGATGCGCCCACACGGTGAACGAGAGGAAGCCGATGGAGGCGACCGCGTAGACCATGAACGGATAGCCGAACAGCGGCTTGCGTGAGAACACCGGAATGATCTCTGAGACGATGCCCATCGCGGGCAGGATGAGAATGTAGACCTCGGGGTGGCCGAACACCCAGAAGAGGTGTTGCCAGACGATGGGATCACCGTTTAAGCCGCTGGTATTGAAGAACAGCGTGCCGAACAGGCGGTCGAACATCAACTCGATCAGGGCAACCGTAATCACCGGAAAGGCCAGCACGATGAGGATAGACGTCACGAAGGTCGTCCAGGTGAATAACGGCATGCGCATGAGCGACATGCCCGGAGCGCGGAGCTGCAGGATTGTGACCAGGAAGTTAAAGCCGGCGGCCAGCGAACCGACGCCCAACACCTGCAGCCCGACCACCCAGTAGTCCACGGCTGGTGTTGGGCTGAACGTCTTCTCTGTCAGGTTGGCGTAAGCAAACCAGCCCATATTCGGAACGGATTGCGCAATGAAGCTGAAATGCATCAGCAGCGCGCCGCTGAGGAAAACCCAGTAGCTGAACGCGTTCAGTCGCGGAAACGCCACGTCGCGCGCGCCGATCTGCAGCGGTACGATGTAGTTGAAAAACGCGGCGGACAGCGGCATGACGACCAGGAAGATCATGGTCGTGCCATGCATGGTGAACAGGCTATTGAACTCCTCGGGACCAACCAGCCTGCCGTTCGGTACGGCCAGTTGGGTGCGCATAAGGAGCGCTTCGAGGCCACCGATCAGCAGGAACACAAATGCGGTGGTTCCGTACAGGATGCCGATGCGCTTGTGATCGACAGTAGTCAGCCAGCTCCACACGCCCGTTGGCGCGATGGGCCGGGCGAGAAGTCCGGATCGTTGTCCGGCTGGAGCCGCTATCGTTGCCATGGGACTACCTCCAGCCCGCTGGAGCCGTTATTGTTGCCATGGGGCTACCTCCAGATGGAACAGCCGTCTCATTTGAGGGAGAAGACGTATGCCGCGATGGCCGCTGCGTCAGCGTCCGTCACGGCCAGATTCTGGAATCCATTGCCAACCGGCCTTCCCATCTTGCTGCCGGGTTTGATGTCCTGAGAATGCTGAATCCATTTTTGCATGTTCGCGGGGGTGTTCTCGAGTATGCCGGCCGCAATCATCCGTCGACTGCCAACGTGTGTGAGGTCCGGCCCAATCGTACCCTTCGCCTCGGTGCCGCGAATGGCGTGGCAGGAGAAGCAGAGGCCCCGCGTCGCGTCCATGAAGGCGGCTGCGCCCTGCTGTTCCGCGCCACCCGTCGGCTGTACCGCGTTCGCCTTCTGGCGCTGCGTCCAGGCCTCGAAGTCTGACGGTGTATCCACGACGAGATCCAGGCGCATATTCGCGTGCTGAATGCCGCAGAACTCAACGCACTGGCCGGGGTACACACCCACGGCGTTTGCATCCGGCGTGAACCACATGTGGTTGGCCCGGGTTGGAACCACGTCGACCTTGCCACCCATTCGCGGCACCCAGAAGCTGTGGATCACGTCCGCCGACTTCAGCTCAAAGCTGGCCGTCCGACCGGCCGGCAGATGCAACTCATTGGCAGTTGAAACCCCCAGGTCGGGGTAGTGGAACTCCCACCACCATTGGTGTCCGATAACCGTCACTTTGAGGACGTTCTGTGCGCTGGCCGGTGGCGCATCAGAATAAAAGATGGCCGAGATCGTGGGAATCGCGATGATAAGGAGGACAATTGACGGGATGACGGTCCATGCGACTTCGAGACGGGTATTTCCATGGACCTGGTTCGGGAGTTCGTCCGATGCCCGCCGCCGGAATCGGACGACCGCGTAAACGATGAATCCTTCGACACCGATAAAGACCGGGATCGACATCAAGAAGACCAGGCTATAGAGGTCCTGGATCGATCGACCCCAGTCAGAAAGCGGGAATACAGTCGATTGGGGCGCTGTTCTGTCGGCGAAAGCAGTGCAGCCGGACAGGCTTGCGGTGAGGAGAAGCAACCAGCAAAGGATGAGGAGCCGCGGACGCAACGAGTTTTGCGCTGTCATGGTCCTCCCAACATCATCCCCGTTCGAGGCGGGCGAGGTGAACACGCAGGGCGCGGTGGTCCCATGCCTGCTGGCTCTTCGGGATGGAAAATGATAGCGGAGAGCGACCGGGGACGCAATCAAAATCATGCCCGTATAATCCAGCGAATTGCACGAGTCACTCACAGACCCGCTGAGCGCCGCAAGGGTGTTGACGCTGGCGGTGGCCGTGGTCGCGCTGATCGTCGTCGAAGCGCTGCTCATCGGCCGCGTGTTCCGCGCTCGGGGTGACGTGACCGGGCTCCCGTCGCTGGAGCCGGTCGCCTTCGAGGTGTTGTGGACACTGCTTCCCGCGCTGCTTCTTCTCGCCTTGCTGGCGTACAGCATCTTGCACGGGTGAGGGCACGCGTGAGGGGCCGCTCTCCGTCGGCGCTGCGCACAGTCTCGGCCCTGGCCGCCGTTGCGACCTACCTTCTTATCGTGCTTGGGGCTGTGGTACGGGCTAGCGGGTCCGGACTCGGATGTCCCGACTGGCCCCTGTGTTACGGCCAGCCAATCCCGCCCGGGTATACCCCGGCCATCATCGAGTACAGCCACCGGGCCTGGGGCGCGGTCGTCTCGCTGCTGATCCTGGCGACGCTCGTGCTCTGGGCGCGTGCATACCAGTACCGGCCGGACGTCGTTCTAAAGGGCGTTGGGATACTGGCGTTGCTTGTTTTGCAGATCGCATTGGGGGCAATCACTGTCAAGAACGAGCTGCCGCCGTACGTCGTAGCCCTTCATTTAGGAATGGCGATGATCCTTTTCGGCATCTTGATCGCCCTGGCTGTGACGGTCAGGCTGCAATCAGGGGCTGTTGGCGAAACGCCGAGCCCGAAGTTCACGAGACTCGCGTGGGGCGCCAGCGGTGCGGTGTTCCTGCTGCTGCTGCTGGGTACCTACGTGCGCGCGAGCGGAGCGACTGGCGCCTGCATCGGTTTCCCAACCTGTAACGGCGCGTGGTTGCCCTTGGGCGTGAACCGACTCATCGACATCCACATAGCGCACCGATTGCTGGCGCTGCTGGTAGCAGCACACCTCACCGCAACAGTCATCCGGGCCTGGCGCCATGAGCGAAACGTTCCAGCGGTCGGAGCGATCGCGGGCGCAGTCGCGGTCGGGCTCGTGGCACAGCTCGGCATCGGGATTTGGGTCGTCTCATCGGGGTTTCCCCCAACGGCGCTGGTACTCCACGTCGCTGGGGCGGGGGCGCTGTGGGGATCGACAGTCGCCTTGCTTGCAGCGACCCTGCATGGGGGCAAGGACGCAGTAGTCAGCGGCGGCGCCTCGACGCTTCTGGGCGCGGAGGCCGGGTGACCGGGGAACGCGTCGTCTGCAGGCAGTCAGTCGGCGGTGTCGTTGCGGCCTACCTCAGTCTGACAAAGCCCCGCGTGATCTCGTTACTCCTCGCCACGACAGCCGGCGCCATGTTCGTAGCCGCGCGAGGCATGCCGCCGATCCACTTGTTGCTGTTCACGCTGGTGGGCGGAGCGCTCGGGGCCGGCGCCGCGAATGCCATCAATTGCTGGTTTGACCGCGACATCGACTCGCTGATGCGACGAACCGTGTTGAGGGCGATCCCGTCTGGCGCTGTCAGTCCGGGGCAGGCACTCGGATTCGGCGTCGCGCTCGGAGCCGTGTCGTTCGCGCTTCTCGCGGTCTACGTAAACCTGCTGGCCGCGGCCCTCACTATGTCAGCTCTTGCGTTCTACGTGTTCGTTTACACAGGCTGGCTGAAGCGCTCGTCCGTACAGAACATCGTCATCGGCGGAGCGGCGGGCGCCGTTCCGCCGCTTGTTGGATGGGCGGCCGTCACCGGCGAGCTGAGCTTGCTGGCTGTGTACCTGTTTGCAATCGTCTTTTTCTGGACCCCGCCACACTTCTGGGCGCTCGCCCTCCTCATAAAGAGCGAGTACGAGCGGGCTCACGTTCCGATGATGCCGGTGATTCGTGGGGAGGCGGAGACTCGCGATCAGATCCTGCTGTACTCGGTCCTTCTCGTGGCGCTCACTGCGGTGGTCTTTGCATTCGGTCTTCTCGGACCTGTGTACCTGGTTGCCGCGCTGCTGCTCGGAGCAGCTTTCATCTATTACGCGGTGCGCCTTCGCACTGAGGCCACTCCCGCCGCCGCACGCCGCTTGTTCAAGTACTCGATGCTCTATCTGACACTGTTATTCGTGGCAATGGCCGTGGACCGCATCGTTTAGTACAGGACGTACAGCATCAGGTAGATGACCCATCCGCTCACCGCTACCCATGCCCAGATCGGCAGTGTGACACGAGCGATGCGGCGGTGCCCGGAAAAGTTTCCGCGGAAGGCGCGAGCGAGCGCGACCAGCGCCATCGGGCCGACGGCAATCGCGGCAATGATGTGAGGCGTCAGGATCGCCAGGTAGACGATCCGGGCGAGGCCATCGCCGCCGAATGGGTGTGATCCGATGACGGCTGCTCGGAAGACGTACACGATCAGGAAAAGCGCTGCGAATACGGTTGCAACGAGCATGCACCGGTGATGCGCGGTAATCCAGCGGCGTCGGAGGCCCCCGTGTAGCGCTCAGCGATGTGGGCTACATCGGACATCAGCTTGGAGTTGGCCACAACCTCGGAGCAACCCGCGCCCAGGGCCAGATCGCGGAGCGCCAGGTCTCGATGCGGGCCAAATCCGACGATCGGCATTTCGCCAAGGTCCGGAGACTGGCGGAGGTGTCGTACCGCGTCAACCCAGTCTCGGCCCCGCGCTCCCAGATCTACGAGCGCGAGAGTCGGCCGGTCAGAAATGACCGTTGCCTCGAAGTCCGCGGCTCGACTGGTGATGGTGACGCGCCAGCCGGCGGCACGCAACGCGCGTTCAATTCCGCTGGCGAAGAAGAGGTCTTCGACAAGGGCGACGACAGCAAGCTTCGTGGCGGGGTCCATTGGCATTCGCTCCCGCGAATTCTAGCCCCATGTCGGAGCGCTTGTGCGCGAGCAGTCATGCGCACGAAATGCCGTGCTCACTGTCCCCTGGCCCCTGGCCCCCGACCCCTGCTCAGGCCGCGTCGGGCGGCGTATCGACTCGCGTGGACGGGCTCCGCGGATTTCGGAAGTACATCGGTTCGATGTCGGCGAATGTGCGTCGGCGGAGCAGACCTGCCTCGACCAGGCGATCGAGAACGGTACGCGTGGTCCGGAGGTCGACTGCTAGCTTGGTTGCCAGCGAAATCGGCGATTCGCTGAGGGTCTGCCGACCGTCGAGATAATCGAGAATGCGCCGCTCGTCGGCTGCGCGAGATCGACTCTTGAACATATGGCCCCTCTAGAAACACGACGGAAATCTCTCTCCCTCCAAATACCAGCCTGCTCGTCACAGGGGCGTCTAGGGAGTGGGACAGCGCGTCGCAAGTCCGTCTCAGGGGCATAACACTCGCAACACAGAGGGCTGGGGGCTACCTGGCTTCGGCCGGCATGAGGGGAGTCAAGAAGGGCGCGGGGAAATCATCCAGCATCGCCCGCACATCGGCACGAATCGCGAGCAGAGCCTCTTCGTCTGGCGCGACCAGTGCGCGAAATAGAAACTCGCCGACCTGCGCCATGTCCGACTCTCCCAGCCCCCGTGTCGTTACGCACGCGGTACCAACGCGGAGACCACTGGCACGCGTGGGCGGCAGCGGGTCGAACGGAATCAGATTCTTATTGAGGATGAGTCCGGCGAGCTCAGCTTTGTCGGATGCCTGCTGGCCGTCGAGGCCGAGGGGAGTCAGATCGAGCAAAAACAGATGGTTATCGGTTCCGCCCGAAACGATGCGCGCGCCGAGCCGTCCCATGTGGGCGGCCAGCGCCTGGCAGTTCGAGACGACCTGGCGCTGGTAGACCCGATACTCTGGCTGAAGCGCCTCGTGGAACGCGACAGCCTTGGCGGCAACCGCGTGCTCCAGCGGCCCACCCTGGAGTCCGGGGAAAACAGCGCTGTCGACTTTGCGTGCCAACTCCTGGCGGCAAAGGATTGCTCCACCGCGCGGCCCGCGCAACGTCTTATGGGTGGTGAAGGTCACGACGTCGGCGTGGGGTACCGGGCTTGGATGCACGCCCCCGGCCACGAGGCCGGCGATGTGGGCCATATCAACCATCAGACGTGCTCCGACTGTGTCGGCTATCGCACGGAATCGTTCGAAGTCGATGATCCGCGGATACGCGGTGGCTCCGGCGACGATGAGTTTCGGCTTTTCGCGCCGGGCTATCGCCTCGATCTCGTCGTAGTCCAGAACCTCGGTGTCCCGCCGTACACCGTAGTGGACGAACCGATAGAGCTTTCCCGAGAAGTTGAAGCTTGCCCCATGCGTCAGGTGGCCGCCCTGGGCCAGCTCCATCGCGAGGACCGTGTCACCAATATTCAGGGTAGCGAAGTAGGCGGCCATGTTGGCCTGTGAGCCTGCGTGCGGCTGAACGTTGGCGTGCTCGGCGCTGAAGAGCCGCTTCGCCCTCTCGATTGCCAGTGCCTCAGCCGAGTCTACCCACTGATTGCCAGCGTAGTAGCGCTTGCCGGGGTATCCCTCGGCATACTTATTGGTAAAGATCGAGCCAGAAACCTGGCGTACGGCGACGGAAGCGTAGTTCTCACTGGCTATCAAAGCCAGACTCGACCGCTGTCGCTCCTCCTCGTCGGCGAGAATCGACGCCAACTCCGGGTCAATCTGTGCGAGAGCGCCATCACTGCGAACTGCCGTCAACTCGAATCTCCAAACTGGCGAACGCCATCGAAGCCTCACCTGCGGTCAGCCGAAGTATAGTCGGCCATCAGGGGGGTTGCGCCGATGGGTACTATAAGCATCTACTTATAGCTATTTGATGAAAAACTAATTGGAATTCCGCCGGCTGGTGGTCTAGCATCGAATCCGGACGCGTCTGCCCTTTCGTAGGGCTATTGACAGGACCACGGCAGTCGCTATACTTGCGGTCACTTCAGCGCCGGCGTTCCTGGACCGAGCGTAAGGAGCCTTCAATGACGAAGTACGTGATCCATCGCGTCGCTCAGATGATCCCGATTCTGGTGATGGTTTCGATGCTCGCGTTCGCATTGCTCATCAACATGCCGGGAGACCCGCTCGACCGCATGCTCGAGGACAATCCTGACTTCACCTTTGAAGACTACATGCGGTTGCGACAGATTTATGGCCTCGACGATCCGTTCTACATTCGCTACTTCAAATGGGCGGGACAAGTCGTGCAAGGGAAACTCGGCTACTCTCGCCAGTACAAGATCCCCGTCCAGAACCTGGTCCTTCCTCGGTTGAACAACACGCTTATCCTGTCGGTGTCGGCCCTGATCATCGCGCTGGCGGTTGCGCTCGCCCTGGGCATCGTTTCGGCCGTCAAGCAATACTCCTGGATTGACTATGCGGGGATGGGGTTTGCGTTCTTTGGGTTCTCTGTGCCCGGATTCTGGCTGGGACTCATGCTGATCGTCTTATTTAGCGTGAACTTACATTGGTTACCTCCCGGCGGCATTATGAGCAGCGACGTGCAGCCCGGCTTCTGGCCGCAGTTGCTCGATCGCGGCAAATATCTGATCATGCCGGTTGTCGTGACGGCCTTTTCCGAGATGGCGTCGTGGACACGGTATACGCGGAACAGCTTGCTCGACGTGCTGCAACTCGACTACTTGCGCACGGCGCGAGCGAAGGGCCTCACCGAGCAATCGGTGGTCATCAAACATGCGCTAAAGAACTCGCTGCTGCCGCTGATTACCGTCATTGGTAATTCGTTCTCCCGCTTTTTCGCGGGCGCTACGATCACCGAGACGGTCTTCAGCTATCCCGGGATGGGAAAACTGCTGTTCGACTCGGTCATGGGCAATGACTTCGTGGTTTCCATG
>JAERMM010000015.1 GCA_016844585.1 Chloroflexota bacterium | reverse complement strand
TGGCGCATCAAGGTGCCCATGGGCGTACCGGGCCCACAGCGGGTGATCATCTCATTATCGGAAGCGCTTAACATTTCCAGCCTCCATTCCTCGGGCGTCTCGTCGCCTACCTCTCACTTTTGGACGTCCCACTCCGCGATGTTCCAGCTGCCTCGCGTCTGAGGCGTGGTCTGGCCCATGACTCCGGTGATGCCTTCCCGGAAGACCGTCGCGGATAGCCGATAGTACATGGGGAGTACCGGCAGATCTTCAGTGACCGCCTTGATGAAACCACGCCACAGCTCGCGCTGTTCAGCCGGCTCCAGCGCGCCGGCGAAACCATCGATGATCCTCTGGACCTCAGCGTTCTGGTAGCAGCCGAGATTCTGCCCCTGCCAGCGGGTTTCCGCGCTCGGGCAGGCACGCGGAGCTACTCGGTTCATGAAGTTCTGATCGGATGCCGTGATACCCGCGTACAGGAATGCGGGGAACGACGCTCGGTACTGCGTATCGCGATAGAGAGCCACCGGCACGACTGTCTGCTCCACCTGGGCCCCGACCTGGTTCCAGTAGTCGCCAATGATCGAAATCGTCTTCGTGGTTTCCGAGTCCGTGTTCGTCCACAGCGGCAAGCTGAGCGGTCCGCCGCTCGCCCCGGTCAGATTTCCGCCGCCGCCCCGCCTCCAGCCTGCTTCGGCGAGCAGCCGTTCGCTTTGGCGCGGATCATAGGGATATTGGGCGACCACGTCGCGGCCCCACCCGTCCCAGCGCGGGTCCGAAGGTGGCGGGGGCGCCTGTGAAACTGGCCCTAAACCGTCCGTGAGAGCAGCGGATATGGCTTCACGGTCGATGGCATGGAGCAGCGCCCGCCGGACGCGGACGTCGAACACTTCGCGCACGACCGGATCGCGGAACTGGACGGCCACATACCGCCAACTCTCAGGCTGCATGATGATCAGCGGACGTTTGCCCGCTCCCTCCCATTCCTGCTGCAGGGTTCGCGCGCCGTCGAACTCGACGACTCCTGGTAGCGCTCCGTCAATCGATCCGGCCAGCAGGCTGGCCACGATGGCGGGCGAACCGCCGAGGAACTTGACCTCGATTCGGTCTATCTTGGCGATGCCCTTGTAGAAGCCCGGATAGGCCCGCAGTATCAGGTGACTTCCTTCGTTGTACTCGGCCACCTGATACGGCCCGACTCCCGCAAACTGCTCGGTCCAATAGGGAAGTCGTTGGAACTGCTCGAGGTCGGCCAAATATGCCGATTCGATGAGATGGCGAGGCAGCGGAACTATGTCGCTGACCGCCAGTGTGCCCGCTCCGGGGTAGGTCGTTTTCCACTCTATGGCGATGGTGTGATCGTCGACCGCGGTCATTGCGCTGGTGAGTCCGACGACCGATTTAGAAACGGGCAGATCGGGGTCGCTGAAGACTCGCCAGCTGAACACGAGGTCCTGAGCCGTAAAGGGGTGCCCGTCGTGCCAGGTGACGCCAGGGCGCAGGCGGTAGATAGTCTGCATCGAGCCATCCGGGCGGACTAGCCAGGTTCCCCGCTCGCGAGAAGGCAGCTCCGCCGCCAACATCGGGCGGGCGGTGGCGCGCTCGTCATAGTCCACCAGCCATTGGTTAACGGCCAGATCGAGCTCGCCCGCGGAGGTACCGGCTCGACCCTGTATCTGCAGCACGAACGGCCCAAGGTCGCCAACGATCGCTATGACGAGCGATTTCGATGTGTGGGCCGGGCCCGATTGGGCAGTATCTGACGCGGTTGGCGCCGCCGCGGGTTGGCACGCTAGCAAGAGGGCAACGGCCAGCAGAAGCGGGGCGGACGGCTTTGCCCGAAGCCCGCGAGCTGCCATGCGCCGTTCAAGAATCATCTCTTCACCTCCTGTCATGACTGGCCAATGGACATCAGACCGAGGGGACGCCGGCCCACGAATTCTGCACCCTGCTCCGTGACGCGCATGGCCCCGCCCCAGGAGAGAGCGCGGCCCATGTCGTCCGCGTAGACGTCCGGTTTCCAGACAACGAGGGCCCCGACCTCAAACCGCAGCTCCCGTAACGACTCCGGAAGCTCACTCGCTCGGTTCATAGGCGAAACCCGCGGCCCGTCTTCGCCATAGCCGCCGCCTTTCAACATCGGGCGAGTCACGAGGCCGCTCTTCTCGCCGCGGCGCACCGCGTACGAGTTGATGAATTCGATCAGGTCGCCCACCGTGTTGCCGGGTTTGATCAAGGCGCTGGTTGCACTGAACACTTCCCCAAGAAGGTCCTCGGCGGCCTTGAACCGATCCGGAATTCGTCCCAGGACGAAATGCTGCTCCTCCTGGGTGCCCTGAGATCCTGCCATGGCGTTTACCTCGGCGAGGATGTAGTCGTGCTCCTCGATACGCTTGCCAATGGGAGGGTTCGTCGCCCGGTGGTTGGTTGGCTTGCCAACCGGGCCGATCTCGACCGCCATGCCGGGGTGCTCACACCCGAGCGCCAGCATGCGCTCGAAGGTGGCCCCATACAAATGGTCACCGTCTACTCCGGGACGAGCAACCTCCGCGATCTCGTCGATTGCGGCCTCTGCAATAGCCACCGCCCGCCGAATGTGTGTCCATTCCTCATCGCTCTTGACCCAGCGGACCAGCCCGACGATGTCTGTCGCGTCGGAGAACCGGGCATTTGGGAGTCTTCGCTGCACCTCGGCGAACGCAGCGTGGTTTACGCTGCCGTCGCCGGACCGAGAGAAGGTGATGATGCCAGCCTTCATCCCCGCGACGCCGACGCAACCCCGCTCCATTCCCGCCTCGATGAGCGCTTCAGCCATCGACGTTCCCCACCCCCCGGCTGCGTAACGCGGCTCGGGCACCCACTCATTGCGCTGCGGCCAGTCGGTGACCACGATAGGAGGGCGGCCATCGGTCGGCAGGACGACCGCGGCGTGGGCAAGCTGCGTAAAGTAGCGAGCGTCCGTGCCGTCGCCCAGGGGAACCACGAGGCAGTCCAGACCCGCCTGTTGGGCCCGCTCGCGGAGAACACGCCAGCGCCGATCCCGTTCGGCCAGCGAGTAACCGTTCCAGATCCATGGGGCGCCAGCCACTGGAGCCTCGGGCCGGGCCATCATGGCCGCGACTTCCCGATCCGCTTCCAACTCCATGCTTCCTCTGCCTCCGCCCGTGCCCTTCCCGAGCATTTTGACTACTGGATGGAGACCGGCTCCATCTCTCGTGAGACGAGCTGAGTCGCGCCCTGCTCCGTTACCAACACCGTTGTCCCCCAGCTGAGCTGCAAGCGGTCATGATCTCCGTGCACGGTAACCTGACAAACCCACGCGGTGCCTGGATCGATCCGCACGCTGGCCACCGCGGATGGTGAATCGCCCGTCCGCAGCCATGGACCATCGTCTCCATAACCGGCGCTCTGCAGACTGACCGAAGCCCGAAGACCGTCTGGCCCCCCAAAGCTGTTGATCCGTGCCGCCAGATCGGCCAGGTCGCTACCGGGGGTGAGAGCGTCGAGGATGCTGGCAAAGATTTCGCGCTGCCATTGTCCTGCTGCCCGGTAAGCATCAGGAAGCGGACTGAGGGCGATTGTCTGGGTCTCCTGTGCAACCTGGCCGCCCCAGACCGCGTTCACCTCTGCTTCAACGATCCAGTCCGAGCCCAGCGTGCGCCCAAGCTGGGAGTTACGGTGCCGGTAGCGGAGTCGGCCGAGCGGCTCGGCCTGCAGGGTTAGTGGGAAGTACTCGCTCCCGAGCTCCAGCAGCCGCCGCATGCCGCGGGCGTATAGCGCAGCCTCTGCGACCCCAGGACGTGCCGTGTCCTGCAGGGACTGAATCGCGGCCGCCGCGATCTCGGCCGCGCGTCGGAGACACGCGATCTCTTCTTCACCCTTAGCGTACCGAGCAGCGCCAACGATGTCGGTCGCGTTTTCGAAGCTCGCCTGGGGAAGCTGAGCCGCAACCCCGGCGAATCCAGTGTGATTGACCACTCCGTCCACTGCCCGGACATGCGCGAGCTTGCCAGGGGCGAGCCCGACCACGCCAATCCGACCCCGCTCAATGCCGGCGTCAAGCAGTGCGGTGGCCATTGGGTCGGCCCAGGAATCCGAGAGGCCGCGCCGGGAAACGCTGCGTACCTCGGGAATCCAGCGGGTGGGACCGGTTCTCTCTCCGATCACGATCGGGGTTCGGCCGTCCGTGGGCAGCACGACCGAGACGGCGGCCAGCTGGGTCAAGTAGCGACTGTCGGAATGAGGGCCATTTCCGCGGTCTTGCGACGGCGGAAAGCTGTGGCGATCGAGACAAACGGGAACAAAGATGCAGTCAAACCCGGCCGCCGCGGCGCCCGCCCGGACCGCGTTCCAGCGCCGGTCGCGCTCGGAAAGCGAATAGCCCGACCAGGTGGCAGGCGAATCCATAGCCGTCTCTGCTTCCACCAGCTAGATGCGGAATGGAGCAGTGGGGGTCGTCGACGCTTCCGCCATAACCCAGCTCTCCATGGACGATTTAGCGATCTTGTCGATGGCGGGCGCGGAACGCGTCGAGCAAGCTTTGCGCGCGAGAGGCCTCGTATTCCGCGCGATTGCCTGAGGGGGTCGGTAAGAGCGTCGTTGGGAAAATCGTCGGCGGCCCGAAAGTGAAGGGTGCGTAGACTGGCTGGGGCTCGTCAGTCCAGAGTACATGGTTGTGCTGGGTCCGTATTTGACCGGTCCACACGCGCGCTCGCACCCGCGTCGTAGTAAACGCCTTCTCCATCTCATGAGCAGCGTCCTCCAGCGGCACTCGCTTCCCTCGCCGCTCCGCGACGCAGTCATCGTGATGAAGGACAGCGCCAAACACGACGGGGATTCCGATTGCCGCGAGTTGCTCCAGCGTGTGTGCTAGGTTCGACCCCGGGTTTCCTCCAATGTCATTGAGCACATAGATGTCACTCGCCCCGATTCCCGATCGCTCAAGCTTCTGTCGGACCTGCACGCGGATCAGCTCGTGGTTGAGACGGGGGTCCACACACACCTGTAGCAGCGCTGCGGTCATCGCTTCTCACGAGGGCGGAAACGAGTTTCTGACGGCCCGGTCGGCATTGTATCCGGTCAGCGTCCCGGGCAGCTTGACTTCAGACCGACCCGCTCCTTAGCATCGCACAAGCCATCGTCCAAATTCGGGGGGAGCGCATGCTGAAGGAAGACAATGAGCTGCTCACGAGGGTTGGGGTGGGAACTCCAATGGGCCAACTGATGCGCCTGTACTGGATCCCGGCGCTGCTCTCGCCCGAGCTCCCGCACGCCGACTGCCCTCCCATCCGAGTGCGGCTGCTGGGCGAGAACCTGATCGCATTTCGCGACACCGGGGGACGGGTGGGGATGTTGGCCGACCATTGCTCGCACCGTGGGGCCTCATTGTTCTTCGGGCGCAACGAGGAAAACGGGCTCCGCTGTGTGTACCACGGATGGAAATACAACCTCGAGGGCCGATGTGTGGACATGCCCAACGAGCCACCGGAGAGCAACTTCCGTGACAAGATCCATCACCTCGCGTATCCATGCCAGGAGCGGGGTGGCGTAGTCTGGACCTACATGGGTGCCCGGGCCGATCCGCCGCCTCTGCCCAACCTGGAGGCCAACATGCACTCCGGAGAGGAGTGTCGTCCGTGGGCGGCGCTACGCGCGTGCAATTGGCTCCAGGGGCTCGAAGGCGACATCGACACGAGCCACGCCCCGTTCCTGCACAGCACCATCACCCCCAGGGACTCTATGCGCCCCGGCACTTTTCAGTACTATTCCGAACGCACCAAGCAGCCCCGTCCGTCCGTGGCGGAGACGAGCTACGGCATGTTGTATGCCAATTGCCGCCCGGCCGAGGCCGACTCCGACCTCTGGTCGATCGGTCAGTTCCTCCTGCCGTTCTTCACGATGGTCAACTCTATCGATCTCGGCCAACAGTTCGTCACCCGGGCGTGGGTGCCGCTCGACGACGAACACACCATGTTCTTCTATTTCTGGTGGGCGCCCCCAGGGATGCGTGAGCGCGACCCGGAGGGCCGCCGGCCGCACTTCAGCTTCATGCGGGACTTCGAGCACCTTCCAAACACGTCGGACTGGCTCGGCCGTTGGCGCTTGGCTGCGAACCGAGGGAATGACTACCAGATTGATCGCGGAGAGCAACGGGTCAAGACTTTCACGGGCGTGGCGACCGTACACAACCAGGACCAGGCCATGACTGAGAGCATGGGACCCGTCGAGGATCGCACCCAGGAGCACGTGGGCTCGGCTGATCGGACGATCGTTTTGGCACGCCACGTCCTTCGACAGGCCGCCAGGGATCTCAGTGAGCGCGGCGTCGTGCCAGTGACGGTTGACCAGCCCGATCTCTACGAGACGCGGTCCGGCCGAATCATTCTGCCCAAGAACGCGAACTGGATCGAAGCAACTGAGCAGAATCGCAAAGCCTTTTCCGGGCCGCAGGCGGCCAGCCAAGCAGGGTGATCCGGGTGCTGGGCACGAGTTGCAAAGCAGCGGACGGGGGGTTGCGGTAGCAAAGGGTCTGGCGCTGCCAGATCGCAGCGTCGAACGCGCTGGGGTCACGTCCTAGTCGGTGGGCGCCTCAGGGAGTTGTGCACCGTGCCAGACCGCTACGATCCACACGTAAGGGCTGCTCAAGCGGTAGAAGAATCGGTATGGCGTGATGATCAGCTCCCGATGCGGAAGGTCGGAAAACTCCGGGATCTTGCGGCCAGAATCGGGGAACAACTCCAGCCTGCGCAACGCTTCGTCTGCTCGCTTACGGAATCGTGTTGCCGCCGACGGGTTTTCGCGTCGAATGAAGCTCAAAGCGTCAAGGAAATGCGAACGCGCAGCGGGCGTGAACCGTATCTGCAACTACGCGTCATCGCCGAGAAGCCAGTCAGCCTCCGCCAGGACTTCGTCCAGGCTGTGCCCGACGCCCGCAGCGATTTCCTGCTCACCCCGAACAAGCAGGTGCAACAGCTCGCGCTCGTGCTCACCACGTTCGTATGCGCCTACGCTCAGGATCACCGCCGCCGCGCGACCTCGTTGCGTGATAACAACCGGCTGATGAGAAGCTTGAACACGCTTTACGACTGCCGCTGCATCCTGTCGCAGATCGGTCACCGGGACGATTTCCGGAAGGCTCGGCATATACGGTACCTCCAAACGTACGCTTGAGTATACCGGTGAGTTATCTCGACACGCAGGCGGCGCACGCGCGCACTGAGCGTTGGCCTCGATTGTGGATGCGTCGTACCATGAAAGCCTGGTCACCAAGGAGGAAATCGCAGTGGCCGAGTTTCCGACCGAGGGAGTCGAGCTTACCCTTCTGCTCGTCGTCACCGACATCGAGCGATCCCGCTCGTTTTACCGAGATGTGCTCGGCGCGACCGTCTTCCGCGAATACGGCGGCACCTCTTGTGTGCTTCAATTTCAAGGGAGCTGGCTCTTGCTCGTGACCGGAGGTGGCCCGACCAAGGACAAACCAGACGTAAGCTTTGCCACGCCCGCGGACTTGCACACGGTGAGCCATGAACTCACGCTGCGCGTCCCAGACTGCCAGGCGGCCTACGACGTCCTCGCCTCACGCGGAGCTGAGTTCCTCACCCCGCCGGTCGATTGGGGCCACGAGATTCGCTGCTTCTTCCGAGATCCGGACGGCCATCTGATCGAGATCAGCCAAGTAAAGTGATGGCGCTGGGTCGCACACGAGCGGCTCATGGCAACCGGCCGACTCGCGGTCGATGACGGTGCGTCACGCGTTGGGGACACCTGCTCGTAATGCCTCTGGGCGAGAACGGATTCGTCGAAATCGTGGAACAGCCCAAAGAGCCAGTCACTCTTCGAAGGCTGCCACTTGGTCCCAACCGAGACGCCCGGAACGGTAGTCCGCAAAGGCCTGCCTGATCTCTTTCTCGGTGTTCATAACGAACGGACCGTAGGCGACGATTGACTCACCGATGGGCTCGGCGGCCCAGAGGACGGCGTGGAGAGGCGTGTCGGCAGCGACGTGGATGTCACTCGTCTTCGCGTCTGACGCTATTCGCTCCAGCCAGAGGACCTGGCCGGCTCGTCCGGGTATCTCTTCGGCTCCAAAGCGCCCCTCGCCCTCCATCATGTAGATGAACCCGTTGTAGCTCGCTGGCAGGTCTTGGGTGATACTGGCGCCCGCGTCGAGGCGGATCTCCACCATGGTTGTCGGGATGAGCGTTCGCGTGTCGGCGCGCACATCATCGGAGCTACCAGCGAAGACGCGCAGACGCGCGCCCGCAGCT
The DNA here is from genome assembly GCA_016844585.1 of Chloroflexota bacterium. Taxonomy (GTDB): domain Bacteria; phylum Chloroflexota; class UBA6077; order UBA6077; family SHYK01; genus JAERMM01. Next base: position 10,904 of record JAERMM010000015.1, on the reverse strand, counting down.
TCGCGCAACGGCATCTCGGCGGCTGGGAGGTCCTGATAATGCGGCTCGGTCATCTTCAGCGACGCTGGCAGATTAAGCCAGAGCTGCAGCGAATGGGCGGGAGTCCCGCCGCGCGGCAGCTCGCTGTGCACGATGCCGCGACCCGCCGTCATCCATTGAACGTCGCCCGGGCCGAGCACGCCGGTGCCACCGCGGCTATCACGATGCTCGACAGCCCCGTCGAGGACGAGCGTGACGGTCTCGAATCCACGATGTGGATGCATCTCGAAGCCGCCCGGCGGCTGAAACCAATCCTCAGCCAGCATCAGGAACGGGTCGGAGTCGGTCCAGTTGCCAGGCGCCACGACGATGTTGCGCCGCAGCACTTGCTCATCTCCAGGCATCGAGATGACGTCGTCGACATGAGCGATGCCCCGCGAGGCGTGGGTGGTATTCATCAAGTGCTCCCGCTAGGTGGCGGCCTGCCACCGTTGCTATCTCCAACGAGCGCCGGCGGCTGGCTATTCCTGGGCGGATGGATGGAAGGGTGCGCAGCCTCAGGCTATGATGCCGCGCAGCGCGGGCGAATCGAGTTCGAGTGGCTCGAAGACTTTCCCGACCAGGCGAGGTGGTACCCCACAGTCAACAACCATAGTTAGCCCGTCCGCCGCGCGCAAGACGGCCACTTCTAGATCTCCTCGGTCATCCGATCCAGATCATCAACTCCGAGGATGTTGCGGAAGACCGCGCTCTTCGGGTTATCGCTGGCCGGCACGCCGTGATATAGGGCAACTTGCTTGGTGAGCATCTTGCGCATGCGCAGCCATGCCAATTCCGGATCCGTGCGCTCTCCAAGGGACTCCGGGTTCATCCGGCAAGCAGATAGTACGCCCGAGTATCCATCGCGGTACGAAAATGCGAATCGCCAGTCGGTTCTCGACGCGATGTAGATGTCGTCGTTCAGGAGCCCAAAGATGACGGCATCGTCGCGCTCACCGATAGCCACTCGCACCCGATCGAGTTGGCGGACGAGTTGCTCGGCGGTGAACTGGCTCCTTTGCGGGTTCCATGCATCTTCGTCGAGGTCCTCGGTGGGTAGAACCTTGATGTCAAGGTCCCATCGTGCGCGATAGTAAGAGGCGAAGACATCCAGAGACTCTGTCGGAAAATCGCCCAGTGGAACCAGGAAGAATTGCACTGCACGACTCGGAAGCGGGGCGGGCCCCCCAATACGTGAGTGGCTCGCCAGTGATGCTGAGGATGGCCCGAGAGGAGCGCAACCCCGAGCAGGCTCGTCGAACTGGGAGAGCCAGCTGAGCCCCTCTTCAAGGACGCCTTGCAATCGAGGCGCAAGCAGCGCGAATACACCCAGCCACCCCGCGAAAAGTGCGACCGCCAGCAAGAGGCCCCATTTTCCCACGGGTGATCTCCACTGAAGGCTGAAGGCGTCTTTCTCCCATTGTAGTCATGACGCAGAGGTGACGCCATCGAGAAACGCAGCCGCTGTTCGTCGGATAGGGGAGACACCCCGGTATAGGGGATTCGACAGCCGCCCGCCGCGCCCTGGGTAGGGTGCGGCTATGAGGGGTTCACAAGAATCGTCCGGGCTAGTAGAGACTCGCTGGAAAGTCGCGGGCGAACTCACTCAGGACGAGATGAACGAAGCGGTGAAGTCGCTGCATCGTGTGGACTGCACCCCGTCCTTCCGCGAGCGCTATGTAAGGGGCGGCGCGGCCCGCATCGTTGATTTGTGGCTCGGCATCAACTAACCGCGCTCGCATCACTTCCGCGCCAAGTTCCATCGGATGCCCGATACCGGGAAAGTCATGGTCGGGAAGCGGAACTTGAATGTTCCCGACTTGCTGGATACGGTCGGCAATGGCCAGCTTACGCAGGTGAAACCTGTTCGGAATGAGGAATACCGGCTGGGTATTGCGGTGCTTGTCGTCGTTGGTCAAGTCTTGCAAGAAGGCCAGCGGGTGAACATAGGGCACGGTCCCGCCGTCGGCGCGCCCTGCCACTCCGTGGTACGGCTGGAAGCGCTCAATGAATCCGCACTGCGGTGGATCGAGCTGATTTCGGGCGCGCCCCGCCTTGATCCATTCTTGGTGACTTGTAGCGATAGGGAACTTGACGCCCGGCACGTCTCTTGGGGTGCCATTGGCGAACCAACAGGCGCACTGCCAAGCGAGCTTGTCGAGAGCGGCTCGGAGGGGGTTTGCAACGTCGGTGATCGAGTGAGTGAACCCAAAGGTGAGTTCGCTCATATCGGGCACCTGCGCAATGCGGAAGATGTGGTAGCCGGACTCCGGATCGAGTTGGGCGCTCAGTACTGCGAGGCCCGCTGGGTCAGCTAACAGGGATGCTTGGTCAATGTTGTGCTTCAGTGCGTTGAGATGTCGCTCCGCCCAGAGGAGTTTCTCTACGGATTCCGTGAATAGGGGTGACGGAATTGCTGACGGTATCCATATCAAGCGCTTGGCTATGCGTAGTTATTCACGACATTTGAATAGTAATAATGGAGGCGACGAGGGGATTCGAACCCCTGGATAGAGGTTTTGCAGACCTCCGCCTTAACCACTTGGCTACGTCGCCTTGCGTCGTTCGTTAGTTGAACGGCCCCAAATTATAGCCGGTGCCTCCACGGGGGAGATTGTCGGGCCTGGACGCGGGGAACTTCGAAAACGCTCATAACGTGGTTCTTGGTATCCGAGGGGGTCAAGCGAGACGTGTGACGGGGCGTCGCCAAGCGTCTACAACCGAGGGGGGAGCTCTCACCCATCCATGAGCGACCCCACGAGCAACGCTCCCTCGGATTAGCGAGTGGTAGTGCTGCTGCTACGCTGAGCGGCTTGGCCTGGGCTGGAGGGCCGACCATTTGGCGATGGTGAAAACGAGACCAACGCAGATGAGGGCGAAGGCCGCGGCGAACATGGCGCTGAAGCCGAAGCGCTCGATTACCAGGGCGGTGCCTGGGGCGCCGAGAGCTGTGCCGAACTGATAGGACATGAGGTACGTCGCCATGGCGGCGCCGGGGCGGCGGGGGTCGCCCTGGTCGATCGCCAGTGCCATGAGCGCAGGGTTCACAACGGCTACTCCCAGGGCATAGACCGCGCCACCGGCGATCATCGCTGGCAACTCCGCTCCGCCGAAAAACAACAGCACCAGCCCGGCTGCACACAGCGCGAAGCCGCACGCCACCCACTGGCCTCGGCTGCCGCGATCCAGAAACCTGCCGAGGAACACGCGCGGCACGGTGACGGCCACGCCGCTGGCCACGAAGTACCAGCCGATGTATTCAATCCCCTCGCTTCGCGCGTAGAGCGGGATGAATGCGCCGGTCGTGGACGACGTCGCGGTCAGACAAGCTTGCAGCGCGGCGGCCAGCAACACACGCCGTTCGATCAACACGTTGAAAGCGGCGCCCAACCCGCTCTGGCGGGGCGTGGCCGGGACGGGGCTCTCAGGGGCTGACGATGCTTCAACGTCGCTCGAAGGGCTGGTCCTTGACGGCGCAACCTCGCCGCTTCCGACCGTCGGCGAATCCACAGCAGACACTCGACGAGGCCCACCGTCCTCAGCTCGCGGAATCTGCCAGGAGGCGAGAGCCGCAAGCAAAGCCGTGAGGGACGACAAGGCGAACACCACGGCGAACCCACCCGGGACGGCCCCGAGCAGCCAGAGCGCAATCGCGGGCGCAAACGTGGGGGCCAGGTTCGTCGCGACGCTGTAGTAGCCGGACACCTCGGCGCGCTTGCTCGGCGGCGCGTCGCGACTCACGAGGGTGGACCCTCCGATGTTGATAGCGCCCCATCCAATCCCACGCACCGCGTTGGCCACGAACGCGAGCGGCAGGACGGGAACCGCCATCGCCAGACCGGATGCGGCGAGGGTCAGACATCCGGCGAAGAGAACGACACCCCCGTTCCAACGATCGGCTGCGAACCCGGCGAGAGGCCGAAGGAAAAAACTGGTCACGCTGAATGCCGACACGATCAGACCAGCCAGAAGAATCGATCCGCCGAAGTCGGTCACATAGAGCGGAAGGATTGGCAGGAGCAGGAACTGATGGGTGTATGCCAGAAGCGTCGCAAGGCACACGAACTTAAAGGAGCGCGTCCAGATGGTTGGTGATCCTGGTGAAGGGGCGTTCACGACGGACGCTATAATAGCCGCCGCTTGGAGGGGACTACGATGGGAGTCGTCACCGACTGGATCGTTCTAGACACCGCGACGGGCCCGATGCGCATGTACATCGCCCGACCTGAGGGCGGCACCGCGGGCCCCGGGATCCTGGTCATTCAAGAGATCTTCGGCCTGACTGAGGACCTGCAGGCAACCTGTCGCCGCTTCGCGGAGGAGGGGTTCGTCGCACTCGCCCCGGAAATTTACCATGCGCAGCCCGTGCGCCTTGGCTCGTACGACGATGTGGCCGCGGCGATGAAGATTCGCGAGCAGATGAGCGACGACCAGGTGCTTGACGATCTGAACAGCGCCTTTCGTCTCCTTGCAGCGCGCGGCGAGGTGCGCTCGGGGCTGGTCGGCGCGCTCGGCTTCTGCGCGGGCGGGCGAGATGCGTTCATGCTCGGTACGCGGAACCCTGACGTCATGGCAGTGATCTGCTTTTACGGCTCGCTTGCGCCTGACGACTCCGATGCGCCGATCAACGACGCGGCGAAGCTCGCGGGCCCGTCCCTCATCTTCTATGGCGAGGATGACCGCGTGGTTCCTATCGCCCAGGCCGACCGCGTGCGAGACGAGCTGACCCGTCTGGGCAAGGACTTCGAGATCGTCACCTACCCCAACGCGGGCCACGGATTCATGAACGCGGCCAGGGCGCGCACGTACGTTGCAGACGTGGCAGCGGAGGCGTGGACCAGGACGATCGACTTCCTCTACGAGAAGCTCGAAGGGTAGGCGAAAGGGAAACGGGCCGCGGCGAGACGCAGAGCCTTCGCCTGCGGGCTCGGGTTGACATTGAAGGTCGATTAGCTCGAGACGGCCGCTGCGCCGGCGTCGGCTACTTCCTGGTCCTGGTCGGGTGTGCCGCCGCTGGCGCCGATCGCGCCCAGGCGTTTGCCTGAAACGACGATGGGCGTTCCTCCCGGGGCGGCGACGAACTTGCCGTCAGTGGCGCCGACTATGGACGTGATGAACGCGGGACTCGTCTTGCCGATTTCGGCAATCTGCACGCCCGGGCGACCGAGGGCGGCGCTTGCGAACGCCTTACCCATGGCCAGGTCGGGCGTCACGAAATGTGCCCCATCCATCCGTTGAAGGGCAACGATGCGCCCGCTGTCATCCATCACCGCGATGGTGAAGCTGCGACCCAGGTCCTTCGCTTTCGCTAGCGCGCTTTCAATCGCCTTGTTCGCCGTGGCCAGCTCCATCGGTCCCTCCTCGATATTGCTTCGGTTGCCTCATTGCTGCCAGGAGATAGTCGGCGGGGGAAGCTCGTTGAGGCCGGCCTTTGCTTCTGGCCTCGACTGACTGAGGCGCTCTAGCGTTGCTTCGACGTCCCCAACGAGCCGCGCCACTTCCACGCGTTGGCAGGCCGGCGCAAATGGGCGCAGCCGCTCGAGTCCACCGCTCAGGCTGTATATCACTCCGCGCCGGTTCGCGCGCTGCAAATGGTAGTAGCCCACGGCTACCTGGATGATGCCCTGGTAGAAGGTCCGCTCCGGGCGCCGCTCCCGCAGCCACAGTGCTTCCAGTGTCTCGTGGCATTCGAAGAAGTCCCCACGGTTGAACTGCTCGATGCCATGCTGCAGCTCAGGCGCCGGCGGATCGCCGCACCAGTCAGCAGCCGTATCGGCCTCGATTCCGTCAGGTTTTGCTACCGCGGGGTCTAATCCTCGGTGACGATTATCGCGTTCGTTGGGCAGCCACGCATGGCGAGCATCGCTTTGGCCCTCAGGTTCGCTGGAACTTCTTCCATGAGCACGTCGGAGTTGCCATCAGCGTCGACGGAAAAGATCTCGGGCGCGACGCGAGCGCAGACTCCGTTGCCCTCGCACTTGTCCCAGTCAATGCTCGCTTTGATCGTCACGGTGTCCCCTCCAGAAATTCATCGTTCATTGTGTACCGTGGCATTTTGGCCCGTTTCAGGGTCGCGGCTGCTCCCCGGATCGGTCCCCTCGCTCGTCGGCAAACCGCGCCGCCCGGCCTCGTCCTGCAGAGCATAAAGCCCGCCGGCGATAACGTGCACGTCCAGATAGCCTGAGTCCATGAGCCCGAGGGCGGCACGCGAGGCCCCGCCATCATCTTCGCAGGCGCAGTACAGATAGAGCGCGGGCTCTTTCGGGAGGGCAAGCAGCGCATCGTAACCCCGAGCGCTGACCGCGCCGGGAAAGTGGTTGCTGACGTAGTGACGCACGTCCCGCGTGTCCACGACGAGTGATTTCCCGCGATCGAGCGCATCGAGCACGTCGCTGGCTTCCGCGTAGTCGAGGCGGCGCCAGTTCACCCCCTTGCGGTCCAGGTTCAAGCGCTGTTCAGCAGTCAGCGGCACGCGCGACACTCCGTCGGTTTGGTTCTGCCCGCCGATTGTTCCATCGCGCCCGACGATTTGCAAGCTGCCGGGACGCTCCGCTCACCACTGGTGGGTCTTTAATCGCCCTTGCACCGGTCGTCGTCCGGTAGGGCGGGGCCTTGTCCCCGCCGCGGATCTCTGCGTGCCGACACCGGGCGGGAGGGGACAAGCCCCTCCCCTACGGGACGAAAAGGCCACGCACGTGGCAATGGCCCTAGCTTCCCTTCTGGCTTACGGGCGGCAAACGAAGCTCGACGCCGTTTCGCTCGAGCTCGCGGTAGTACTCGTCGCGAATCCGGGGATCCTCCTGATCGTAAGTGATGGTGAAGCCTATGCCGCCCGGGTCGACCGTCTGCGCGGCGCCGAGCGGGTTATAGGGCGTGCCGTATCCGTAGCGCGGCGGATGATCTTTGAAAGCAACCTGGCGGATGGGCCCCTTCCCGGTGTTGAAATGCTGGTGGAACTCGTGGCGCTTGGGCGCTATCACGCCATAGGGGCGAAGGGGCGCTCGCCTTGGCTCGGCTTCGCCCTCGAAGTAGAGAAGCTCGTAGCCCTCGCCACCCACCTGCACCACATGAGCGCCGGCGTCATGGCGATGGGCCGTGGCATATGTGCCCTCGCCGATATCCAGAATGTGCAGACCGAGCGACGTGCTGGCCATTGACAGGCGGGCGATGCCGGTTCGGAAGCCCTTCTCGCGCCAGGCGTCCACACCGAATTCGCGAACGTCCGGGATGAAGTTGGTCTCGAAGAGTCGCAGGTTCCAGTGGCGCGGACGGTCCGTGTAGAAGTCCGCCATGTTGGCGGAGTAGCGGTCGGCGAACACGAACGGATTGTTGAAGATGAAGTCGATATTGTGGAAATGGTTGATCATGTGGGCCATGTTCGTCCCCATGACGTAGCGGCAGGGCTCGGTCCCCGAGTTATTGAACTCCTGGTGCCAGGCGTTCAGCGGAATCGCCAGCAGCGAGCCCTCGTGCCACTCCACCGTGTAAGGACGCTCGCCCTCCTGCCAGACGGTCGTGGCGCCCTGGCCGCTCAGAACCAGCATGACCGCGTCATACATGTGGTGTTCGGGCCTCAGCTCACCTCGCGGCGGGATCTCCACGATCTGAAGGCTGAAGATCTCCTGGTCCGCCATGCGGGTGTAGGCGACCTTGCCGCCACGGCGTTCCCACTCAGCAAGCTGGACGCTCCCCATGTCCTCCAACGCGCTTCCCTCATACAGGGGCGCGCCCTCGCCGCGCACGAACTGCTGGTACGAGCTTTCGACGTACCAGCGTCCGAATGCGTCGGTGGACTCCATCGCAGGTTCTCGATCCATAAGGCACGCTCCACATGAAGAAGCAACAGGCAACGAGACGGACCCTTCGCTGCCGCTCAGAATGGCCAGTAGCGCGGTTCTCTGACGCCGGCAGTAGGGTAGCACGTCCGTTTGGGTTTCGCTCGCCTGGCAATCCCAGCGTGCTATACTCGCCCAAGCAAACAATCGGAGAGAAAGAAACGCATAGGCACCCCGATACGTCGGAGTGCGCCTGGAGGGCCCCGCATGCCCCTTGCCCCTGAGACAAAGGGCCCCATCATCGAGAAGTACCGAGTGCACGGCGAAGACTCTGGCTCTTCGGACGTTCAAGTTGCCCTGCTCACGCGACGCATCCTGGACATGATCGAGCACTTGAAGGTACATCCACATGACCATGCTTCACGGCGTGGTCTCCTCATGATGGTCGGCAGACGGCGCCGTCACCTGAACTACCTTCGGCGTAGGGATTTCGATCGCTACCGCCAGCTCATCAACTCGCTCGGGCTGCGACGCTAGCTTCGGACCCCGCCGCAAGGTAGACCTCACATCCGAAGATCGAACTCGGCATGTTGAGGCTGGGCTGCCCTCCATTCCTCGCTCCGCTCCTCTACATCGGGTGGTCGCTATGCGCTGGAGGAGCCACAAATGGCCGAAACGTTTTCCATCGAGTTCGCCGGTCGTACCCTTAGTCTCGAAACCGGCCGCCTGGCCGGACTTGCCCACGGCGCCGTCCTCGTAACCTATGGGGAAACTGTCGTCCTGGTGACAGCAGTCAGCGCGGACACGCCCCGCGAGGGCCTCGACTTCTTCCCGCTAACCATTGAGTTTGAAGAGAAGATGTACGCCGCCGGCAAGATCCCGGGCGGCTTCTTCAAGCGGGAAGGCCGCGCCGGCGAGGCCGCCATCCTGAACGCGCGTCTCACCGACCGTCCGCTGCGGCCGCTCTTCCCAAAGGACTACCGCAACGAGACCCAGATCGTCATCACGGTGATGTCGGTCGACCACGAGAATGACCCGGGTTCGCTCGGCATCGTCGGCGCATCCGCGGCCCTTCCGATCTCCAACATCCCGTTCTATGGGCCCGTTGGCGCCGTGACCGTCGGGTATATCAACGACCAGTTCGTCATCAACCCGACCCTGTCGCAGCTGACCTACAGTCGCCTCAACCTCTCGATCGCGGGCACAGCTGACGCCGTCATGATGGTCGAGGCGGGGGCAATCGAGCTGTCCGAAGCAAAAATGGTGGAGGCCATCGAGTTCGGCCACAACGCCATCAAAGAGCTGGTGGTCCTTCAGAACCGCATGGTCGAGGCGATTGGCAAGCAAAAGAAGTCGTATCCGACGACTCCGATCAACGAGGCACTCGACGCAGAGATCCGCGCGTGGATCGGCTCGCAGCTCAGCGACGCTATGTTCAATTCGGACAAGGCAACGCGTGAGAGCGCCGTGGCAGCGGTCAAGGCGGCGATGGTCGCCGAGTTCATCTCGCGAGGGTACGACGAGAAGGAGATCGGCAAGGTCTTCTACAACGTCGAGAAGGAAACCGTCCGCAACGCGATCCTGGACAGAGGCATTCGGCCAGACGGCCGCGGCCTCACCGAGATCCGCCCGATAACCTGCGAAGTGGGCGTGCTGCCCAGAACGCATGGGACTGGCCTCTTCACCCGTGGGCAGACGCAGGTGCTCAGCGTGGCCACGCTGGGAACGATCGGCGACGAGCAGATCATCGATGGCCTGGGAATCCAGGAGTCGAAACGGTTCATCCACCACTACAACTTCCCGCCGTACAGCACTGGCGAGACCCGCCGAATGGTGGGCCCGTCACGACGCGACATCGGCCACGGCCACCTGGTGGAGCGGTCGCTTCTCTCGGTCATTCCAGAGGAATCAGAATTCCCCTACACCATTCGCCTGGTGGCGGAAGTGCTCTCCTCGAACGGGTCCACCTCGATGGGGAGCGTCTGCGCGGGAACGCTCGCTCTCATGGACGCGGGAGTGCCGATTCGGGCGCCGCTCAGCGGCATCGCCATGGGTCTCATCACGCGGGACGCCAACACGTACAGCATCCTGACCGACATCCAGGGGGTTGAGGACTTCCTCGGCGACATGGACTTCAAGGTGGCAGGAACGGCCGAGGGCATTTGTGGACTGCAGATGGACATCAAGGTCCGCGGCATTACACCGCAGATCATGCGGGAGGCGCTGGCTCAGGCGCATGACGCGCGCATGTTCATTCTCGACAAGATGACCCAGACCATCAGCGAAACGCGGCCACAGCTTTCGCCGTACGCGCCCCGAATCACCAAGGTCAAGGTCCACCCCGACCGCATCCGCGACATCATCGGCCCAGGTGGGAAGACGATTCGCCGGATTACCGAGGAGACCAAGTGCACGATCGACATTGAAGACGACGGCACGGTGCTCATTGGATCGACGAGCGCGGAAAACGCGCAGAAGGCAATCGACATGATCAACGGGCTGACGCGCGACGTCGAGGTCGGCACCGTTTACACGGGCAAGGTGACTCGAATCATGGCGTTTGGCGCCTTCGTCGAGATCCTCCCCGGCAAGGAAGGGCTGGTCCACATCTCCGAGCTGGCGGACTACCGCGTGCCAACCGTCGAGGATGTCGTGAAGCTCGGCGACGAGATTACCGTCCTGGTGACCGAGATCGATCGCCAGGGGCGCATCAATCTCTCGCGCCGCGCGCTCCTGGCGCCGACGGGCAACGGAGAAGAGGGCAGCGGACCGCCGCCCTTCCAGCGTTCGCCCGAGGGCGCCGGACGTCCGCCACAGGGCGGTTTCAATCGTGGTGGTCCGCCGAGGGACGGCGGCGGGTTCCGTCGTGAAGGCGCTCCGCCGTTCCGCGGTGGCGGCGGGCCACCGCCTCGACGCGACGCCGGACCAAGGCCCGGATTCAACCCCGGCGGCCCTCGACCGTTCAACCGCCCTGGTCCGCAGGGTGGCGGCGATGAGGGCCCTACTAGCACCGACTGATCCAGATGAGGTTACCTACCCCCCACCCCAACCCTCCCCCACAAGGACGGGTGATGCACATTAATTGCCATGGTGACACGATGGAAGGATGCA
>JAERMM010000156.1:3006-11794 GCA_016844585.1 Chloroflexota bacterium | reverse complement strand
TGCCAGAGACTGCCGGCGAAGCGCCAAAAAGTGTCAGATTCTTGGCGCCTACTCAGCCGCCCTGCGATGCGAGAGCGCCTCCTCGCGGTGGTGAATCTCGATAGCAACCGTGCGGATCGCCTGGCGGCGATTGCGGTGGAAGGTGCCCTCGCTCACGGCATGGCGCGCCATGATCTGTTTGTTGAGCAGGCCTTGCAGATACTCTTCGCGCAGGATGTTGTATTGCAAGGTGGCAGCGTTGCCGGGACGGGTGTCCTCTCCTTCCGGCTTGAGGCGCTCGATCGCGGATACGAGAACCTCGCGGAGCGTGTGTGCTCGATCCAGCGGCGTTGCTAGGGCACCCTGTCCGTTCGTCAGGGTCCCTCGACCATCCCGCAGCGTGAGCGGTATCCGCGCGCACAGCTCCGAATCGACTAGGGCAGCGGGGCTGTTCAGACGGCGAAGCGCCTGCTCGGTGAGGCTGACGAAGCGCTCGGCGGAAACCTCATCGATTTCCGTCTTGGCCTCTTCCAGGAGCGAATCGAGGTCCTGGGAAAGCGCAGCGCTCTGGACCACCGAGCTGAGGTTCGTCCGCAGGAGCTGCACGTCGCTCGCGAAGAACAGTCGGTCGAGTGCACGTCGGCCCAGATCGATCAGAGCGTGCGACAGCACGACGCCGGTGAGGCTGAGCGCGACGAATGCCAACAGGCCGAAGCTGTACGGCGGGCGGGTAATCGCGAAGATGAGCGTGTATACAGCGGTTATCAGCGCAAGGCCGGTCAGGAAATAGAAAAAGTCGCGACGGATCACCTGGTTCTTGAGCAGCAGGCTGTATGCGGCTACGTTCCAAGCCATCGCGATCATGGCACCGGCGAGAAGCAGGTGGCCCAGCCAGGTGGGAAAAGCGTCGATCGCCAACCAGGTCGAGATTCCCAGCGAGTTAGCGCCCGCAAGGATGAGCAATGCAGCCCAGAGCAGCCAGCCAAACTGGCGGCGGCGGTCCCGGTTTTTCGTCGCGTGCCAGACCAGCCCAACGTTGAGTGCAGCAAAGAGCGTGGTCCCGGCGAGCATTGCGACGAAGACCGCGTAGAGCGGACCTAGTGGGGCATGGAAACGAGAGTAGACCGACGTCCCGGCCAGCTCCACCGTCGCTGAATAGGCATAGAGACCGTCTCCAATGTAGATGGCCCCCGTCACGAACAAGCACACCGCGGAGAAGACGGCGCCCGCGGGCAACGCGACCCAGCGAGCGTATGACTGTAGACTCGGGGTGTCCTCCGCTCGCAGCAGCAGGGCCGTGAGCCAGTACCAGAGCGTCGGAGCGATCGCGGCGCCCCACAGCAGCCCTCGTGACCAGGGCAGCCAATCCTCCAGGGTCGGCGCGTTCGCCTGCATCGCCTGGCCAAAGAGGTAGCTGGCCGTGGCCGCCTGCGCGCCGAAGGCCGTGAGGGGAATGAGGCCGCGCGGACTGCGCGTCAGGATGTATGCGGCCAGCACCCAGAAGAGCAGCATGGCGCCGAACGACGGCAGTGAGTACCAGTTGAACATTGGTTGCACGAAAGCGACAGTACCCCAACGGGTGCGGCTCGGCAAGCCGGAATCCGAGAGCTGGGTCAGAGTTGGTCGCTATCTTGCAATAGCCTGCTACCGAGACCAGCTCAGAATTTTGAAGCCTAGCACGTCCGCGCCAGGACATCGAACTTCCAATGGGATAACCGCAACTTCGCTCCACCCGCCGGTTCCGAGCACAAGTACCAAGACTTGAGCTCGCTCGGAAACTACCACAGCTGCGATCCGACTCTCATCAGGAGCCCATTCCATTGCCGTGATCGCGCCGTTGGCCTCAAACGTTTGGGATGGGAGCCACCGCAGTCGCCGGGCGACTGGACATTTGTCGAGACAATGCGGTACGCTGGGGATGCCCAGGGAGGATTCGCCATGGCGGTCAGGAAAACTGCGATCACGGGTCCAAGTTACCTCCGAGAGAACCTGGGCCTCTCACGCGAGCGGATGGCGCGCCTGCTCGATGTCAGCGCCAAGTCCGTGGAGCGCTGGGAAGAACAGGGCGCCCTGCCGACCAACCCGTTTGTCCGGCAGCGTCTAGCCAAAATCGAGGAGATCACCCACCTCGGCCTCATCGTTTACACCCAGGATGGCCTTCGTCGCTTTCTCGCGACCCCGATGGCCGAATTCGAAGGTCTCAGTGCGCTGCAACTGGTTCAAATTGGGCACGCTGACCGCGTCCTCGCCGCGCTGGCCGCTGATTACGAGGGTCTTGGCGCCTAGTGCCGGTCGCTTCGTTTCTCCGGCCATGGGCCGGATTCGCCTTCCGACACATTCCCGCGGGCTCTCCGTACGATGTTCTCGATTTTCGCTTCGCCGGCCTGGCCGCGAATAACCGCTGGAGCTATCCCGGACAACCAACCCTCTACCTCGCTAGCGACCCATCGGTGGCGCTGGCGGAGTTCGCCCGGCACCTTCGAGACGACCGCTCGTCAAACGCCGCCGCGGGAGCAGTGGAACGGGCGCTGTTTCGACTCCACGTCACCATTGAGGAACATCTCGATCTCCGGAACCCCGCATTGCTGGAAGAGCTCGCCCTTCACAGCGCTCCCACCTGCTTCCTCGATCGGACGATCGCCCGGGCGGTTGCCGAGTACCTTCGGCGAACGACACCGGCGCAGGCCCTCCTCGCGCCGGCCATGGCCTTCCTCGACGATCCGGATCGCTGGATCCTGGTCCTGTTTCTCGAGAAGCTGCCCATGAAGCCGGGGCGGTTCGTCAACTCCGTCCAGAGCGAGGGGAGCTTCCGCGTCAGCCTGGACCCTCTCAACAGGCCGTGATGCCTACCAGGAACCACAAGCTGGGTCAGAGGTCGACGCCGATTCGGGCCAGTTCGAAGCCGGAGATGATGGAGTTGCATGCGGCCGCTAGATCAAGGCGCGTGCCAGCGGAGCGATGAAGTCGATGCCTGAAATAGCCTTGCGGCTGAGACGTTCGTCGTTGGTGATGAACAGGTTCATCCTCGCCTCGGCTGCGCACGCGAGTTGGACCGCGTCTGGAGCCCGGATGGAGCGGTCGGAGCGGATCGCCGCGTAGCGCCGAGCGGCGCCTACGTCGAAGGCAAGCAGCGTCGCGCCAGTCCGGAGGGCGTCCTCGTAGCGGTCTCGCAGGTCCTCGCGTCCTGCCTCCAGCGGTTTCACGAGCACCTCTCCCAGGGTCAAGGTCGACGTGAAAAGCCCGTCGCCTCGGGCGAGCATCCTCTCCCGCAGCTGTCCTACCTGTTCGCCGAGGGGGCCGGCGTCCTGGATGAGGTAGATGAACAGGTTGGTGTCCCAGAAGATGCGGCTCACTCCCATCCCTCACGAAGCCTGCGCACGTAGCCGTCCGGATCCTCACCTACCCACATCTCCCTCCCCAGCCCTCGCAGGGCGAGGATGGGATCCTTCCTCTGAGTGTCACCGGCCGCGCGCGCATAGGCGGAGCCATACCATTCGAGGAGGTAGTGGTACGGCTCGGGCACGTCGTCTCGCGAGGGAGCGATCTTGCCGCCCTCGCGCCCGGGGTCGTAGGCGTCTCCCTCTCGGAAGAGCCGGCGGCGTCGCGTGTCGGTGGCGAAGAGTATGCGCAGCCGCGATGGGTCTCGCTTTCGATTGGCCACGCACATCTGTCGGATGTGGGTCTCCACCCCAGCGCGCATCTCACCAACGATGATCTCTTGCTTGATCCGTTCCATGATCTCGGCGACGTCGAAGTCGGCCCGCTCGGGATGCTCGCGGTGCAAGAGCGCGGTCGCGATCCACACCTCCGTCCCGATGGTGCATCGAGCTTTTCGCGCTATAGCCATCGGTTCCTCCCGGTCGCCTGTCTCGGAGTTCGTATATCACCATAGTACCATGTTCACATTGTAATGTGACGCGTACTGCCACTTGCCCGGGTGCGCGAGTGGCGCGTAGGATGTGAGCCGACGTGCCAAAGATGAGGTGATCAGCATGCATCATGACGGCTGGACGGCGCGGCGTTTGGCGCCGGCTTTTCTCGGTCTTCTCCTGGTGGTAAGTGCCGCCTGCGCGGGCACGAGCGCACCGGCGCCGATCACGGGCGCGCAGCCGGCCAGTGGAGCGGCCGCACCGCAGCCGAAACGCGGCGGAACGCTGATCTTCGGAACCGAGAAGGACCTGAGCAACTCAAATCCGTTCGTCAATACCTCGTCGGTGCCGCAGTCTATCAAGGAAATGGTGTACGAGTCGCTGCTTGCGTACGACATCGAGGGCCGCGGACAGCCATCGCTCGCCGAGCGCTATGAGGTCTCACCGGACGCGCGCGTCTTCACCTTTTCGCTGCGCAAAGGCGTCAAGTTCCACAACGGCCAAGAGATGACGGCGGACGACGTCATCTGGAGCGCGGGCTACGCTTCAGAGCCAACCAACGGGGCCCAGGGCACGGCGTCGCTCAACCTGATCCGCCAGGTCGACAAGGTTGACGACTACACGGTCCGCTTCACGCTCGCCGAGCCGGGCGTTGCGTTTCTCGCCCACATGTCCGAGATCCGCGCGCTGCCAATCGTGCCGGCGAAGTCGCTGGAGCCGGGCACGCTGCGGACAGGGAACAACCCCCCGCCGGGAACTGGGCCGTTTCGGTTCGTCGAGTGGCGACCGGACGACCAGGTCACGATGGAGCGGAACGACGACTACTGGGACGGCGCCCCTTTTCTCGACCGTATCGTCTTCAAGCTGATTCCGGACCCGTCGGTGCGATTCACCGCGCTGCGCGCAGGCGATATCCAGGCGGCCGAGCGCATTCCCATCGACTGGGCCGAGCGGATCGATCGCGGCGAGGTGCGTGGAATCAAGATGTACCCGGCGCGCATCTCCGACTTCCGCCGCGTGGTGTTCAATTTCGAGTCCAAAATGGTGCAGGACGTGCGGCTTCGCGAGGCGGTCATCCTGTCGATCGATCGTGACGCCTACATCCAGGAGGTGCTGCTGAGCTACGGCCAGCCGACCGAGGTCAACGCGCCGCCGGACTCCGTCTGGTCGAAGTCCGTCAACCTCCCTCCCAGGAAGCGCGATCTCGTACGTTCCCGTCAGCTTCTGACCGAGGCTGGCTACAACGGCGAGCAAATCAACCTCATCGGACGCCGCGGCCACGAGGAGATCATGGAGTCCATCGTGCCGCGCATGCAGGAGGCCGGGCTCAACCTCAAAGTCGAGATCCTGGAGTCGCGTGTCTACGACGAACGTCAGGCCAAGGGCGCCTTCGACATCACGCTGCGGGGTGGCAACACTGACAACGAGCCCTCGGTCGGAATCATGCCTGACTTCTACAGCGAGTTCGGGCCGGAGCGTGGCCGAAACTACGCCGGATACAAGAATCCTGAAGTCGATCGCCTGTTCGATCAGCTCGGGACCGAGGTCAACCAGGACCGGCGGATCAGCATCTTTCGGGACGTGATGCGAAAGATCTATGACGACGCGGTCGAATACGATCTGGCGTTCGGCTGGCGTTTCTTCGCGACGCGCGACAACGTGCGCGACTTCCTCCCGACCGACAACGGTGGTTATCAGAGTCGCTCGGCGGGCCTCAAGAAGACCTGGATCGACTGAACCGAGCGCGGAGGTCGGGCGTTGATCCTCCGCTACGCCGTGGGGCGTGTGGCTCAGATGGTCCCGACTGCGCTTATCGTGAGCTTTCTCGTTTTCAGCCTCATCCACTTGATCCCGGGCGATCCGGTGAAGGTCATGCTCGGTTACTCCGGAGACGATGCTTCGGGGGCAGGTTACTCCCGTGAGGTGTACCTGGCGATGCGCGAGCGGATGGGGCTCGATGACCCGCTGTACGTTCAGTACGCTCGCTGGCTCGGCCGCGCGTTGCAGGGTGATCTCGGCACTTCGTTGGTGACAGGCCAGCCGGTGCTGGAGGCAATCCTCACGCGATTCCCGGCGACCCTCCTGCTTGCCGCGATCGCGTTCTGCGTTGCCGGGGCAATTGCAATTCCAATGGGGATCCTCGCGGCGGTTCGCCACAATACGATCGTCGACTTCGTGGTGACCGGCGTCTCGATTCTGGGGATCTGCGTCCCGAATTTCTGGCTGGCTCTGTTGCTCGTTCTGTTCTTCAGCCTTCATCTCGGGTGGCTGCCCTCGCTCGGGTACGTGTCACCGACCGAGAACCTGGGCGAGTTCCTCAGGCGGGCTGCCATGCCCACCGTCGTGCTCGCAGCAGCCTCCGCTGCCCGTGTGGTGCGATTCCTTCGCTCGGACGTGTTGGAGCAGCTGCACCAGGACTACGTTCGGACAGCGCGCGCGAAGGGGATCCCGCGCCGCCGCATCCTGTGGCGGCACGTGCTGAAGAATTCGCTCATCACCACCGCGACCGTGATGGCGTTCGAAGTAGTGCACCTGTTAGGTGGCTCCACGGTGGTCGAGGTCGTGTTCTCCTGGCCCGGCGTGGCAAATCTACTGCTGCAGGCCATCTACGCGAGAGACTTCCCCGTTGTTCAGGGGGTTGTACTACTCCTGGCGCTGACCGTCATGTTTGCCAACTTCGCCGTGGACATCGTCTACCGTGAGTGCAGTAGAGGGCGAGGCAACTAGCCGTGCCGCACAACTGCCGCTTCGCGCACCGGCGGGAGGCTCTTTGACATGGGTCACGATCATGGTGCGCAACCCGTTGGCAGTGATCGGCGCAGCGATCGTCGTGCTCGCGTTCCTGCTGGCGGTTGTCGGCCCGTCGATCCTTCCGTACGACCCGGTGGCGCCGGACGTCAGCATTCGGCTTCGGCCGCCAAGCGCCGAACATCTCTTCGGCACCGATCGTGTAGGGCGAGACATTCTGGCACGGGTCATCGAGGGTCTGCGGGTCACGCTTTCTGTCGCGACGGGGGCAGTCGCCATCGCTTTGCTGGTGGGTACCCCCATCGGCGCCATCGCAGGCTACTACGGGCGCGGCGTCGACGCGGTGCTGATGCGCCTTATCGACGCGCTCATGGCGTTCCCATCGCGCCTTCTGGCTATCGCGCTGGTCGCTACCATGGGCGCGAGCGTCATGTCGCTATGGTGGGCGATCGCGGTGACGGCTGTGCCTCGCTACGCGCGCATCATGCGAGGCGGCGTGCTCGCGCAACGCGAGCGTGAGTACGTTCAGGCAGCACGCGTGTCCGGCGAGCGCGATCTTGCGATCCTCTTCCGCGAAATTCTGCCAAACGCCTCTGCGCCGATCTTGATTCAGCTCTCCATTGATTTCGCGCACGCGGTGCTCATCGAATCCTCGCTGAGCTTTCTCGGTCTGGGTCTCGCGCCCCCGACCATCAGCTGGGGGCAGATGCTGAATGAGGCGAAGACGTACATGGAGTTCGCGCCCTGGACGGCGATCTTCCCGGGGGCCGCGATCTCGCTTCTCATTCTCGGCTTCAACCTGTTCGGTGACGGCCTCAGAGACGCGTTCGACCCGCGGAATGCATGAGCCCGCGCGTCATTCGATGGTCGCCCGCCGTGCCTAATCTTGCGAAAAGACCTAGGTGACAACGGTGACAAGGTGACAACCCTGAGGCGGATTCGCGATCTCCCATTGCGGGTATGTTCGGCGGGACGTATGGTCAGTAGGCTGACCTGCGAGTTACGCAAGGAGAGGAGCCGTCATGGGCGACAAGGGCAAGGGCAAGGACTCAGGGAAAACGAAAAAGACCAAAGTTGAGAAGCTGGGGAACCGGCCCCACGAACAGCGTGCCCGCGAGCCTAAGAAAGCGCCCGCGTGAGTGCTGCGTAAGAGTTCGCGCTTCGGCGAGGCGGCCTGATGGGCACATGAAGGTCTCGCCAGTCCTCCGCGTCGAGGATCTGTACGTCGACTTCGATCTGCGCGCCGGACGACTCACGGCTGTAGACGGCATCAGCCTCTCCCTGGACCGCGGCGAAACCCTCGGCATCGTCGGCGAGTCTGGCTCAGGAAAGACGGTCACCGCGCTCGCGATCATGGGCCTGCTGGAATCGCCGGGCCGTGCGCGGCAGGGGCACGTTTGGCTTGGCGAGGAGGACCTCTTGCAGCTTCCTGAGGCGCGGTTGGAGCGGCTTCGCGGCCGAAAGATCGCGATGGTGTTCCAGGAGCCGATGACATCGCTAAACCCGGTTCTCACCATCGGCGAACAACTCGCGGAGGTCTACCAGCAGCACCTGGGTCTGCCGCACGGCGACGCGATGGACGAATCCGCGCGGATGCTGGAGCGCGTGCGCTTGCCGGATGCGAGGGGCGTGCTCCGTAAGTACCCGCATGAGCTGTCCGGCGGGATGCGACAACGGGCCATGATCGGGGCTGCTCTGGCCTGTGGCCCGGACATTCTCATCGCCGATGAGCCGACGACTGCCCTGGACGTCACGATTCAGGCGCAAATCCTTTCGCTCCTCGCGGAGGTGCAGGCGGAAATGGGGATGGGGCTGGTGCTCATCTCCCACAACCTGGGCGTGGTCGCGCAGGTCTGTCGCCGTGTCGCGGTGATGTACGCCGGTAACATCGTCGAGGAAGGCGCCACCGCCGAGATCTTTCGATCGCCGGGCCATCCCTACACGGCCGGCTTACTGGCGTCGGTCCCAAGGCGCAGCACACCGCTCCAGGGGATTCGAGGCGCGATTTGCGATCTGCTTCATCCACCCACGGGTTGCAGGTTCCACCCGCGCTGCCCAAAATCGGCTGGCGAATGCGAAGAGACAAGCCCGGTGCTGTCCCCGCGTTCCTCTGGCCGCGTGGCTTGCTTCTTTCCAAATGGGTGACGGGCCAAATGGGTGACGGGCCAAATGGGTGACGGGCCAAATGGGTG
>JAERMM010000156.1:0-2994 GCA_016844585.1 Chloroflexota bacterium | reverse complement strand
ACGGGCCAAATGGGTGACGGGCCAAATGGGTGACGGGCCAAATGGGTGACGGGCCAAATGGGTGACGGGCCAAATGGGTGACGGGGTGGGTGATGAACGACGAAGTGTGCAGCCGCTGCTGTCGGTCAGCGGGCTGCGGAAGTACTACGATCTGAGCGGTGGCCCGATCTCGCGGTTGATTTTTGGGGAGCGGGCTCTTCACGCGGTCGACGGCGTGGACCTCGCAGTTGGGCAGGATCGCACGCTGGGCCTGGTTGGCGAAAGCGGCTGCGGCAAGTCGACGGTCGCAAAACTCATCGCTCGCATCATCGAGCCGACAGCCGGTTCAATTCTTTTCGACGGCGAGGAGCTCATCGGGCTTCGCGCCGCTCGCCTGCGAGCGGTGCGTCGCCACCTGCAGCTTGTGTTTCAGGACCCATTCTCCTCGCTCAACCCGCGAAAGCGTGTGATCGACATCGTCGGACGGCCGGTCCAGCTCCACTTCGGCCTTCGCGGGGATGCGCTTCAGGCTCGCGTGGTAGAGCTGCTCGATCAGGTAGGCCTTCAGTCCGACCATCTTTACCGTCATCCGCACGAGTTCAGCGGGGGCCAGCGTCAACGCATCGCCATCGCCCGCGCACTCGGACCTGAGCCGCGGCTTCTCATCGCCGACGAACCCGTTTCGGCGTTGGACGTTTCCGTGCAAGCTCAGATCCTGCTTCTGCTCCGGCGTCTCCGTGAGGAGCGCCAACTGAGCATGCTGTTCATTTCGCACGACCTGAATGCCATCGAGTTCGTCGCTGACGAGGTGGCCGTCATGTACGCCGGCCAGATCGTCGAGCACGCGCCCACAGCGCAGCTCTTCGACAGACCATTGCACCCCTACACGCGAGCGCTGCTCGCTGCCAACCCCGACCCCTTGAATCCGCGCCCGCTCCAGGTCCTCCCCGGCGAGCCGATGGCGCCGGTGAATCCTCAGATCGGCTGCCGCTTCCACGCGCGATGCCCCGTGCGCCTTGACGCATGCTTGGCCAGCGCTGTTCCCCTGGAGCAAAAGGCCCCAGGCCACCAGGCGCGCTGCATTCGTGTGGAGCGGTCCGCAGTCGAGTAATCGACCCTGAAAGCGAGTGGACGATCCGTGCCAGGGCGCTTAGAGGGAGCTTAGAGGGGAACGAAGGCTTGTCATGAATCGCCACGGTGAAGGAGCAGCGCCAGGACGGCCAACCGGGCCATTTCGGCCTCCCCTCCCCGGAGGTAGGCCAGTTCATAAGGATCAGGTGGCGGTGAAACAGGGATCGGTGGAAGTGAATCCGTCCTATCGGAGCGCTGCACGATGTGCCGACAGACGACAATGGCAACGCCAACGGCTACCGAGTAGAAGGCGAGAAATTCGGGCACTGACAGGGGGCGGGGGAACGCGAGCGGACCCACTTAACCAGCACCCTCGCGAGCATGGACTCGATCGACCTGGCGGTCGAGCCAGACGTGCCTAACATCGGAAGTTGGACCGCTCCAGGTCCCGTTGAGGACCGAGGCCCCCTGATATCGATCGTTCACGGTCAGGGCGTTCGATGTAAGACCGCCAAAAACTGGGGGGAACTCTGCGGGACCTTGCACTCGGTTCCGTCTCGAGCCGTGAGAACGAAGGTAATAGTCCTCCCGCAGCGCCTGAGTCTCCCCAGGGAGATACCGAGCCGTAAGCCCCAGATCATTCGTCGCGACGGCGACCTCCACGACGTCGTCCCATGCCATGCGGTCCTCCGTTGGATTGCGCCAACCGGGGTAGTGATCCATACGGGGGGATTGGTCGAGCTTCGCAGTACTGGCTGGTCGTGGCCCGAGCAGCAGCTTAGCGACCGGCAACCGGCTCCTGGCTCCACAGACAATCGAGCGGAAGCACGTGGAGACGGTCCTCTTTAGTGTAGGCGCGCGACCCCAAATACAGCACCACGCCGCCGACGAAATCGGTCCCCAGCTTTTCCCGCAGGAGGCGGAGCCCCCGGAAATCCTTGTCCTCCACGCTGCTCGCTGCTTTCAGCTCGACTCCAGCGACCCGTCCGTCATCAGTCTCGCAGACGAGATCGACCTCATGGCCGTCCTTGGTCCGGAAGTGGCTGAAGGCGAGTGGAATCTCCGCACAGCCAGCCTGCTTCAGGATCTCATTGACGGCGAACGTCTCGATCACGTGTCCGAACTCAGTTAGGGTAGCCGGCGCCCGGGCCTCCAACCGGCTCTCGGTGATTCCCAGCAGGTACGCGGCCAGGCCACTGTCGACCAGGTACACCTTGGGTGAGTGGCTGGCGCGGGAGGACAGTGTGCGGCCATAGGCTCCCAGGCGGTGCACCAGGAATACCGATTCAAGCAGTCGAATGAAATCGTTGACTGTGCTCTTGTCGAGGTCGATCGTGTTGGCAACCGCGGCCGGGTTCAGCAACTGCGCGCTCTGCGCGGCTAGGCGGCGCAGAATCTGGGGCAGCACGACGCGCTGGCGAACGCGGCGGATCTCCAGCACGTCCCGCTCAATGACCATGTCGATGAAGTCGCGGAACCAGCGCCGCCGCGACTCTGGCGTCAGCCGAGACAGCGCAATGGGAAACCCACCGGCCAGGATGGTCTGCTCGTAGTCCTGACGCGTGGTCGTGGACGGGGTAGCAGCGACCAGGCGTGCGGGATCGGTCACAAGCCCGTCGATGAACGTCTCCCGCGTACCGCGCAGCTCGCCCTGAGAAAAGGGCCACACGGTCATGACGTGGGCCCGACCGGTCAGCGACTGGCTGGCGGCAGGGAGCGTGGCATAGCGGGTTGACCCGGTGAGCAGGTACCGTCCGGGCCGGAGGTCTCGGTTGAGCTCCGCCTTGATCGCGTCGAGGACCGCCAAGACGTGCTGGAACTCGTCGATGCAGACCGGCTCGGGAGCAGACACGAAGAACGCCGGGTCCGCTCGGACTGCCTGGCGCGTCGCGAGATCGTCCAAGTCGAGCACCTGGACGCCATGCGCCTGGGCATACCCCTGCA
>JAERMM010000155.1 GCA_016844585.1 Chloroflexota bacterium | reverse complement strand
CCTCCGGTTCCCTGCACACGGCAGGCGCCAACGCCGCACGTGCGTAGCCGACTATACATTGTCACTATACAGCGCCACGATGGGGGGAGGCTCGATGAGGGTGGGGTAAGATGGGTCGATGATTGAGAGTTACCACGAGCTCCTTGCCAGCGTCGACGAGATGGCCAGCGCGACTGCGCTGAGCGCGGTTGAGGGCCGTCGTGTATCCAGCGTGGAGCAGTCGCCCTTCAGCTCCGTGGACTCGCTGTCCGGCAGTCACTTCCTGCGGCTTCGGACGGACGGCCCGGACGGGCGCTCGTACATCCTGAAGCGCATCTCTCGCGACTGGGATTGGGTGATGCGCGTGATGGGCGACGATCGATGCCGCGCGGTCCTGGTCTGGCAATCCGGGCTCCTCGACCGCCTGCCAGCGGAGATTACCCACCAGGTCGTGGCTTGTTGCGCCGACGGCGGTGGATGGGCTGTTTTACTGAACGATGTCGGCCCGGCAATGATTCCGCCCGGGGACGACTGGATCAGCCCCGCAGACAACCACCGCCTCCTTGACGGCATGGCCAGCCTCAACGCAGCCCTGTGGGGACAGGCGCATTTGGTCGGCGCCGAGGCCGGATTCTCCAGCCTGCGGCAGCGCTACTCCGGACTATCGCCGACCCATCCCACCCATGGCCATCGAGGGCTGGGCACTGCTTCCATCGATGGTCGATTCGGACGTTGCCGAGCTCATCGGCTCGCTCCTCGATGATCCAGGGCCGCTCTGCGATGCGCTTAGCCGGTATCCCCAGACCGTGATCCACGGTGACTGGAAGCTGGGCAATCTGGGCATCCTGCCCGAGGCGGCCCGGCGCATCGTGCTGCTGGACTGGGGGCAGGTCGGTCCGGCCCCGCCGGCCGTCGAGCTGGGCTGGTACCTCGCCGTGAACTCAGCGCGCATGCCCGTCTCCAAAGAAGAGGCCATCACCATCTATCGCGACGGGCTGCAAAAGCGCCTTGGGGATCGGTTCGACGAGTCGTGGTGGCAGCCACAGCTCGATCTGAGCTTGCTGGGCGCCTTCTTGCAGCTCGGATGGCCCAAGACGCTCGGCGCGGCCCGCGGCGAGACGGAAGCGGTGCGCCAACGCGAGCGCAGCGAGCTGATCTGGTGGTCGGCGCGCGTCCGCGAAGGCGCTCGATGGCTATGACTGGGTAGCTCGTGAAGCCGTAATCGGCTCAGGCACGTCAGTCACTCCGAGCTGGGCTGCACGCGCGATCAGGTCCGCCCATGCCGCGTCATCGACGGGCACGCCATCTCGCTCATTGACCTCGGCTCGTGCGCGCGATCCATCACCCGGGACGCGAACCGAGTCAAATCCTGGAGCCGGCTTGCGCGACCGAACGTTTGAGCGGAGATCCTCCATTTTGTCGAGGAACTCGTCCATCGGGCCGAAGGCCTCGACCGAGATGGCCTGAAAAAACGCGGCGTTGATCGCAGGACCACCGCTGTCGCGCAAGTCAAAGCCAAGCCCATTACCGGACAGCACGCCGCCGAGAATCTCGGCCATCAGGTGGATGGCCGAGCCTTTGTGGCCGCCGAACGGCAACATCACACCGCGCGGGGGTCCCACGTATGCCGCATAGTCGGTTGTTGGCAGCCCGCTGCCGTCGAGAAGCACGCCTGGCGGGATTGGCTCGCCGTGGCGCACCCGCCGCTGCAGCTCGCGGGCGCTCATTGAAGCGGTGGCGAAGTCGATGAGCACGGGCCCATCCCTTGCCGGGACGCCGAATGCGATGGGGTTTGTTCCCGCGATCGGCTCCATGCCGCCGTGCGGGGCGATGTTGCCGCCACCCACGCTGACCATCGCAACCCCCACCATCCCTGCGTCGGAAGCCAGCTCCACGTAGTCCGCCAGTCGGCCGATGTGGCCGGCCCGCCTGAGGCAGACGACGCCAACGTCGTGCTCCTTCGCCTTCTCGATCGCCATGCGCATCGCCCGCAGGGCGACGATCTGCCCCACGTACTGTTGCCCATCGATCACCGCGGTCGTCTTCGTCTCTCGGACGATGATCGGATCCGCGTCGAGGCGAATCAGCCCTTGCCTAATCCGATCCAGGTAGGTTGGGATGACGGCCGTCCCATGCGCTGCGTAACCCTGGAGATCAGACTTGACCAGGAGCGCGGCGAGCGCCCGCGCATCTTCGCCGCTTACCCCGGCGGCGGCCAGAACCTGCGTGCTGAATAGGGTCAGCGCTTCTCTATCGATCCTGGCCATTCGACCTCCGGGCTGGCACGAGCCGCGGTGCAACGCTCCGCGACAATAGCAGATTGGGTTTCGAAGCTACACACGGCGACACGGCAACGATGGCTCCGTGTCCAACCTGATTGGACCTGGAAGCCATCGTACAATCTGGTGCGCCCTCACGCTGCTCCGCTTTTCCCCTCCGTGCGCGCACCGACTCAAAGCAGAGATCGGAGGCCAAGATGCCACTGTTGCTGGCCCGACACGAGGTCGAACCCCTGATCGACCCGGCCCAGGCGATCCGCGTCCTCGAGACTGTCGTTCGGGAGGAAGTCGAGGGCACGACCGTTCACGTACCTCCCTTCGGAGGCACCGGTGGGCGCAGGAACCTTGTGCGCATCGTCGGAGGCGGCCTCCTCGGGATGGGCCGCATGGGGCTCCGTGCGGGCCTGCGGGACTCGGTGGCGCTGATCTGGGAGCTGGACACCTGGGAGCTGCTCGCGATCATCGGCTATCCGTTCTCACACATGCGCGTTGGGGCCACAATGGCGATGGCCGCCGGCTACCTGGCCAGACCGGACGCGAGCTGCATCGGGCTGTTGGGCAGCGGCCAGAACGCCCTCGACATTCTGGTCTGCATGCGAGCTGTTCGGCCGATCCAGCGCGTCGAGATGTACAGCCCGACCCCCGAGCACCGCGTCTCGTTCGCCAAACGTGCGGCGGCGGCGCTCGGCATCCCGGTTACCGACCACGACGCGCCAGAACCCGACCAGCTCAGGCCGGGAACACATGTGAGCAGCATGGGTGTTGAGACCGAGGTTGACCCGTCGGTCTACCTACGAGCGACCCAGATCGTCGCCGGCGCAAGGGGACAGGAGCTGGTCACGCAGCAGCCGCGTCACGAGCCTCGGACCAACAGCTTTTTCCCCGGCGGACCGCTGTATTTCCTCATCGAAGAGGGAAAACTGACCAGGGAATCAGTGATCGAGCTAGGAGACCTGGTCCGCGGGGCAGTGGCTCCGATCAACGGTCCGACGGACGTAACGCTCTTCCGCGAATCGCGTGGCGGAGTTGGGGACATGGCGCTTGCGAACTGGGCCTATGAGCGAGCCAAGGAGCTTGGCATCGGCGTTCCGTTCGACTTCACGTAACCGCCCACTCGTGCGCGTTGAAAGCAAGCCACGGCCGAACGCGATAGCCCGAGCGCGGCAGCGGACCACTGACGCCTTCGGCCACCGGAAGCAGCATCGGGAGGAACGCCACCGGGAGCGCCGGCGCCTCTCGGTCCACGATGCCAACAAGCTCACGATCGAGCCGCAGCCGCTCCTCGACGCGGAGCGCGCTTCTCAGGCGGTGAATGAGGATGTCCGCTTCCAGGTTCGGCCAACCCGTTCCGAGCGGATCACTCGTCCCACCCCTGCCGCCCGGGCCCAGGTGTTGCAGGCCCTCAGCGCCCACTTCCGTCTCACGCAACGAGACATCGATAAACCCAGCGACGCTGCCCAGCGGCCCCGGGTGCCCGACCTCGGCGCCGATCTCCCGCCAGTACCGGACGATCACATCCGCCGCGGCAATGGCCGATGCGCTGGAAAGCCCGATTCGTAGCTGGCGGTCGCCACCGCTCACGAGCTTGCCGTCGGCAGAACGATTCCATCCGGCCTCGGCAAAAAGCTCGAATGCGCGTCGCGGGTTGTATGCAAGATCGTTATCGGAGGCCTGTGATCCGGCTGCTGGTCCGCTGGTCTGGGGCCACCAGCCCGTCGGAGCCTGCAACAGGCCCAGCGACTCGGCGAAAGCCGTCTGTTGCCGATTCAGCGCCGCGATCAGCCCGCGTCGGACGCCCGGGTCGCCCAAGGTGGAGGAACCGAGTCCCGGCTCGCTGAGCTGGAATGCAGCCACCAGCGAGGCGCGCGGGAATACGAGTACCGAACCCCTCCCTTCAGCCTCCCAGCCGCTGCGTAATGCGATGCCATCGGCCGGGCGGAGGGACGGCGCAAGAGCCACGTCGGCTTCACCAACGGTAAGAGCATCAACGATCACGGCAGGACCGGTGGCGTACTTCAACGTGACTCCATCCAGACGCGGTGGTCCGAGGAAGTAATCCTTGAATGCCCTCAGGTCGACCTGTGAGGCACTCACACGATCGACAGAGAACGGCCCCAGGCCGACGTAGCCGCTCGTCCAGTACGAGCGGGCTAGGAGCGGCCCGCCTGCTGCTCCATCATCAAGCAGGCGTCGCGGGTACGGCGCCAGCTCCTCGCGGAGGCCCCCGGCGAACCCATAGGGGGTCCCCCAGCGCACCAGGACTGTTGACGCATCTAGCGACTCGACTTCGGAGACAAGCGCAAGCACATCGCCGCCGCGGTCGGAAAGCAGATCTCGTGCCACCAAGTAGCCAAAAAATGGTGCCGTCGGCGTTGACCTTCCAGGTACCGTCGTCGAGCGAGGGCACACGTTCGGCGAGCCGAGGAACGACGTTGCCGCGTTCGTCAAGGGTTGTGAGAAACGAGTGATACAGCTCCTGAGCTTGCGCCGCGCTGCCGCGACGACTCGCAAAGAACGCTTGCCCCAATCCGTGAATCTCTTCATCGAGAACGATGACGAGTCGCGAAGGACCGGCGCTGGACCGAGCATCGAGTCGCCCGCCAGATCGCTCGGCCGATTCGCGCGGGGGCGCTCCGTTGCAAGCGAGGAGGAGTGCCGTTAGCGTCACCCACACGGCAACCGGAAGCGTTCGAACTCTTGATCGCGGCATGACGATCCTCTGGCACCGGTCCGGTGCTTTCCTCATGCCGCGGATGCTAACGGACCGTTGTGCAGCCCACAAGCCAACGGTGGCTGATGCCAGACCCCTTGTCCGGTGATCACCCTTCTTGGCGTAGAGGTGCATCTTGAGTCCACGGGGCGAATGGCGTCGACGGCCCGCCGTCACTCTCCGCTGGCGCCTTGTGGGCGTGGTTATGAATGTTCACATCGCGGCTCATAAGGTTGGTAGCGGGGACGTGGGTCGGCCGCCCTCGGGTGGCCCGAATGGTCGGCCCGGGCCACATGCCATCGAATCCCCAGATCTCGATCGCCGGCCCGTCCCGCAACTGAGCGCGACCCCTTTCAGAGCTAGCAGCACCGAGGAGCCGCGGGATCCTCTTGATGAGGCTCACTTGCGGCTATATAAAGACCCTGTGAAGACTCTTACGATTACGGACGCCAGAAAGAACCTCGGCCGATGGTTGGCTGCTGCTGCCCAGGGCGAGGACATCGGTATCGTCTGCGGCGCCGACATTATCGCCCTGCGCAAAGTCGAAGTGGATTCTACAGACTATGCGCAACGCGAATACGGCGGCTCGCCTGACCAGGTATCAGCCCTGGACAACGCCACAGACAGACGGTACCGGAGCCTCAAGCGCTCGGGGAACCTCGTCACCGTCACGGCAGAAGAGCTCAACAAGTTGATTGGCTAAGCTTCTCTCCATCGACCCGAGTGTGCTGCGACGGTTGCGGGAATTGCCCGCGAGCGAACGAGCAGAAAGCGTGCTGGCTTTGTGTCAGCTCGTTGAAGGTTTCGGCAGCCCGCATGCCCACAGCGGCATTGGTATTCGCAAACTCGGTAACAAGCTGTTTGAGGCTCGGGCCACTCTCGCTTTGCGTTTTGTCTTCCAAGACCGGCCCGCGGATCTTTTCGTCGCATTTCTGGGCAACCA
The DNA here is from genome assembly GCA_016844585.1 of Chloroflexota bacterium. Taxonomy (GTDB): domain Bacteria; phylum Chloroflexota; class UBA6077; order UBA6077; family SHYK01; genus JAERMM01. The sequence continues at coordinate 5,444 of JAERMM010000155.1, read as the reverse complement.
TGATGAGATCAAAGCGTTGCTGAAAAGCGGCAAATATCGGTGAGCGATCTGGCCACCCTGCTTAGCCGTACCTCGTCGAAGTCGGCAACGGACAAACAAAACTGGAATTGGGCTGTGTGGCGGAGGCTCCAGGACCTTCAGGCCCAACGACCTCAAACTGCCCCATCATCATGTGCTCAGCGTGCTCGAGCATGTGGCAGTGGAACACGTAGACGCCCGTGTAGCCGTCGAACGGCACGATAATCGACTCCATGATGTGTGGGAGAATGCGTTTGGTATCCTTCCACCCGCTGCGGTATGGAGGCGGGAGTTGGCCGTCGGGCCCTAACAGTTGCTGAAACTGGACCAGATGCAGGTGCAGATCGTGGATCTGGTCCGAGCGATTCTCGAATTCCCAGGTCTCGGTCGTGCCCAGGACCGGATACGCGTCGATGCGCGCCGGATCGTAGATCCGGCCGTTGATCGTCCAGTGACCGTCGGTCCACTCCAGGACAAACCTGCGCGTCTTCACCGCATCGTCCGGTTGCAGGCGTTCCACTGAGGCGAGCTGTGATGGCACATCACTGGGGTCCGGCTCGCTCCGAACAATGTCGAACCGCATGACGTCGGGCAGAAGAGGGGGGAAGGACAGGCCAAGCTCCGTTCCGCGGGTGTTGTGCAGGACGACGGAGCTCCCCACCGGGTAGCCAGAGAAGTCGATGACCACGTCCCAGCGCTCGCCGTTGAAGATGGGCAACGCGGACAGGCTAACAGGCGCTTCGAGCAGCCCACCATCTGACCCGATGACGATCATCGGATCCCCGTCCCCGAGCCTCAACCCGAGAGTTCGCCGGTTCGCCGCCCCCAGAAAGCGGAAGCGGTACTTGCGGTTGGCCACCTCCATGTGCGGCATGGCGACGCCATTGACGAAGAGCGTGTCTCCGAGGGTACCCTCCTCAATGGTCTTCTCATTCAGCCCGTAGGTGAGCCGGTTCTCCCCGTCCAGGGTGCGGTCCTGGATCATCAGCGGGATGTCGTACTCGCCGGAGGGGAGGTTGAGGGCGTCCTCCGCCGGATCCGTAATCAGGTAGAAGCCAGCCATGCCACGGTAGATGCTCTCCGCATTGCCCATGGTGTGGTCGTGGTACCAGTAGGTCGAGGCATTCTGGTCATTGGGATACACGTAGGCCCGTGACTCACCGGGGTGAATGACGTCGAGTGGCCCGCCGTCACTCTCCACGGGCACCTTGTGGCCGTGATTGTGAATGTTCACGTCTCGACTCATGAGGTTCGTCGCGCGGACGTGGGTCGGCCTGCCGCGCGTAGCCCGAATCGTCGGCCCCGGCCAGATGCCGTCGTATCCCCAGATCTCGGTCGCCGCTCCGTCCCGCAATTGGGCGCGACCGCTCTTCATGGTCAGCTCGTAGAAGTCGCCGCTCGCGTCTCTCCGCACTGGCTGGAGCACGGGCGGAATGGGGAGCGGGAGGCTGAACGGTTCCAGCCGACCGGCCCGAGCCGGAGGCATCAAGCTGGGAAATCGCCAGGCCAGATATGCTGCCGAGCCGCCAATGACACCCCGCTTCAGGAGATCCCGTCGTCTCAGCATGCCACGCTCCTCTTTCGTTACGGGCTCTTGGACCAATAGGCTTGAGGATTGTAGCGGCAGTCACCGGGCAGTCCAGAGTCACAGGCATGCCAGAAGACCTGATGGGCTCCGAGTACTCAGCAACGAGAGCCATTTCGGGGTGGAGCGTTAGAATTGACTCATGATTGGTAACCTCGAAATCGGATTTCAGCTCGACCAGCTCTGGCATGCCCTGCGAGGGGAAATGGAAACGACGAAACGCCCCGACTTGGTCGCGCTTGGCCAGGTGCTGCGAGATGCTGACATCCCCTACGCGATCATCGGTGGGATCGCGCTTCAGGTGCATCAGGCCGACCCGCGGACGACCCTGGACATCCACTTGGCCGTCGCCGGGTTCGATGCGATCCCGCGTGCGCAGCTCGAGGCGGCTGGGTTCCAATATCGGGGGCGCTTCGCGCATTCGGACAACTGGATCGGGCCGTCCGGGGTGCCTGTCCAGTTCACAGACGATCCGGCCTTGGCCCCCGTCTTGGAGCGGGCGGTCGAGATCGACCTGGACGGGGTACCGCTATGCGTGATCCATCGAACAGACCTGCTCCATGAGAAGATTCGCGCGGGTTCCGACCCGGCTCGGCGCGGGTCGAAGCGCCTGCAGGACTTTGCAGACGCGAAGGCGATCCTCGAGGAGACGCCCGACCTGCGCGGCGAGCTAAGCGATAGGGAACGAGCCCTGCTCGATGCGCTGCCCGGGTAGGCGTGAGGAATCTGACTTCTGGGCCAATTGAGCCCACCCCACTTGTGATCCATCGTAAAATGATGGCCCAATCGCGCCAGCCTGGTGGTTCCAGCGCCTGAAATCAGGCTCCGCCCAGGCCTCGGAGCCCCTTACAGGCGCGGTGGTTCCAGAGGAGGCCGATACTGGGCCTCGCGCCGCGACTGGATGACTCCTTGAATCTCGAGTCCGCTCACCCCGTAGCGATGCAGCAGATGGCGGATGACCTCGAGGCCAGCCTCGAATTCCGGGAGTACCACCTCGGTGGCGCCCACCGCCCGCAGGTCGATCCCCTCTTCGGTGTCGCGAGCGCGCGCAACGATGTCGAGCCGACGGTGCAGCGACCTCGCCATCGAGACGATGGCGCCACGCGACCGCTGGTCGGAAACCATGCACGCAAGGGCGCGGGCGCGTTCGAGCCCGGTGTGGCGCAGCACCTCTTCGCGTGATGCGTCGCCGTAGATGCACGGAACCCCATCCTTGCGAAGGTCGGCAATGATATATGGGTTCAGGTCAATGACCAGATAGCGGAACCCACGGGACTTCAAGACCTCCGCCACCTCGCTGCCGACGCGCCCATAGCCGCAAATGACAACGTGCTGGCTCAGTCCGGTCTCGAGGAGCACATCAGGATGTGGATGTTGGAACCAGCGCCCAATGAGCGGGAGACGACCGAGAAAATGGACAATTGGCTCTGTGAACCGCTGTAGGGGAGCGTTGACCAGGATGGTTGTCAACGTCAGTGCCAGCAACATCGAGTTATGGCCCGGCTCCAGAATGCCAAGCCTGGCCCCGAGCTGGCCGAGCACGATTGAGAACTCGCCCACATGGGCGATGGCCGCTCCCGTCGCGAGTGCCGTGAGAGGCGCCAGACCGAAGCCACGGACGATCGACGCGGTAACTGTGTATTTGAACAAGACGATGGCCACCGTCAGAACTGCAATCTGTGGAGCGTTTTGGAGAAGAAACCTTGGCTCGATCAGCGTTCCGGCGGAGATGAAGAAGATCGCGGAGAACACATCGCGCAGTGGTACCGCCTCGGAGACCACGCGGTGGCTCACATCTGAGCGACTCACTACGATGCCAGCCAGAAAGGCGCCGAAGGCGATGGACAGGCCGATTGCCTCGGTAGCCACCGCGGTGCCCAGCGCGAGCCCCACCACCGTCAAGATGAACAGCTCGTTGGATCGGGTAGCCGCAACCCGGAAGAGCGCCCACGGTACGATGCGTCCGGCGAACAGGAACGTCCCTGCCAGCAACGCAGCCGCCTTGGCCAGCGCCAACCCGAGGGCGATCAACAGGCGTTCGGGTGGCTCCGCGAGAAGCGGCAAGAGAACCGCGACCGGCACGACGCAGAGGTCCTGCACGATCAGAATTCCGACAGCGATCCGTCCGTGCAGCGAGTCGACTTCGCCGCGGCCGCCAAGGATTTTCAGTGCGGCCATCGTGCTGGAGAGCGCGACGAGTAGCCCAAGCAGGGCAGCCGACGCGGGTGGCACGCCAAGAATCGGGTTGAGGAGAAGTCCAGCCACCGTTGTGGCGACCATTGCGATGAGCCCGCCGCTGACGACTACTCTTCGAACGGCCGCGATCGTGCGGAGGTCAAACTCCACGCCAATGGCAAACAGCAGGAGGGCTACGCCCACCTGGGCTAGCGCTTCGATGTCGTCGGGGTTGTGGACCAGTCCGAGGGCGCCGGGCCCGATCAGTACGCCGACAACCAGATAACCAACGAGAGCAGGCTGCCGAAGGTGGAAGGCAACGATGCCGCCGATGAGCGCGGCAACCGTGGCCGCCACGAGGTCAAGAAGGAGCTCCACGATACTCCGGCGCCGCCTCGCGGGGCATCAAATCACGGATAGCAACTGTAGTCAGGGCCCGGGGTAGCTGTCCAGCCAAAGTCATGTTGAAGACGGAAGCTCAGATCGTCGCGCCAGGATAGGCGCTCTCCGCCTCCACAATTGCCCGCGCTATCGCAGTCGCGCGCTCTCTATCGTCCGGCGCAAGCTCACCGTCCAGGACCATCGAGAGAAGCCGGTCCTTGATGGGTCGGATCCACGGACCAGGGCCCCGGCCGAAGAGCTCCATGAGTTCGAGGCCATCCAGGGGCGGCTTGATCTTCGCAACGTCTTCCTCGGTCTGGAGCCGCTCAACCCGCGCGATCAGGTCGTCGACGCGCCGCTGAGCCGCGCGGATACGATCCTCGCGGCGACTCGTGACGTCCGACCTGGAGAGCATGATGAGGTCTCCGAGGGCATCGCCGGCGTCGCGGACGAGACGCCGCACGGCGCCGTCAGTCCACTCGCCCTCGTAGGAGTTGATGCGCCCACTGAGCACCACGGTGGTGGCAACCCGGTCGACGGTTGCGCGATCCATCTTGAGGCGGTTCAGAATGCGGCGGGTCATTCGCTCGCCGACCATCTCGTGACCGTGGAAGTGCACCTCTTCATCGTTGATCGACATGACTCTCGGTTTGGCGATGTCGTGGAGCAATGCCGCCCAGCGCACCGTCAGGACCGACGGAGCACGGTCGACGACCTGCAAGGTGTGCTCGAAGGTATCTTTGTGCCGCGCCTGACGCGTGGGCGGTTCACGCAGGTCGAGCAGCTCGGGCACGATGAACTTCATGAGGCCGAGATCGCAAAGCTGCCGCAATGGCCGGCTGGGAAAGGCCATCAACATGATCCTGTTCATTTCCTGAGCGATGCGCTCTGCACTGATAGTGCGGAGCGCATCCGCGTTGCGAACCATCGCGGCCCAGGTGTCTGGATCGATGTCGAACGCGCGTTGCGCGGCGAACCGCACGCCGCGCAACAACCGCAGTGGGTCTTCAGAGAATCGCTCGTCCGGATTGCCAACAGCCCGAATCACACGATTCGCCAGGTCGCGCTGTCCGCCGAAAGGGTCCACCAGATCGCCGCCACTCGCCGGGCGTGCCATGGCGTTGATCGTGAAGTCACGACGGCTGAGATCCCCTTGGAGGCTGGTTCCGAACGTCACCGCTGGCTTGCGGCTACCCGCCGTGTACTGCTCCGATCGATAGGTCGTGATCTCGACGCGCGTTTCGCCGAATACGCCGCCAATCGTGCCGAAGCGCTCACCCATCGC
>JAERMM010000154.1 GCA_016844585.1 Chloroflexota bacterium | reverse complement strand
TACACTCTTACCGCGACGGGCCAGGCGCCAGGGGGTGGCGTCGCTACGACGACCGCAAGTTTTGTGGTGACAGCCGGCTCGACCTCGTGCACGAGCCCTGGGCGCGCCTCTGTGAGCCCCTCCTCGTTGGATCCCGGAAAGACCGCGACCTTCACCGCGACAGGTTTCGCTCCCCGTTCCAGCGTTGTCCTCATCGTGTCTGGCGGAGCGGGAGTCATCCCCCCAGCCTCTGCATCTTCAGACGACAACTGCACCGTGACCGCGACCATTCAGGTCACGGAGACGGCGCTGCCCGGGCCGTACACCGTGAGGGCGACCGGGGCGCCGTCGAGCGGCGGGAGCGGGAATACAAGTGCGATCCTGACTGTCACAGCTGCCAGCGGAAGCATCAGCGGTTTTGTGCTCGAGGAGGACCTGGAGCGCAAAGTCGGTGGGTCCGTTTCGGGGGCCACCATCACCGGGGGTGGGCAGTCGGCTACTAGCCGGTCCGATGGCAGCTTCACCCTCGCCAACGTTCCGGTCGGATCGGTCACGGTCACAGTGTCGGCCCCCGGGTTCGCCAGCGGCGGCACCGCGGTCACCGTGGAGGGTGGCAAGGTGACCGAGGCGGGGCTCTTTATGATCGTCCGCAATGTCGGAGGCATCAGCGGTTTTGTGCTCGAGGAGGACCTGGACGGCAAGATCGGTGGGCCCGTTTCAGGGGCCACCATCACCGTCGGTGGGCTGTCCGCTACCAGCGGGTCCGATGGCAGCTTCACCCTCGCCAACGTTCCGGTCGGATCGGTCACGGTCACAGTGTCGGCCCCCGGGTTCGCCAGCGGCGGTAACGCGGTCACCGTGGAGGGTGGCAAGGTGACCGAGGCAGGGCTCTTTAGGATCGTCCGCAACGCGGCGCCAAGCCCAAGTGATCTCGGCGGCGTCGTTGCCGTGCAACCTCCCGCTTGCCGCCTCATCAGAGTCGGCCTTCAAACCCAGAACGGACAGCAACCACCTGCGCAGGGTCCGTGTCCGACCTGCCCACCCCTATGTCCGGGCCAATCCACCATCACCGACGAAGAAATAGACGAGACTGTTATGGGCCTGACGCTTGTCAGCTTGCTAGCTATTATCGAAGCATTTGAGATCAGTCCAGAAGGAATGCGGACTTGCTTTGAGGAGGGGGTGCGGCAGAACCCCGGCAAATGGGCAGATACCCACAATGACGTCAGCGAATGGACAGTCACGTGCTTAGGCAACGTGAAGGCAGTGGCCACTACTCTGGAGATAACAACCGCGTCGATCGACGTCAAGAAAATCGCCGAGTGCGGCGCCTATGTCCAAAAGTTCGGGCAGCCGGCCGACATGAACCTTTCAACGTTCCTAAAAAGCGTGGAGTACCAGGTCTTCATGGCAGCGTGCTACGCCGCGGAGACGCAGTAAACGCCGCTATGGCAGCGCCAGGAATGAAGGCTAGCTCGCGTCGCCCTGGCTGGCAGCGGCACGGGCGGCGGCCTCGACGTCCTTCCAAAGGCGCGCCGGCCGACGCCACCGCTTGAGGGGACGGCCATCCGCCAGGGCCTGCAGCTCGCGGCTCCACAACTTGCGCATGAACATGACGCCGACATCTTCCTTGCCGAGGTGCTCGACCGGAGGCCGATCGGCGATCGGGCCGAGACCAACCAGGACAATGTAGTCCTGGATGTTGGTCATACTGGGCCTGCAACGTTGGGCATCGGCTATTTCTGTCACGCTCGACGCGACCTCGGCATTCGTTCACATCTGGTAGGCTGTAGCCAGGGATTCGAGGGACATGCCCACTGAGTTGCGAGTTCGAGAGCACCGACTACGCTGGACGAGCAGTCCATCTCACGCACGCAGGATGGGAACACCACTGTTGCCAGCGACACCCGGAGGTCCGACCATATCACGATCGTGTTTCCCTTGTTGTTACTGACCCCCATATCGTGGTTGAGACGGAGGATCAGGAGCGTCACTATTTCCGTCTGGGGGCCGGTGACGGTCGATATGCCCAGTTGTATCTGCGAGTCATCACCGGAATGACCGACGGGCGAATTCGGACAGCGCATTTCATGAGGACGGTTGACGCCGAAGGGACGGTCGTGCACTTCGCGCCTGGATGGGGGCCGCTGTGAAGGATTTGATAGCGAAACATGTCGCGTCGGTTCGAACGGTAATCGATGCGAACCTTGACCTCCAGGAACGACTCGCGTCGTTGTCTTTGTGTGTCGTGCACGACCGGGAGGACGATCTGTTCACGCTGACTATCGGCGAGCCACAAGAAGCCGTCACGGAGAGTGTTCGGAACCGCCTTTATTTTCGTGTGGACCCGGACACCCTCAAGATCGTCGGAATCGAGATACCGCATGTGTCAGCACGCTTGAACGACGACCCCCTGCTCGAAGGCTTCCTTCGACGTTTTCTTCCCCTCGCTGGCCCGGAGCAAACACCTGCGATAGAGGCGGCCCGCGAGCTGCGGGAGTTGGTCAAAGCCTAGCCCGCGGCTGCGTCGTCAGGCCCCTCAGCAACCAACTCTCGACATCTGGGTTTGCCGCTTAGCCGGGCGTTGACGGGAGGTAAGCGTTATTCAACTGCTGAACCTTAGTCCCTTCGACGTTCCCCACTCATGGTCGTGGTCGCGGGCCAGAAGCCCTCGTGCCACGCTAGAAGACGGTCTGCGCATGGAGGGCTCACCCCGCATCGTCTCCCGCGCCGGTCCAGCCGGACGCCGCCGTCCAGACTGCCCGGCGGCCCCGATATGGGAGGCGATTGCGGCAGCTAACTCCCGGTGTCCTGACTAGCAGCGGCTCGGGCGGCTGCCTCGACGTCCTTCCAGAGGCGCGCCGGACGGCGCCACTGCTTGAGTGGGCGGCCATCCGCCAGGGCCTGCAGTTCGCGGCTCCACAGCTTGCGCATGAACATGACGCCGACATCTTCCTTGCCGAGGTGCTCGACCGGAGGCTGATCGGCGATCGGGCCGAGACCAACCAGGACAATGTAGTCCTGGATGTTGGTCATGCTGGGCCCGGGGTACATCTCGAGGTCCAGCTCTCCGGGGCTCATGAAGCCCTTGAGGACCGACTCGGCCACCTCATTTGGCGTCTGTGTCTCGTCACCGCGCTCGGACCAGCGTTGTTCGGCCTCTTCCTTCGACGCCACGACCGCCTCAATGCCAAGCCGCATGTGATGGTAATCGTCGATAGGCACGCGCCAGCCCCTGGCGTAGTTCCACATCGTCTTGCCACCGCGCGGCGGACCACCCCACTCGTGCGCGTTGGGCATGTCCACGTAGCTTGGCGCCTTGTTCATCTGATCGGCGACGGCGATCAGCTCCAGGCCGCATTCGTTCTCCTCAACCAGGATCTGGTCGGGGATGGGCCGGTTGAAGTGCCAGTGGGCGATGGCTGTGTGCGACGGGTCGACAGCGTTGTCGAGCTGTGTGAAATAGTTGCACGGCCATTCGACGTATGAGACGTCACAGGGGTAGTCAGTCTCTTCGAAGTCCAGCAGGAGGGGGAACTCCGGCGCATCCCCCTCGCCGAGGTAAGTGAAGATCAGCCCCAGGTACTCCCTGGTCGGGTAGGCGCGGATCTTGATGCGGTTGCAGAACGGCTCCGGCTCGGCGGGCTGCTCGATGCACTGGCCCGACGCGTCGTACTTCCAGCCGTGGTAGAAGCAGCGCAGGTGGTCTCCCTCAACCCAGCCGGTGGAGAGCTGCGTACCGCGATGCGCACAGCGGAATGCCACGACGTGCGGGGCGCCATCCTCGCCACGGTACAGCGTGAGGTCATCGCTCATAACGCGGATCGGCCTGGCGCGACCGGCCTCAATGTTTCTCGCCGGGGCGACGGGCTGCCAGAACATGCGCAGGTAGCGGCCCGCGAGCGTGCCGGGCCCGGTGCGGAGAAAATCCGGGTAACCGACTCTGGCCGAACTCCCCGCCGTCTGCTGCGTTGCTGCCATGGCGCTTCTCCCTTGTCCTTGACCGGATTATAGGTTTCGGTGGACCGAGCAGGGACGGCCCTCACCCTAGCCCTCTCCCAGAGGGAGAGGGAACAATCGCTACTCAGCCTAGCTGGCGATCTCCCACTCGAAGGTGTTCCAGGAGTGGGCGGGGTAGGTGTAGTGGCCGAGGGGGCCCTTTACATTGTTGCGCACGAGCATGATGTCCGCTGGATAGTAGAGTGGTCCGGTGCCCAGTGTCTCAGAGAATCGCTTGTGGAGCGCCGCCTGCGCCTGCCGCACCGGCTGGTCACCCAACGCGCGCAGGACGCCGCTCGCCAGGTTATCGATCTCCGGGTCGGAGTAGGCGCCACGATTGGAGGCCGTGAAGCGATTGGCCGGTGCCGATACGTTGATGGTGGTCCAGATGAAATTCTCGGGAAGGATAGGGCGATTGCTCGGGTTCACCGTCGGGAAGCTGGCGCGGAACTCGCCGTCGCCGCTGCGCGCTTGGGGCACCACGAAGATCGAAGCGTCAATGCCCGCCCCCCTCCAGCTGTCGACGATGATCGTCGCCTCCTTCTGGCCGTCGGAGGAAGCCGCGCTCCAGAACTCCATGCGCAGGGTCTGGCCACCCGGCCCCGTCAACAGTCCGTCGGGCGTTGGACGCGTCCAGCCCGCCTCGGCAAACAACGCCAGCGCCTGACGCTGATCGTACGGGTACCTGGTAAGGACGGGGTCTACGGCTGCGAAAGATGGATCGCTGCGTAGAATGAAGGCGTCGGCGACCGCGCCGCCGATGCTCTCGTTGATCAGCTCGGTGAGCGACTGCCGATCAGTGGCATGCATCAGCGCGCGGCGTACTCGCAGATCCGCAATTGCGGGCTGCCAATTCGGCACCTCTTTGAATTGAAAGTCGAGGTGCTGCATGCGGGACTCGCTGATCACCAGGCGACCCAGTCCGCTACCCTCCCATCGATCGCGAGCAGCGGCGGAATGCGTCGGGGAGACCCACGGAAACCCGGTCACGTCTAGCTCGCCTGCCAGGAGGCCGGCGACGATCGTATTGGCATCTGTGATGAAGCGGATCTCCAGCGCCGCCGCTTTCGGCGGGCCGAGCACCCAGTCGTCGAAGGCACGCGCCACGACCATGGCGCCGGGGTCCCAGCGCTCCAGCTTGAAGGGACCGCTTCCAACGAAGCTCGTCGTCCATTCAGGACCATTCAAAAAACTGGCCTTGTCCGTCAGATACCTCTCTTCCAGCAAGTGTCGGGGAAGCGGGTCCATCTGCTGATAGCGGAGAGAACCGGCGCCGTAGTACGGCTGCTTCCATGCGATTGCCAGCGTGTGGTCGTCAACCGCTTCGACGGCGGACATGAAGGACTCGGGCTCTCGGCGCGCCACGGCGATCTCCGGATCGCTGTACACGCGATAGGTGAACGCGAGATCGCGGGCGGTGAGTGGGGCGCCGTCGTGCCATTTCGCATTCTCACGCAAGCGGTAGGTGGTGGCCATCGTGCCGTCCGGATTCACTGCCCAGCTGCCATTGGCCTGTGACGGAAGCTCCCGCGCGATCTGTGGAACGGCCTTTCCATCCGGCGCGACGTACGCCAGCGCAGAGTTGAAGGTGAGCGAAAGCTCGGCTTGAGCAGTGGCGCCGGTGTTGGCGAATTTCCCCGCCAGGGTGTTGGGCTCCTGTCCCCAGGCGACGTGGATCGTCCCTCGGGGCGCCCGCGGAGCTTCCGACTGCTGCCCCGCGCCGGGGACTGGGGGCTCGGTCGCGGCGGGTCGCGCAGGCGCACACGCAGCCAGCAGCAGGATCGCAGTCAAACCAACCCATCCTCGCCGCATCTGCCGCCTCCCGATCGTCCAACGGGCCGCGGAGCGCTCCGCTTCAACCCCGGGCCATTATAGGTCGCTCCCACTGCTAAGGCCGGGGGTAGAGAAGTGGGGCCGTGGCGATGGATGTGGGTGCTATGACCTGGCGCTGGGGGCCGTTCGGTCCAGGCTGCCACTGCACGTAGCTCATGGAGTGCGCGATCTGAAGGCCCCCCGAAGCAAAACGGATGGGGCCAAAGAGGGTGGCCACGTCCGTACTTGCCAGAGCCCGTTCCACCTCCTCGCGCTGGGTGCTGCCCGCCTGCTCGATGGATCTCTCGAGCAGCAGTCCGGCGACGTAGCCTCCCGCGGCCAGGTAGCTGGGCGCGTAGCCGTATGCGCTACGGAAGTCACGCACGAATACGGCCCCAGTTGGGCCGTAGAACGCCAGCCCATCGGACGCTGCCGCCTCGGGCGAGTATGGCGCCAGAGGCTCCCAGTCGGTCGGACTGAGCACACCGATAGCCGCGTCGCCGATCTCCCCGAACGATGGCTGGGTCGGCGCGACCAGCAGCACAAGCATGCGGGACGGCACGCCGACATATGCCATCTGCGTGACCAGAGCGAGGCTGTCCGGGTACAGGCCGCCCGCCATGATCAGGTGCGCGCCTGCCTCGGCGAGCCCCGGGAGGTAATCCCAGAACTCCACCGCTGACGGGTCGTATGGCTGGTCGTAGACGATTTCCATCCCTTGACCGGCTGCGTAGTCGCGGGCGTGCTTCACAACGTCGTTCGCAAACAGGTCATTCCGATAAAGGAAGGCGACGCGCGTCGCCGTGGGGTCGGCGGCCCTCAGCATGTCCACGACGCCGTTGAGGTAGACAGTGGCCGGGGCGTACACCTGGTAAACGTGTCGCAAACCATGGTCGAAGATGGCGTCGGCAGCGGCGCCGATGACTATCTGGGGCACGCCAAGCTCGTTCGCTGCCTCA
>JAERMM010000153.1 GCA_016844585.1 Chloroflexota bacterium | reverse complement strand
CACAGCAACACTTGCATCGATCATGGTTGCTCGCAAGATTCAGGAGGGTCGAGGATTGGAGAAGGTAACGCTGAGGCGCCACATTGTCGTGTGCGGCTGGAACCAGTACGCGGAGCGGGTCCTGGATGGCCTTGTCAATACCCCTGAATCGCCCGTTGCGGTCGTGCTGGTGAACGAATTGCACGAGGAGGCGATCAACGAGATCCTGCTTCGCTACCGCGACCACGGCGTCCGCTTCGTGCGTGGCGATCCTGCGACCGAAGCGGCGCTGGATCGTGCGAACGTACGCGAGGCTCGGGCGGCCATTGTCCTCGCGGATACGGCGCACGGATTCGACACAGCCTCGGACGAGCGCACCATGCTGGTGACGCTCGCGCTCAATAGCGTTCATCCGGGAATCGACATCACCGCCGAAGCCCTGGACCTGAGAAGTGAAGCGCACCTGCGTCGAGCCGGCGCCGACGACATCGTCATTAGCGGCGAGTTCAACGGATTCCTCCTCTCCTCAGCGGCCACGGCTTCAGGTATTTCCGACGTGGTTCGACAGATGTTGTCGCTGGAGGGCACGAGGTTACGGCGAGCAACCATCCCGCCCGAGTTGGTTGGGCACACGTTCGGCGAGATGTTCCAGGCGCTGCGGAGCCAGAGCGGTTTCATGACCCTCGCGGTCGTGACCGAGAACAAGGGCTTGACGCTTAACGACCTGCTGACCGACGACTACTCACTCATCGATAGTTTCATCAAGCAGCAGTTCACGGAAGCAGGCACAGAGTATCTCCGTTTCGCGGAAGGGGCGACCCGAGTCCTGGTGAACCCGCCAGATTCGTTGCTCATAGGCGCCGACGACGTCGCGATCGGTATTCCGAGGGAGGCGTGAGCATCAATCACTCTCTCGAGGGCATGCCGCTGTTCGACGGGCTCTCCGAAGAGCAGTTGGGCCGCCTCCTCAGCCTCACCGAGCGTACGGTCGTGCCGGACGGTGCGGTGATCCTCGAGGAGGACGGGCTCGGCGACTCGCTCTTCATTCTGGCCAGTGGTTCGGTTGACGTGACCCGGCGCCTCGGCCGGGCGCACGGCTTCGCGATCGACGATCCGAAGGAAAAGACCATCGTTCGTCTGGAAGCGCCGCAATTCTTTGGGGAGATGGGCCTGCTGGAGAACGCCGAGCGATCGGCAACCATCACGGCGCACGGAGCGTGTGAGCTGCTCGAGCTGACCCGCGCGGACTTCTCGAAGCTGGTCGACGAGGATCTCGGCTTCGGCTACCTGATGGTCAGGAACATCGCCGTCGTGATGGCGTCGCGATTGCGGCGAACGGATCGAGATGTGCTGAAGCTGACGGCCGCGCTCAGCCTGGCGCTGGGGAATCGCTAACCCGACGTGACCGTGAATAGGAAATACAACAGAAGCGCATAGATGCCGGTCATCGAGGCCGCGTCGAGGTTGTTGAGCGTGTGGTCCTCTTTGAGGTATTCGAGGAGAACGTAGCAGAGTGGAAACAGCAGAATCATCAGCAGTGTCGTCTCGATGGTGATCGGGACGACGTAAGCTGACGAGCCGGTGGCCAGGCGGAAAATGGCGATGATGATCATTGCGTACGGCAGCAGGATCAGCATCACCTGGGTGATGCCACCAAACGTATTGGACAGCGCAATCCCCAGCTCACCCCGCCGGTGCGCTTTCCAGACGATGATGTACTCTGCGACGCCTCCGAAGAATGCAAGGAGGGCTGCGGTGGGGATGGTCGGCAGCCCCAGCTCGTTTATCGCTGCATCCGCGAAGGCGCCTACGGCCTGGCCGCCGAAATACGAGCCCGCCACACCCAGAGCGAACATGAGCCCGATTCCACGCCAGCTCGTGTCGTGGCCAAGTGTCCCCGGGCTTGGCGGATGGCTCGGGTGGTCAGCTTCGCTTCCCTCGACGTAATAGCGTATGAGCGCATATGAGTAGTACCCGTACACACTCAGCATGATTCCGCCGAGCACCAAAAGGTCCGCGGCATCGAGCGACGCCTTTTGCGACTCAGCCCGCATCGCAAGCATCACAACTCCGACGATCATCGCAATCGCGCTGCCGGCGACGAGCACCTCGCCACCAGCGCGGGCAACCGACGGCGGCATGAGGAACTGGCCCTTGTGGTCCTTGGGCAAGAAGAACGAATAGATGCTGAACGCCAGCGCGTTGTTGAAAATCGTGATCACAGCCGTGACGAACGCCGCGAGCGGCTGAACGGCAATGATGAATGCGATGAGGACGAACTCAGGCAGGGTCGAGAGCAGCGACGCGACGGTGCCTGTGAGTACGCCATTCAGATTGAGGCGGGCGCCCAGCCGCTCAGCTCCAAGGATGAACGCTTCACTCGCTCCGAAGATGATCGCGAGCCCACACAGGAGCTGAAGGGCGGCCACCCCCAGGTCGTAGCCCCCCTCCGGGACCCACGAAAATGTCTCTTCGGCCCACAACAGCGCCCACAGCGCGTAGCCGAATCCCATGACGACGTGCCAGCCCTGAAGCCCGCGGCGGCGCGCCGCGAGCGCCCGCATGGCGCGACCCCGCCACGCGCCACGGTTCAGTGGGGCCGGCGGCGACAGATCCAGCAGGCCGGCTCGGTGCTTCTCGGCAAGCGCGCGAAACGCCCGGTCGAGGGCTGGAGATGTGCGAACCACCTCGTCAAAGGCCTCGCGCGCCACGCGCAGCAGCGAAAGGTCGGTTTCGGCAACAACGGTAGCCGAGCGCGGCTCCCCGGTTAGCAGGGCCATCTCCCCGAAAACGTCTCCCGGCTGGGCAGCGCCGACGACCGTGCCATCGTCGAGGGTGATCCGGGCGGTGCCGTCCTTGATCAGATAGAGGGCATCACCGGGCTCACCCTGTGAGAAGATCCTGGTCCCCGCCGGAACCTCGACGTGCTCGACGTGCGGGATCAGCCACTGGACCTCCTCCGCCGGGAGGGCGCTCAGCAACCCCACATTGCTGAGGTCCTCGACGATGACGCCGGCGCCCATTCGCCTGACGGCATCCTCGCGCGAACTCGCCGGCGCATTTGAAGGCTTCACTGCATGCGGAGCGGTCACTCACGCCTCGAAACGGGTTCTACCCCGGAGAATTACTGTCCGCGCGATGATACAGAGTCGGAGCTACCGCGGCAGCCTGGCGCGGTTCAACAGCCCCTGTGTCGTACCGGACTCGACCGCTCGAACCTCGTCGTCGGTCAGGCCGATCTCGTAGATGCAGCCCAGGACTTCGGCCATCTCGTCGGGCGTCTTGGCCTCAAGCGGGTAATCAGAGCCGAAGACCAGGCGGTCGGCGCCGAACACTTCCTTCGCCATCTTGATCGCCTGAGGCCAGGCGCCCGTGCCCGCCGTGTCTGCATAGAAGCGACGGAACCGCTCCTCATAGATCTTCAGCAGTCCCATGTCGCGCTGTTGATTGAGCGTAAGGCCATAGGTCTTCAGGTCGGCGGGCCGCGGAACGGCATCGTCGTCGAAAAACATGCCGATGCGACCCTTGAGAAACGCAAGTGTGCCACCGTTATGCGGCAGGATGAAGACCAGCTCCGGGTAGCGACGGAACACGTTCTGCATGATGCGAACGGCCGCCTTTGTCGTGTCGGTGGTGCGGGCGACACTGCGATCCAGCCAGTAATCGGTCTCCGCGCCCCGAGGCAGCAGGTTCGGGTGCAGGATGATGGGAAGGCTGAGCCGTTGCGCGACGTCCCAGATCGGGTCGACGATCGGGTCGTCGAGATACACCTCGCCTGTCGAGGTCGGCAGCGCGATGGCGGGCAGCCCCAGATCACCGACGCACCGCTCCAACTCGCGTCCCGCCCCCTCGCCGAACGGCACGTGCGCACACCCAATAAAGCTCCCCGGGCTGTCGCGCATCACACCCGCCAGCCCGTCGTTGATCTGCTGACAGACCTCCATGCCAAGGAAGCTGAGTCCGGGTTGGCTGAGGATCGATGTCGTGACGCCCGCCCGCTCCATTGCGCCCAGGTGAGCATCGACGTCGGGCAGGGTCGGGTTCAGCGTGATGCTGATGTTGCTGGTCACCAGCCGCTGTTGGCCGCCCGCCTGCGCCGACAGTCGGTCGAACACACTGCGCGGCACGAAATGATGGTGGACATCGATAATGGGGCGGCTGTGCGGTTGGCTCACGTTCCTCTCCGATCGCTCAGCATGACGCCACGGACCTTGCGCCAGTCCCCTATCTAACTGGCGCCCAGCAATCGCATGAAGGGAAACCGAGTGTGGGCTGAGTTCCAGAGCCGCCTGTCGGCCGTCCAAAGCTCGGCGTCATATCGCTCAGCCACGGCGATATAGGCCGAATCGTATGCTCGGGGCTGACCCACCTCGTTCGCTATCTCGACTGCCCGGGCAACGATCAGGTCGTCGTGCTCCTTGTCTATTTGAAGAACGCCGTAATCCTTCAGTCGTCTAGCGCAAACGTCTGGTTCTGACTCCCGCCGGAACACCCTGAGCCGAAGGATCGAGGCGACCTCATAGTCTATGAGGACCGGGGCGAGCACCCATTCGTCCACCTGTGCCCATGCTCGCCAAAGAGCATCCGCCGCGGCTGAATCCGACTCCGGGACGACTAGCTTTACGACGAAGCTCGCGTCAACGCAGATCGGCAAGTTTCTCGTCTAGCTCCTCAAGAGTGATCTCTCCACGCACAAAGTCAAGAGCGAGCAAGCTGGGGATGGGCTTGACACCCATCCGCTCCATTTCCCGCTGCATCTCCTCTCGGCCAGCGCGCAAGCGATCCAAAGCTTCAGTGGTTCGGCGGCGTCGCTCCTCCGCCTCAAAAGAATGCGAGTCCTGTATCTTGTTATGCCTCAATGTCTGAACGCCCATAGCTCTCTCCAAATCAGCTCGCCGCACGAGCTTGCTGCGTCGATCTGTGGGATTGGGCTCCAACTGTAGACCCAGCCTGTGCACCCGTCGGCTCATGGTCGATAGACTAGTGCCATACCTTGCGGCGGCCTCTTTCAGCGTGAGCCGTTCGTTGCTCTGCATGGGTGGATGCTAGCCCATCTCTGCAACTATCTGCAAGTATCTTGTCGCTAGTCCAGACGTGGGCAACGGCTCGATGCACTGGTCGGACAAGTCTGGGTTCTTCGCGCGTACAATGGGGCCGAACCAGCGTGTTGGAGGCTGATCCATGCTGACGAAAGAGGAGAACGAGCGGCTCACACAGGTGGGTGCTGGCACACCGACGGGCGAGATGATGCGCCGCTACTGGCACCCGATCGCAGCCAGCAGCCAGCTCACAGAGCGCGGCACGCGCCCTGTCCGCCTCCTCGGCGAGGACCTCGTCCTGTATCGCGACCGCTCCGGTGGACTCGGCCTGGTGGCTCAACGTTGCCCTCACCGACGCGCCGGCATGATCTTCGGCATCCCGGAGCAGGAAGGGCTGCGCTGCGCCTACCACGGCTGGCTCTTCAACGCGGAGGGCCGCTGCCTGGAGCAGCCGTTCGAACAGACTGAGGACCCAAACAGCACGTTCAAGGACCGTGTGGCCATCAAGGCATACCCCGTGGAGGAGTACGCTGGCCTGATTTGGGCCTACCTCGGCCCGCAACCCGCGCCGCTCATCCCCCACTGGGACCTGTTCGCATGGGAGCACGTGCCGAAGGACATCGGCATGGCGATCATCCCATGCAACTGGCTGCAGGTCATGGAGAATTCCATGGACCCAGTCCACGCGGAGTGGCTGCATGGCGCATTCCATCGGTATGCGCTGGAACGGCTCGGGCGCGGCGAGGGTTTTCGGATGCCGCTGGCGCACCAGAAGATCGGGTTTACACCGTTCGAGTACGGCGTTATCAAACGGCGGCTGCGGGTCGGCGTCAGCGAGGACCACGACATGTGGGCGGTCGGCCACCCGGTCGTCTTCCCGAACATCCTGAAGGGCGGCAGCACCAGCAAGCCCGATTTCCAGATCCGCGTTCCCATTGACGACACGCACACGCTGCACTTCTGGTACCAGTGTTATCGGCCGCAAGAGGGCGTAGAGCTGCCCACCAGCGACCGCATCCCGTGCTACGAGGTGCCAGTGCCCACCGTGCAGCCAGACGGTGATTTGCCATGGGAACAGATGGACAACAACAGCGGGCAGGACGTGGCCATGTGGTACACGCAGGGCCCAACCAGCGACCGCTGGAACGAGCACTTGGGAGCCTCCGATCGCGGCGTCATTCTGTTCCGCAAGATGCTCGAGGACAGCGTCCGCACCGTCGAGAGAGGCGACGACCCCCTCAACGTCTTCCGCGACGCGGCGAGCAATGTCTGCATCGACCTGCCCGTCGAGGGCGACAAGTCGGGCCGAGCCCAGGTCAACACCGCGGAGGCCATGTTGCGCGGCAACGCAAGCAAATACAGCTCGGTCCTGCGCCAAGCCGTCACCAAGGCGCTGGCCGCCGAGCCAGCCGGCCCCAGCACCGACAGAAGATGAGCCGACGACCTCGACGTGTGGGCTCCAGCCCAGCGAATCTGGAGCCATTGCTGCTCTAGGAGGACCAACCACAGGAGGACCAGCTGCACCAGGCGCACTCTGAGCGGCATTTTCAGGCGAGCGACGTCGTCCGGGATGTCGTTCTCGGGATGGCAGATGGGCTCACGGTACCGTTCGCTCTTGCGGCCGGGCTCTCCGGGGCCATCGACTCGACGCGGCTGGTCGTGACCGCCGGACTCGCGGAAATCGTCGCTGGTTCCATCGCGATGGGGTTGGGTGGATACCTCGCGGCCAAGAGCCAGTCTGAACATTATGCGACCGAGCTGGAGCGCGAGCGCGAGGAGGTGCTGCAGAAGCCCGGGCAGGAAATGGCCGAGGTGGCCAGCGTCTTTGAGGAGTACGGGCTCAGCGCTCAGGAGTCCGCGCCTGTTGTACGGGCGCTTTCCTCGCGCCCAGAGGCATGGGTGAATTTCATGATGCGCTTCGAGCTCGGCCTCGATGCTCCAGACCCTCGACGCGCCCTCAGCAGCGCCAGCACCATCGGTGGCGCGTACGCCGTCGGCGGGCTGATTCCGCTCACTCCGTACTTCTTCGTCAGCAGTACTCGCACCGGGCTACTGGTGTCGGCGGTGGTTACCGCGATTGCGCTGTTCTCGTTCGGCTACGTGAAGGCCAAATTCACTGGCGCCCGGCCCCTGCGGAGCGCACTGCAGACCACATTCGTAGGTGGCGTCGCTGCCACGGCGGCCTTCCTCATCGCACAAGCGATTAGCTGAGCTACTCAGGCACGGCGACTCGTGCACCGGTCGCCGACGCACGCTCGATCGCGTCGAGCAGCTTGTGGTTTCGGACCGCATCCGCGAAGGATGGCCCCGGATTCGTTCCCTCGCGGATGCCATCCGCGAAGCGGCGCATCATCTGGGCGACGTTGAGGGGCGTGCCATCTGGTACCTCCTCGGGTACCCAGCGCAGCTCGGGGGCAACTTCCAGATCGACGAGCTTCTGATCTCCAGCACGCGCTCCCTGCAGACGCAAGGCGATAGACTGGGCCTGCTGACCGCTTGCGACCAACGTGCCCTCGGTCCCATAGATCTCCAGGCGAAACGCCGACCCGTGCCAGGGAATACTGGCGACGACAACCGTTGCCACGCCCCCGCCCTCGACACGCCCGGTGAGCGAGATGTGGTCGGGCGCGCTGACCTTGACGCTGCCACCTGCCTGTAGCGGCCATTCCGGCGCCAGCGTGTCCACGATCCCTGAGACGTCCACCAATCGTCCTACACACCAGCAGAGCGCGTCGATGGCGTGGCCCGCGGAGATGGTCATCGTGTTGGCCCCGTTCCGCCGGTCGCCCCGCCAGACCGCCTCCGGCGCGCGCTCTTGCAGCAGCCCCGACGAGTAGAACGTCATGGTGGCCGACAGCACGCGGCCGATCCAGCCGTCTGCGATGAGATTGCGCACGTGCATGACGCTTGGCGACGCGTGCGCCTGCAGGCCGACCATAACGTGCAGCCCCTGCGTCTCCGCGAGATCGGCCATCTCAGTGGCCTGCGATACCGTCGCGGCAAGCGGCCATTCGCAATATACGTGCTTGCCGGCCCGTAGCGCCGCCATAACGATCTCGTGATGGAACGGTACCCTAACGCAGACGTCTACCACGTCGATCTCAGGATCGGCGACAAGATCTCGGTAGTCCCAGTACGCTCGATCGGCCTCATACTTCGCCGCCGATGCAGTAGCGGACTCCTGCCTCGTCGTGCAGACTGCAGCCAGATCGAACTCTGGGAGCGCGAGCAAGGCAGGCATGTGCGTTCGCGACGCCCAGCCAATGTCAGGATTCGCCCCAACCACCCCAAGCCTCAACCGCTCAGCCATGAAGAAACTCCTAAATTCCTAGCGGATGCCGCCGACGATCGTGTCGTCGAGATAGCGGAAGACCACGGCCGTCTCCGAGAAGCCCGCGAGCTTCAACGCTTCCTCGTGGAAGTCCGCCATGATGTACTCCTCGTGGCGCGGGTGGATCTCGTCGAACACGGTCGCCCGGTCCGCGAGTAGCGCGGCGAACGCGGGCTCGGCTTGCGCGGCCTTCCACCACTGGTCCCACGATTCACCGTCGCCGTCCTCGTGCCGCCCCAGCCTCAGGCGCAGGCCCTTCCCGACCGAGCCAAAGCGCCCGGTGGGTCGGGCCAGCATCATATGCTCGGCGTTGAAAAACACGCCGCCGGGCCGCACAAGCCCGGCCAGCCCTCGATACACATGAACCAGGTCGCTCGCGGATAGCCAGTGCAGCGCCGTCGCGGTCAGGACCGCGTCGAACGGAGCAAACTCACGGAGCTGCTCTACCCATTCCGTTCCTCGCAGGTCGGCGCGCACCCATCGGAGTCGTCCGCCCGCATCCCCCAGGGTACGCTCCCCCATCTCGAGCAGAAACGGGTCGGCGTCCAGCGCGACCAGCCGCGTCCTTGGAAATCGATTGAGGGCTCGCCGGCTGATGGACCCCGGCCCGCAGGCCAGATCGAGGATCGCCGTCGGCTCCGGCCCCGCGATCTCGCCGACCAGCTCCAGCATAAGCTGAAATCGCTGCTCACGCCGCGGGATATGAAACAACTGTTGGTCCTCCCACCGTCGCGCCCAATCCGGCCAATCGACGGCGGTCTGCGCCCTCTGCATTGCTATCTCCATTGGTCCAGTCAGTGGCTCATTGTATGATGCCCCCGATCCACACGAGGAACGCCATGCTCGAAACCGGCCGGATTGATTGCCACGTCCATTACCTTGCGTCGATTTTCGGCGACGTGCTGTTGGAGCGTATGGCGCAGCAGGGCCCCGTGAACAAGCTGTGCGCGGCTCGGCCAGCCTGGCGCGATCTGTCGATTCATCGCCGCCTGATGGATCAATCGGACGTCGCGGTCTCCATCATCATCAACGACGCTACATTGCTGGGTGGGTTACGCGGGCTGGGCGGCTCGATCAACGAAACCTGCGAGGCGTACAACCGCTCTCTCTCGGAGGACCTTTCGACACACGACGGCCATCTCATCGGCGCCGCGATCATCGATCCGTTTGGAGGCGCCGAAGCGGTCGCGCAGCTCGAACGCAGCCTTGCCCTGCCAACCATGGGCGCTGTCGGCCTCACCACCAGCTACGGCGACGTCTGCCTGGACGATCCGATGTTCGAGCCGATCTTCGAGGTGGCCCGCCAGCACAACGTGCCGGTCATGGTCCATCCCGGTAGCACCCCGGAACACTGGCTCAAAGCCCTGCGTATCGAACAGCCGCAGTTCCTGAGGAGCGGCATCGGCTACTTCCTCGACGATAGCCTCTGCGTCCTGCGGCTCATTCTTTCGGGCACGCTCGACAAATACAGCGACGTGCGCTTCATGTTCTGTCAGCTCGGCGGGCTCGTCTCGATCATGTGCGGCCGCTGGGCGAACCAGAGCGCGTCCGCGAAGGAGCTCGAGAGAGAGCTGGAAATCCCCGCCTCGCCCATCTTCGAACGGTCGCTTGGCGAGTATCTGTCGCGAATCTGGCTCGACATGCACACACAGGATCGGCACGCCATCGCCATGGTGATCGCGGAGGCCGGCGACAGCGTGCTGGTGCTGGGCGGCGACCATCCGTGGACGGTTCCCGAACGCGGTCTGCCGCTCCAGATGGCCGAACTGGAAGCGCTTGGCGTCTCAGAGGAGACGAAGCGCAAGGTCGAGCGCGAAAACGCGTTGTGCCTTCTCGGTCCAAACGCGGAGGCCCTACTGCCTCGATGATTGCACCACGCGCCATCGTCGATGCCCTGGTGCGCGTGCGCACGTTCGATGCCCTCCGCTACCCCGCGTTCCGGCTCATCTGGGGCGGCCAGGTCTGCACCGCGGTCGCCGTTTGGATGGATCAGGTGACGCGCGGCTGGCTTCTGTACGAGATGACTGGCTCGCCATTTCACCTGGGGCTGATCCGAGGATTCCAGGCGATCCCGCTCCTGTTTCTGTCTCCGATCGCCGGTACTGCCGCCGATCGCTACGACCGCAAGGCGCAGATCATTGTTGCGCAGTCAATCGACGCGGCGCTGTACGGCGTGATGGCGGTGCTCATCTTCACGGGTCAAATTCAGCCCTGGCACGTCTATGCGACGGCCGTCCTGGCGGGGGCGGTTGGGACCTTCGAGAATCCGGCCCGCAACGCCATGGTGTCCGACGCGGTGCCCAGGCATGGCATGACCAATGCAGTGGCCTTGAACTCGGTGGCCTTCAACGTCAGCCGTATTGTCGGCCCATCGGTCGCTGGACTGATGATCGCTCTCAGGGGTACGGGGGGCTCCTACGTCGTTCAAACCCTTCTGTACATCTTCTCGACGACCTGGACGATGCGACTGCCCGCCAGCCTGGCCCACCCGGCGGGCGCCGAGTCCCATCACAGTCGAGGAGTCTCCTTCGGGCGCAGCACGGTCGACGGGTGGAAGGCGTGCTGGGTAAACCGCGAGGTGCGCGCAGGGCTCCTCATCGTCGGATTGGCCTCGCTCTTCATCGTGCCCTTCAGCACGTTGTTGCCCGTGTTCGCAAAGGACATCCTGGACGTCGGCGCTTCCGGGCAGGGATTGATGCTTACGGCGATGGGCGTCGGCGCGCTGGTGAGCGCGATTCTGATTGCGTCCATAGGCGACCAGGTGCCACGAGGCCTATTCATGCTGGGGGGCATTGGCCTGTATGGCGTCGCCGTCGTCGCCGTAGCCTCGTCGACGTGGTTCCCCCTCACGGTAGCGCTCATGGTGATCGTCGGCGTGTTTCACGTCAGCTCCCACGCCCTGGTTCAAACGGTGGTCCAGACGTATGCTGAGCCCCAATTCCGCGGCCGGACGATGGCGGTATTTCACCAGAGCCACCTCATTCTTATGATCGGCAGCATGATGCTCGGCGGACTGGCATCAGTCCTGGGCGGTGCCTGGGCCATGGCGCTCATGGCGGGCGTTGGGACTGTTTCGATGGGGCTGATGTTTCTCCTGGAGCCGGTGGCGCGGCGGATAAGGTAGACGGAGGAG
>JAERMM010000414.1 GCA_016844585.1 Chloroflexota bacterium | reverse complement strand
CGCTGTTCAACAGCCTGCTCTAGCAGCATCACTACCTGGGGTACACGCAACCGGTCGGCGAGCATCTGAAGTATCTGGTCTTTTCCCAAGAGCGGATTTTGGCTTGCCTGGCCTGGTCGTCGGCACCACGTCACCTCGGACCTCGTGACCGGTTCATCGGCTGGTCGGCTGAGGCTCGCCGGCGGAACCTTCACTTGATTGCCACCAACCTCCGCTTCCTGGTGAGGTGCCTCATTTGGCCTCGCACATCCTGGGACAGATGGCTCGGCAGTTGCCGGGCGACTGGGAGCGGAGCTACGGGCACCCGCTGTACTTCCTGGAGACCTTTGTGGATCCGGACCGCTTCCGCGGCACGTGCTATCGAGCGGCCAATTGGATCGTGCTGGGACACACGACGGGACGCGGCAAGGACGACCAGACGCATCGGCCGAACCGTTCGCTGAAGGAAGTGCTGGGCTATCCGCTGGAGCGACACTTCCGCCGCCGACTGTCGGAACAGTGAGGGAAAGAAGGAACGGAAGAATGTTCGAGTTGGATCCGCAGCGAGTCGCCGAAGTGGGGCCACGCTTGGACGCCAGAGAGCCTCGCGAGGAGGACTTCGAGATCCTCCCGGCGCTGCGGGCCTCGTCTCGTCAGCTCGCCCAGTGGGTGTCTGAAGAGGGCCTGACGGACGAGCGTCTGCAGGCCTTGATCTGGGGAGCCACATGACCACGAAGCCGAGACCACCGGAGATCCTCGAACTGGACGCGAACCTCGTCGCCGAGATCCAGCAGCGGATCGCCGCGCGACAGCTCACCGAGCGGGACCACGAAGTTTTCGCCGCGACGCTGGCGACGCATTGGTACCTGGCGAATCTGCTGACCCAGAAGAACATCTCGATCGGGCGTTTGCAGAAGCTCGTCTTCGGCGCGAGCACCGAGAAGACCGAGTCCGTGATCGGGCGGGCCGCGGAAGCCGCAACTTCGCCGCCCGCAGGGGAAGTCGGTCCGAGTGCAGCGTCCCCCGCCGGCCCTGCGCCAGACGCTCCTCCGAAGCGGCGCCCAGGCCATGGCCGCAACGGGGCCGACGACTATCCCGGCGCCGAGAAAATTCCGCTGCCTCACGAATCGCTGCAGCCCGGCGACAGCTGTCCGGAGTGTGGCCAAGGCAAACTCTCCGAGCAGCCTCGGCCCGCCGTGCTGATCCGCTTTACGGGCCACGCCCCCGTGCACGCCAAAATCTACCAGCGGCAAAGACTGCGCTGTAACCTGTGTGGAAAAGTGTTCACGGCTCAGGCTCCAGAGGGCGTGGGTGCGGACAAGTACGACGTGACCGTGGCCAGCACGATCGGCCTGCTGAAGTACGGAACGGGAATGCCGTTCTACCGGCTCGCGGGTCTGCAGGCGAGCGTCGGGATTCCCCTGCCGGTCTCGACCCAGTGGAAGATCGTCAGCGATCAGGTACCCTGCCTCTACGCGGCCTTCCAGGAACTGCTTCGGCAGGCCGCTCAGAGCGACGTGTTCTACCAGGACGATACGAACAACCGGATCCTGGAGCTGATGGGCAAACGCCTCGCCAAGACCCAGGCGGAGAAAGCTTCGCAGGCGGTCGAGAGCGGAACCCCAGAAGACGACTCGGAACGTCGCGGGATCTTCACCTCGGGGATCGTGGCGACGTGTGCGGGCCATCGCATCGCGCTCTTCTTCACGGGGCGGAAGCACGCCGGAGAGAATCTGCTGGAGCTGTTGGCTCAGCGGGCCCAAGAGCTGGGACCGCCGATCCAGATGTGCGACCCCTTGTCGCGCAACATGCCCGCCGAACTGAAGACGATTGTGAGCAACTGCCTGGCCCACGGCCGTCGCCAGTTCGCCGACGTGGCGGAGTACTTCCATCAGGAGTGCCGGCATGTGCTGGAAGCCTTGGCGGTGGTGTATCACAACGATGCGTTGGCGCGAGAACGAGGCCTCTCGCCGGAAGCTCGGCTGCAGTTCCATCAGGCCCAGAGTACTCCGGTGATGGATGAGCTTCACGCCTGGCTCACGCAGCAGATCGAGCAACGGCTGGTCGAGCCCAACTCGGGCTTGGGCAAGGCCATCCTGTACATGCTCAAGCGGTGGTCCAAGTTCACACTCTTCCTGCGCCAGGCCGGGGCTCCCCTGGACAACAACCTCTGTGAACGGGCGCTGAAGAAAGTCATTCTGCACCGCAAGAACGCGATGTTCTACAAGACCGAGAATGGGGCCTACGTCGGAGACATGTACCTGAGCTTCATTCACACGAGCGAACTCTGCGGAGTCAATCCGCGGGATTACCTGACGGAGTTACTGCGACACGAACGAGAGCTCGCGGCAAACCCGGAATGCTGGATGCCATGGAACTACCGGCAGACGCTCTAACCGCGCCGCACGGGCCGAAGCGGACGCGGTTCCTGCCGAGGCCCCGAGCGTGCCGGGACAACGACCTCTGCGCGCATCGAAGCAGACCGTTCCTACCTCGACGGAACGTCGTGTTCACGCCGAGCAAGAATGGTGCGTCCGTCGGCGTCGTCCTCCTGCGGCTCAACCCCACGTTGCGCACCGCGTGAAATCAATCTCGCGGTCCCCACTGGTGCCTGCCGAGCGAGCGCCTGCCGAAGGGAAGTGCAGCCGCATGCCGTCGAGCCCTCGGCGAACCGCCGTGCCTGAGTCCGCTGCCACGATCGCCCGCCGCTCCCCGTCGTCGCCCCGCCCGCCCCCGGAA
>JAERMM010000152.1 GCA_016844585.1 Chloroflexota bacterium | reverse complement strand
CCCTCCCGGCTCCCGAGCGGACGCCCCAGCACGGAGCCCTCGCCGCTGGTCGGATGAGCGAGACCGGTGATCAGCTTGACCGCGGTCGTCTTCCCCGCCCCATTTGGGCCAAGAAAGCCGAAAATCTCTCCCGGTTGAACGGTAAGCGTGAGATCGTGCAGGGCAACAGTGGCGCCGTAGACCTTCCTCAGGCCGGAGACCGCGATCGCCGGTTCGCGATGCTGCTCAGTCTCGGCCGTTACCTCCCGCCGGTTCTCAGGGGACAGCACCGGTTCGGCTGTCACCGCACCGAGTTCGCGATGGACATGAGGTCAGCCTCGTTCAGGGCGCCCGCGGCCCCATAAACGACTCCGCCTGATTGCCACACGATGCCACCTGCCAGCCGGCTGCTCTGCTCGGCCAGAATCAGCCCGGGCGATCCGTTCACCTGGACCTTCCGCGCGCTCGTGCCAGTTGGCACCGGCACCGGGAGCGTGGTCGTCAGGTCCCCGATCGCTCGGATCTGATCGGCGGTATCGGCCGGCAGACCCGGCAGTGACAGGAGGAAGTCGCGCAGCTCTGCGAAGCTGACGCCCGTTGCATCAACCGTGGGCGCCTTCGCCTCGCCAATCATCACGCTGCCCATCAGCGAATCCATGGCGCGCTGTTTCGAGGCCTGGTTGCTGGGCATAGACGAGGGCACGTCGACGCCACTTGGCGAGAAGGTCATTAGAACCGCCGCCGGCAGGTTCACCTGGATCGACGCTCCATCGAACCTCGTCGGCAGATTGAAGCTCGATTGTCCGATCGACTCCAGATACGCCCGGGTCTTCTCGGCGCTGAATGTGAAGGTCACGGTTTGAGCGGCCGTTACCACGATACGACTCGGCTGCGCCTCGACACCCGTCGGCAGATGCGACGGCGTCTTCACCGGGAAGCCAACCAGCGCTCCAGCGGCGGACAGATCGGTTACGGCCTCTGGCTGCACGCGGCCTGGAGATCTCGGCGACATATCTCCGAATTTCGTCAGGTCCGGAACGCCACGCAAGCTGTCGCCGCTAGTGCTGATGGTAATGGGCTGGAAGTCCTGAACGCGGAAGATCGTCAGAACCTGTCCGGCCAGGCTCTGCATCGGGCTTGTCAGCAGGCTAAGCCCAAACAATGCCGCGGCCGCGACAGGAATAGCTGGAACCGGCCTGCGGAAAATGGCAAGCGCTCTGAATCCGGACATGAACCCGCTCCTTTGTGCTCCCGATCCGCGGGTGTCGTTTCGCGCTGCCGCCTGTAAGAACCGCTGATGGGTGAAGGCCCGATCCACGTCCACGGCCATTGCCGGGCTCAGCAGATCGAGAGCGGCTCCAATCTTCTCGTCGTCGAAGCGCTGCTCAGTCACGATATTTCTCCTTGAATCGCGCCTCCGCGCGTCGGAGCAGCGTGCCTACCGACGCCGGGTTGAGGTTGAGCGCCTGAGCCACCGCGGCGTAGCTCAGGCCAGCGTGCCGCAGGAGCAGGAGCGCGCTCTCCTGCGGCTTGATCTGTCGTAGTGCCATGCGTACGGACTCCTGGCGGGCGTGCCGCCTCATCAACTCCGCGGGATCCTCGCCCCACTCGGTTGCGGTTCGCAGCTGCTCCGCTGGCCAGAAAGCTCTCTCCTCGCGTTCGCGGCGGCGACGCCCATCCCGAAGCGCGTTGAGGGCAGCGTGGCTGGCCGCGCGCCACAGCCATCCCTCGGCTGCCGGGTCCTGCCATATGGGCGGCTCGCGACGAAAGAGCTGGAGGAAGACCTGCTGCGCCAAGTCTTCAGCATCTTCCGCGTTCGCGGTCACTCGGACGAGCAGGCCATACACGCGAGCGTAATGCTGGCGAAAGACCTGCTCAAAGGTGAGCTGGTCTTCGTTCGTCGCTGAGGTGGGTGGGCTCTTCATCGTCGCTAACAGAACGGCGCCCCCAGAATCCTCTCACTACAATAAAGCACCGCCGAGCCGAATTTTGTGACAGGATTCATTTAGTCAGGCAAGGTGTTCGACACAGGGTCATGCACGAGGCGGCTCCCGCGGGGAGGGGGCGGTGTGTCCGGATCAACCGAGCATTTGACGCTGACCGGTTGCCGCGGCCGTCTCGATCGCGTTCAGCATGCGATGGCGCGTGACCGCGTCGTCGAATGTGGGGCAGAAATGTGTTCCTTCGCGGTAGTCGCGGGCGAAACGCGCGTATGCTTGCGCGAGGTTGGCGGACGGGCCCTGGTCTTGCGGCGGCGACCAACGATACTGCCCTGGCACGGGTAGGACGTCGAGCGAGGACTGGGCGCCCTTGCCGCCGCGTACGGTCATCTCGAAGATCTGGGCCTGGCCGCCGGCGGCAGTGAGCTGCAGATCGCCCTCGGTGCCGTTGATCTCCCACAGCAGGTTGGTGCCGCGCGAACGCCCGCCGCGATAGTGGATCGAGAGCGCGGCTCCGCCGTCGAGCAGACCGGTGACGCACACCTGATCATCCGCGGTCATGGGCTTGCGTTCGCCCGTCTCCGCGATCGTGAAGGACTTCCGGCGCACGGTCATGGTGGCCGAGAGTTCTCGCACCTCGCCGAGGCAGTGACACAGCGCGTCCGTCGCGTGGCCGAGCGCTATCGAGAGCATCGTCGCGCCGTTCGTCTTGTCGTTGAGGTAGGCGTTATACGACTCCACCGTCGGTCCCCACCCCATCCCCGACCCGATCAGCGTGGTGGAGAGCACCTCACCGACGTACCCTTGCTGGATCAGGTCATGCACGTACGCCACCGACGGCGCAGAACGGGCCTGTAGTCCTGCCACTGCGAGAACGCCCTTCTTCTTTGCCAGTGCGGCCAAGGTCTCGGCCTCATTCAAACCGTTGCCGAGCGGCCATTCGCAGTACACGGCCTTGCCCGCGTCGAGCGCTGCCGTGGCCAGTTCGAGGTGATACGGCACTTTTACGGTGACGGCGACGACGGATTGTCGAACGCACGAGGCACACCAAAGAGCTTGCCGGCAGCGTCGGCAGATTCGCGTCGGCTGGTGGCCAGCGCCGTGATCTCGAAGTCATCCGAGAGCGACTTCAAAGCAGGAATGTGCGCCTGCGCCGCCCATCCGCGATCTGGACTGGCGCCGATGATGCCGACACGAATCCGCTGGTCTCCACCCCTGCTCAGAGCGGTCATCTCTTCTCGTTGGTCGACGCACGGCGCTTATCGAGCATCTCGCCCGACTCGCTCGTAGGATTGCGGCTGACAACGCGGGCGGCTATCGCCATGCTTTTCGAGATGGCCACGGAGATACCTATGCCGACGAGCCCGATGGCGAGGATCGGCGCAATCGGCAGGGCGATACCCATGGCCTGGTCAAGCGAATAACGGCCTGGCCCAGCCACAGCGAGGCCTAGCGCTGCTAGTCCGAGGACCAGCGGGAACTCCATACCGTTGTTGCTCGCGAAGAAACGTCCCCAATGCATCAATGTGATCGCGGTGGTCATGGCGGCAATCATGCCTAGAGCGCCGAGCGGGTTGAACCAACCGAGCGCCAGCAGCACACCGCCGCCAAATTCCGAGAGACCGGCCAGGCTCGCCCAGAAGAGACCCGGCTTGAGCCCGGTCGTAGCCATAAAGCTGGCCATAGGTCGGAGGCCATAGCCGCCAAACCAGCCGAAGAGCTTCTGGGCCCCGTGGGCTGCGAGGACGAGGCCCACCACGACCCGAATGAGTAGAAGTCCGAAATCGATAGACATTTGCAGTCCTCTCTATAGGTGGCTCTGCGCTTCCGCAGTCCATCGTCTTTATGGTTAGTCAACAGTCTCGTTGGTCGGCGCCAAGTTGAGCTTGGCCCAATCGGAAAAGCCGATGAACCCGTCTGGGCAGAGCGCCTTCGCAGCGGCAATCCGCGACTCCCTCTCCGGACCAAAGTAGAAGCACTGCTCGAAGTACTCGAACGTCTCCCGCACCTCGGGCGCCCCCGGGAACCAGGTGTCGTAGACATCGGCGGGCGCCCTCTGCACCTGGACGTCATGGCCCTGCGCGTTCAGCGTGCTGACGAAGTCGTTCCACGAGTACACGCCGCCGCACACGGCGAGGTAGCTCCCGTTGCGAAGCTTGTCGCCGGCGGCGAAGGCCGCAGCGACGGCCCGTCCGACGTCGTTCACGTCACCGGCATGGATCACCTGCGCTGCAGGATCCATAGGGACCGCCCAGCCGCGCGCTCCATTCGGCAACGGCTGCGGCGCCAGCATGCCCAGGAAGTTTTGAAAGTAGAACGGCGCCTGCACGAACGTATGGCGCGGGAAACCCGCCGCCTCCACCGCGGCGTCGACTCGTGCTTTACCCGTGAAGTGCGGAACCTTGAGCCGCCCGCCGCTCAGCTTTTCGCTATCGGGAAGCGTCGACCAGATGAAGTGCTGAACACCGGCAGCCCACGCCTCCTTCACGGCCGCGTTGCCGATCTGCGTCTCCTTCTGCATCTGCGTGGGATCCCAGAAATTGGTGACCAGGAAGGCTCCGTGAGCGCCCTCGAAGGCAGCACGCAGGCTGCTCGGCTCGAGCAGATCGCCCTTCACCACCTGGACGCCGCGCTTCTTGAGCCTCTCGGCCGACTCGCTCGCAGGATTGCGGCTCACAACACGAACTGCATATTGGCCCGAGGCCAGCAGCGCGTCGGCGACGCCACCCCCCTGAGCACCGGTACCACCGACGACGGTAATGATCTGCCTGTTCATGTCCTGCTTCTCTCCTCTTCGACTCTTGACCCAACCGAAAGTGATACTCTCTACAACAGTTGTGTAGCGCATTATATTCCGGACAACGGAAATCCATTACACTACCCAGGCGCAACCAATCGAACACGACATTTCGGCCGTGGATTGAGTCAGGCCGGGTGGCGACGTGGTGAGTTGAGATTGACCATTCTCTGGGACGGGCTGACCCTCTGGGAACTCGCCCGCCAGGAGCTGACCCCCTCACGATTAAAAGCGTGGACCGCGTTCCTCGCGGCGCATAAAGCGCTTGCAGCGATCCTCAGCCGTGAGCTCGAATCAGCGTGTGGACTGCCGCTCACCTGGTTCGACGTTCTGGCTCAATTGCACGAGGCGCCGACCCAGCGCTTCACTATGACCCAGCTCGCCAACGCAATCTTGTTTAGCAAGAGTGGGCTGACGAGGCTAATCGACCGTATGGAGGAGGCCGGGCTGGTCCAGAGATTGGCGCGCCCGGGCGACAGGCGGAGCCTGCACATCGCGCTCACGGACATCGGGGCAAAGCAGCTCGAGCGGGCAGTGCCGATCCACCTGGAGGCTGTCAAACGCCATTTCGCGGCATATATTCGCGACAGCGAAACCGAAGCAGTTGAGTCAGCGCTGGAGCGCATCGCCATCGCGGCGCGCCCAGAAAGCCGTCTATGAACAATGCGCCTCGCTCAACGAGCCGAACAGGAGGTTCACTGGCGACCGCACCTGCTATGCCAAGCTTCGGGTGGCCCAGTCTGCCGCTGCGGCGTGGCAGGACACCTGCGACAAGCTGGGCTTTGAAACGCTCAAAATGTTTGTCGCTATCTTCTGGCTTTGCCGCATCTCCACCGTATGGGAGTGCCGTAAGCGGCAACGATAGAGGTTCGGGGCGACAACACCCGCTCGTCCACTGTTTCCGTAGCCTCGGACTTCGCCCTTCGTCCCCCCGCTGCGGCAGGAGAGGGGCAGACGAGTTCGCCCAACCTACGGTGCTCTTCCGCCGAGCTGTGCTACGAAGGGGGCGCGACCGCTGCGGGCTCCCGCTCGAGTGGGGACGCCGCGGGGCCGTGGCCGTTGGTGTGGACCTTTCCATTCGGGCGCAGGAGGGCGAGCTCTTCGGTTTCGAATGGGCGCGGCGTCGATACGCGGCGCGCCAGGCCTCCGACCCAGCTTTCCACATCGTCAAAGATCGTATACATGGCGGGAACGAAGACGAGCGTCAGCACTGTCGAGGTGATGAGGCCACCGATCAGAACCACGGCAGCGCTGGTGAGCAGCTCGGAGCCTTCCTCGATACCGAGAGCGAGTGGTGCAAGCGCCACCACGATGGCTGTCGTCGTCATCACGATCGGGCGCAGCCGTGTGGGCCCGGCCTCGATGAGCGCCTCCGCGCGGGTCCTGCCACGCTTGCGTAGCGTGTCCGTATAGTCCACGAGCAGAATCGCGTTTTTCCCCACCAGACCGATCAGCAGCGTGAAGCCGAGCAATGAGAAGAGCGTGAAGGCCGTGCTGGTGATGGTCATGGCGCCAAGCGAGCCGATGACTGCTAGCGGCAATGACATCAACACGGACAGCGGCAGGGTGACCGAACGGAACAGCATCACCATGAGCAGGTACATGAGGACTAGCCCGGCGCCCATCGCTCTGAAGATGAACCCGAAACTCTGGCCGCCCTGCTGCGCCTGGCCCGCGTAGGTAACACTGTAGCCGGGCGGAAACGCGATTTGGGCCACGGACGCCTCGATGTCGCGCTGAATGTCGCCAACGAGGCGTGTCCCCCCCGAGGCGCCCACGGTGACCGACCGCTCCCGCGAAACGTGCCGTATCTGCGTCGGCGAGGCGCCCGCGGTGACCTGACCGAGCTGGCCCAGGATCACCATGGTTCCCTTACTGGTCAGCAGCGGCAGGCTGGTGAGATTGTCGGGCCGCGCGCGATACACATCGTCTGCGATCAAACGGACGTCGACGTCGTCCTGGCCAGCCCGGCGAAACTTGCTGACCACCGTGCCGCTGACGGCGGTGCGGAGAGCACCGGCCGCCTGTTGCGCGCTGATCCCAAGGTCCGAAGCCCGATCTCGGTCCATCGAGAAGAGAAACTCCGGTTGCACTTTCTCGTTGTCGTTGTTGACGTCGACCACACCCGGCGTCTCTCTTACGATTGCAGTCACCTGTTCGACGAGGCGGTCGAGGACGGAAGGGTCCGGGCCGCGAACAGACACCTGAATCGCCTGCTGGCCGAAGCCGCCGAAGCCAAATGCGTTCGGCAGAGCGATGCGCACGGTTGCGCCCGGGATGCCCTCGGCGAGGTGTTCTCGCATGTCTGTTGCGACCTCCGCCGAGGTTCGCTCGCGCTCGGACTTTGGATGCAGCAGCACGAAGACGCGCGACGTGTCCCCCGCCGCCGTGCCCAGGAAGCCGCTGCTGGACCCGCCGGTGTTCGAGTAGACCAGCCGCACCTCGTGATATTCGCCCAGCCTGCGCTCGACTTCGCGCACAGCAGCATCGGTAGTCTCGATGGACGTGGCAGGAGGCATCACCACGGTGATGTTGACTTCGCTCTGGTCGCCGGCTGGGAACAGGTCGAACCCAACCCGACCAGTTCTCAGCATTGCCAGGCCCACAACGAAGCTAAGCAAACCGAGCGCGATTACGGCCCACCGCATGCCAATACCGCTCTGGATGCCGGCCCCGCGCCGTCCGCGGGTTATCGCCATGACCAGCCTTCGCCGCAGCCCGAAGCGGAGGATGCGGTCGGCAAGCACGTGGGCCAGCAGACGCTGGTATTTGTGGCTGATGCCCTCGAAAAGGACGTCCCAGCGGCGGCCAGCCCGCTCCATCCAGCCGTTCCCCTGCTTCAAGGCGTGCTGAAGACTGAGATATCGACTGGCCAGGAGCGGCGTGAGCGTGAACGAAACCAGGAGCGAGGCGAGCGTCGCGGCGGTGATGACGAGGGCGAACGGGCGAATGAATTCGCCCGATAGGTCGGCGATCATACTGATCGGGAGGTAGACGACGACGTCGACCATCGTGATGGTGATGGCGGCGAGAGCGATCTCGTTTCGGCCGTTCATCGCCGCGACAATCGGTGGCTCCTGCTTCGCCAGGTGCCGGTAGATGTTCTCCAACACGACGATGCTGTCGTCCACCAGGATGCCGACGGAAAGGGTGAGGGCCAGCATCGAGATCAGGTTGAGGTTCAGGCCCAGCAGGCTCATCACGCAGAACGTCACGAGCAGCGATGTGGGGATGGAGATGAGGACGATCAGCGTGCTGCGCCAGGTGTGCAGGAACAGCAGCAGGATGAGCCCTGTGTACAGGACGGCCTCGGCCAGCGTCTTGCGAATCGTGTTGAAGGAGAGCTGCGTGTAGATCGCAGCGTCCGACACCACGTCGATCTTCATCCCGGCGGGAAGCGTGGCCTCCATGTCCGCGATGACCTGACGCACACCGCGCGAGACTTCGAGCGTGTTGGCGGCGGCCAGCTTGGTTGCCGTCAGCGTGACGGTCGGCACGCCGTTGACCCGGTTGATGGTGGTGATCTTCTTTGAGGTATCGACAATGGTGGCAACGTCGCGCAGGTAGATGGGCCCCTGCCCGGTTTGCGCGACGACGATTGCGCCTAGCTGCGCTGGATCTCGCACGAGCCCGCTGAGCCGCACGTTCGCATCCGTGCCCGAAGCGGAGAGCGACCCGGCGGGGAACTCCAGGTGCTCGGACTGCAGGGCCTGTTGCACCTGGTTCAGCCCGATGCCCCGGCTCTGCAGCTTGAACAGGTCAACCCTGACCTGGACCTCGCGGTCCCAGCCTCCCAGAAGCTGGACAGAACCGACACCGTCCACTGCCTCGATGCGCTTCTGCACCACGTCCTTCGCGGTGCGCTGCAGCTGGTCCAACGGCTGTGGGCCCGAGATGCCGATGGTTATCACCGGAAAGGCGCTCGTCTCGAACCGGGTGATCGTCGGCGACTCGGCCTCCGGGGGCAGCTTGTTGCGCACCGAGTTCACCACCCGCTCGGCGTCCACCGGGATCAGCGTGGTGTTCGCCGCCGTGGTGAACTGCACCTGGACGAGGGAAACGCCTTCGGCCGACGTGGAAACCATCGTCGAGATGTTCGGCAGTGTGAACATCGCGTCCTCGATGGGCTTGGTGACCTGCGTTTCGACGGTGGCTGGGTCCGCGCCGGGCACGACGGTGATGATGGTGACGCCCGGGAAGCTGATGTTCGGGAAGATGCCGACGCCCATGGTGATATACGAGTAGACGCCGAAGCACGCCAGTGCCAGCGTTACGATCGTGACGAGCAGCGGATTGCGGATCGAGAAGAGGGTGAGTCCCACGCCGGCTCCGGGAGACGCTACATTGGTGAATGGCGCGACGGGTCAACCCGTCACTTTCTTGCCCGGTATGGTACCAGAATCGTTGATGGCTTCAATGGTTTAAGCGTTCTGCTATCTGGGCCGCCCTATCGTTTCTGATGGCGTCGAGCTTGGCCGGTTGAAAAAAGACCTATGGGACAACCGTGACGACCGTGACAACCATTGGGTCAGGGCAACTTGTTCGCGCTCGGGTCACAACCCGACCGGTAGTGCCAAGTACCAACCGGCCAATCGTTGAAGCTTTCAATGGTTTAACCGTTCTGCTATCGTAGGGGCGTGCAGCACACATTGACGCCGAGCCCAACTCTGAGGTCGCCTGGCGCCGAGGTCAGCGCTCTTCTGATGCGGCTTGCTCTGGAGCGGCTGATGCCGCATTTCGTGAGCGTCGCGACCGAGCTGGGCCTCTCACCGGCCCAGGCCCACCTGCTGCTGCAGCTTGGCGAGGGGCGCACCATCTCCCAGCGAGAGCTGGCAAAAGAGCTGGCCTGCGATCCATCGAACCTGACCGGCATCAGCGACCGACTCGAAGCACGCGGCCTCGTCGCGCGCCGCACCGATCCCATCGATCGCCGCATCAAGGCGATCGTAGCCACGCCCGAAGGCGAGGCGCTGCGCCACCTCCTCATGGAGC
>JAERMM010000151.1 GCA_016844585.1 Chloroflexota bacterium | reverse complement strand
GCGCGGTCGCCATCTGGTCGACCGTGCTGGCGCCTTCACGCGTCAGCCGCGAAGTGCTTGGATCGAAGCCGATCGGCAGCACGCGGATCCGGCCGATGATGCGTAGCGCCGCCCACTCCTCGTCGGTCAGAGCGGGGAAGGCGAATCCCTCCGGGGCGGCGCTTATGCCGCTTGGGGTTCCAACTTGTGCGCAAATTCTCTTCAGCGCGTCGCTGGTCGTGATTGTGTAGGGATTTCCAGCCAGTGGATCTGTCGCGAGGTCACCAACTCGAATCATTACGTTGGTCACGTCGCTTATCGAATCGACTACCTTCTCCCGATTTGATTGGGACACGATGCCCGGCAGGCCGAGGTTGAACCAATCGCGGCAGTTGTCTGCGAGGCCGAACCACGCGATTCTGTCCACCGCCAGCTCCGTGGATTCACGTGACGGGAGGACCGAGTCCTTCGCGATGTCTGATACGAGCTGGTCGCGGCGAACACGGTAATAGGACAGCGTGTCGAAGTACGCCCCGAAGAACGCGTCGAGGAGATCCGGATCGCCCTGGGCGAGCTGCCGTCGAACCACAAACACGTCGATGATCATCCCGGAGACCTGGTCTGATCCGAAGATCGTCGTGACCCCGGGAATCGCCAGCGCCTTGGAAACGTCAGGCTCCCAGACAACGGCAACGTCGCACTGGCGATTCCGGAGCCTACCGTACGCATCGTCGGACCCGCTGGTGGGCACGCTCCAGACGCCCTTCTTTTTCAGATCATCCAGTGCGAAGTGCGCAATCGCGATGTCCAACAGGAACTGGGATGGAGAGTCCGGCGTCAGGCAGATTTTCAAGTCGGGATTGTTCAGATCGTTGATGGTCGGTGGGCGTGCGCCGCCCGGAACCACCCGGTCCGCATATCCGACGATGCTGTCGGCCCCTTTGGACTCGCTGAGGGCGACGGGAATGACACCGGGATACCGACGGGGCAACCCGTGGAGCAGATAAGAGCTGATGGGCAGCACCATCAGATCGTAGCCGCCGTCTGCAAACTTCTTGTGACGCTCTTCGTAGTCGCCGTGATCATTCGTCCAGCTCAGCGAATACCCCCGCTGGCGCAGCCGCTGCGCGAACTCGCTACTTGTCAGGAACCAGTAGCCGAGGTAGTTGTCTCCGCCGATACGAATCGTTCCCTTGATCCTTGCAGCATCCGAGGCCGTGAGAAGACCCAGAGCCTGTAGGTGCGGACCGATAAGGTTGGCGAAGACGACCCCAACGGACACACATAAGCCCACGAGTCCGAGCACCGCCCACGTCCGCCGCTCCATCAGGCGCCCGCCTTCACCTCACTAATTAGCGTGTCGAACGGAACGCGGACGCGTCGAAGTACGGGGCCTCCCCTTGTGTTTCCTGCAGGGCTCCTAGTAGGTCCGCCGGGCTATTGGCGTTCCTGTAGGAGAAGGAACCCTTGGAGAGGGCGTGATCCTGATTCAAGCAGAAGCCAATCGTGATAATAGGTATGCCGTTCTGCTGAGCGTACCGAACGCCACCGCTGGCAAGGTCCCCGTCGCTCGCCGCGCCATCCGTCGCCAGGACAACGTAGTATTCACCGTACCCCATCTGCCGGTTACGCTGCCGGGCTAGCTCGACCACGGCTGATTGAATGGCCGCGTTGAGAGGCGTCCCTCCCCCAGCCGTGGTTCGGTCGACCTGAGCTTTGATCGCGGCACGGTTGTCCCTTCCAATCGGGACTCGTTCACGCGAGCCGGAGCTGTCGAAGATGTACAGTCCCAGGTTTACGTCGGAGGGAACGCTCCTGGCGGTGAATTCATTGACTGCCCACTTGGCCGCCTCCACGCGTGTGGCGAATGCACCCGCGCATTCCTTCTCACTCATACTGCCCGAGCCGTCGATGACGATGTAAAAGTTCCGGTCGAGGGAGATAGAGCCCGGCTCGGATAACGCCGGATCCGGCATGGGAGGAGCGACCGCTAGGTCGCGATTGGAGGGGGATGCACAGCCACCGGCAATGATCGCCAGGGCCACGGCCGAGTAAGCCCAGCCCGGCTGACCCCAGCCAACGATCGAAGCCCAGTTCGTCATCTCAAGAACTGCTGCAGTTCGGCCTCGACCTGCGTGATTTGGAAGTCGACCCGCATGTTGGCCCGCCATTCCTGCTCGGTACTGGGATCGCCATATTTGGGACGATCGATTCCGGCGCCCACGACCGTGAACTGAGAGCTGTCGAGCGCGAGCTGTGAGCTGCTGCCAAACGAAATCAAGCTCTCGCGCACGGCGATGGCCCGCTGCACCGACAGGTTTTTTGCGGCCTGTTTGGTCTGGTCAAGGATAGATAGCGCGATGCCTCGCTGCCGGTCCTGCAGGTATTTCAGCGGATCGGAGTGGCCCTCGATCACAATCACTGCGCCTGGGTAGGTCGCGGACAGGTTCAGCACCCGGTTGAACTCCGGCCGATAGAGACTGGCGGCGAACTCCGTCTGGTTGGGCTCAAACAAGATCTCGAACGCGAACAGCACGCCCTGCTTAGTGGTCCCCCGCAACTCACGCTCACGTGCAATCTGCTCTACCTGTGCAGGGTTGAAGCGTGGCTCCGCCGAAGCTGTCCCAACCTGTGTCAGGCCGGCGGCAAGCTGGCCATAGTTCCAGCCAGCCGCGGCCAGTGGGATCGTCCTCGATAGCAGCCCATAGCCGATGAGCGCCTCCTGCGCCTCCCGGTTCAGCACCTCGAAGCTGCGCAGCGTCCCCTGCCCGGTAAAGAACTGCTGGTTCTCCTGCAGCCCAACGAAGGTGCAGTCGCCGAGCAGCCCCTCGATGTCGGTGGTCGCCTGGGGGCTGTCCCGTAGCAGATCGGCCGACATCCTGAGTATCTCCTGATACTCGCCCTGCCGTTGCTGGCGCGCTGCCACCAGCGTCAGCAATTCCTCCTGCGACTTGAGCAGACCGTGAACGAATGACCGGACCTGGTCCCGCTGCGCGTCGAAGTAGTCCTTCCGAACGGCATAGACGTCGGCGATAATCCGCCCAGCGGTTTTGGTTGACAACAGCAGCCGGGCCCCCCTCACCGAGCTCTCAGCTCCGGTGCCAACGTTGCCGCCCGAAGTCAGGGCTAACATGTCGGGTGAGATGACGGCCACCGCGGCGAGGTTCGGGTCGCGCTGCATTGCGGAGGTTGGGTCTACCGCCGCGCCCTTCGTGTCATATGGCGGGATGGTCAGCTCGCGAAGCCAGCGGACCTTCACATCGGCCGGGCTGAGCCCTGCGTCGCGCAGTACCGTGGCCACGTAGAGCATGTGTGGCCCATAGAGTTGGACACCAATCTGCTTGCCAGCCAGGTCAGCGGGCGCGCTGCCATCGTCATTCCGCATAACGATTGTGTCGCCGCCGCTCGACCACGTCATCTGGTAGATGACGACCATTTCGATTCCATGGTCCGCCAAGGCCGGGAGGGCGGAGTTCACCATGTCTACCGTGCCTCGGAGATACGGTGTTTCGCCCGTCACCACCCGCTCGACCGCGGATACGAAGTTGTCCTCACGGAAAAGCTTGAGTGAGAGGCCCTCGCGGGCGAAGGCGCTGCCCGGTTGAGTGGTAGCCCCACCGTTGCCGTAGATAGTGGCCACGTCGCCGCCCCAGGTTATCACAGGTACGCTGATCGCTCCGCCGGTCTGCACCGGTCCTCGCTGCGCCTTGACGAGCGCCGTCATCGGGCCGGCGTCGAGGTACTCGACGCCGCCGGCGGTCGATGGCGCCATGCCTGCCTCCGGCCGTGCCGGCGGCGCTGGTTGCGTCGCAGGCCCTGGCTGGCTGCGGGCGGACGCAGCCGGCGACGACTGCGAGGTGACAGGCTGGCCGCCGATACAGCCGGTGAGCGCCATCACTCCGGCCAGAAGTACCACGATGGTGTGAAGCTCTCATTTTGGCGCCCTCGATCTAGGCGACGTCCGGTAGCTCGTAGCGACGCAGCCCATAGCTGTGATCGCGCTCGATGACCTGGCGCATGACGTCTACTGGCATCAGGATCCACTGGCAGCGGGCGGTGGGGCACCATTCGCGTAGCTGTTCGCGGATGTGCGCCAGCGGCATCGGCTGATTGGCATTCGCCAACAAGATGCGGAAAACCGCCTCGAGAACGGGCATCTCCGGTTGAATGAAGCCGCCCTTCCGAGCGCAGTCCTTCTGAACCTGCGGCATCGGCCGCGAGCCGAACCTCGTCTTGCGGACCTCATAGGTCACGCGCCCCGTCTTGCGGTCGGCCACCGGGTACTTCTCTTCTTCCTCTTCACCCAGCCGAGCCTGGCACTGTGGGCACATTCGGGCTTGCACGATGTCGACGAAGGAGAGATCGTTCTCGTCGTACCAATCGGCGTCGATGAAGTAGCGAATCTCTTCCTGTTCCTCGATCAAATCCTGTGCGTCGTCTTCCATTCATGTCCCCTTTCGTCGTCCCGTATCCTATTTAAGCCCCTGCGCTCCAGGTGTCCCAGGTGTCCTGCTGTCACGCACCCCTTTTTCTGTTGAAGCGATCGGCGCTAGCGCCCGGCCAGCGCACTGAGCGCTGCCCGGAGAGTATCTTCCATCGAGTCACCCGGGCTCACTGCGCCGACCGCTTCACGCGCTTCCGCCGTAGAGTAGCCCATCGCGACGAGCGCGGCCACAGCAGAACCCAGTAGCTCCCCGCCACCCGGTGCCTCGCCCCAATCAGCTCCGATCTTTGACTGCAGCTCCGTGACGATGCGCGTCGCGGCACGGGCTCCCACGCCGGGAGCTCGCGAGAGCGTGTGCGTGTCACCGCGAGCGATTGCCTGCGCCAGCTCCCTGGGATCGAGTGATCCAAGAACGCCGAGCGCCAGCTTCGGGCCGACACCGGATACGCTCGTCAGCAGTGTAAATGCTTCGAGCGCCGCGTCGGAGTTGAAACCGTACAACTCCAGTCGGTCCTCGCGCACGTGGAGATGTGTTCGCAGACTCACTTCCTGCCCGGGCGCCAGGCTCGCTGTCAGAGAAACAGGCACAAGGACGCGTACGTCAACCGGGCCGACGCTGACGACCACGCTTCCTGGCTCTGAGCGGAGCACCCTTCCCCGAATCCCCGCGATCAACGCAGCTCCGCTCTGGGCCGTTCCGCTCCGTCCGCTGCTCGGGCCAGCACCTCGGAGAACGCGGCTCGTTTCGCGTGGCACAGGGCTACGGCAAGGGCATCGGCCGCGTCGTCCGGCTGCGGCTCAGTCTCGAGGCTGAGCATCAGTTTTACCATCTCCTGGACCTGGCGCTTTCCGGCCGCCCCGTAACCGGTGATCGCCATTTTCACGTCCGTTGGCGTGTATTCAGCGAAGGCCGTATCGCCATCGACCGTGGCCACCAACGCGACCCCGCGTGCGTGACTGACCGACATGGCCGTGCGCACGTTTCTCGAGTGGAACAACGCCTCGACTGCAACGTCAGTGATCGCGTATCGGCTCCGGATCTCCGACAACACGTCGTGGATGAGGCGAAGCCGAAACGGCAGAGCGGCCGCCGACGGCGTCGTCACACAACCGTGGACAATGTGTCGGACCACGTCAGCGCTGGCTTCGACGATGCCGTATCCGAGCTGCGCGACCCCCGGGTCAATGCCGAGGATAATGCGCTGCCGTGCGCTCACTGCCCAGCGTACTCAGCCAGCACTTCTTCCGAGATTTCCAGGTTGCTGTAGACCTTCTGAACGTCATCCAGATCTTCGATGCGCTCCATCAGCCGCAATGTCGAGGCTGCCTCATGCGGGCCAAGCGTAATGGTCATGGTCGGCACCATTTCCATTTCTGCGCTGGTGACGTTCGCACCCCCAGACACGAGCGCCGATCTCACCGAATCCAGCTCGGTTGGGACCGTGTAGACCTCCACCGCGCCCTCGTCCACGCGGACGTCATCAGCGCCGGCATCGATGGCGAGAAGCTCGATCTCCTCAGGTTCAGCGTCCCCAGCGTCAATCGTCACAAGACCGCGCTGCTCGAACTGCCATGCGACGCAGCCTGTCTCACCCAGGCTCCCTCCGCCGCGGTTGAATGCGTTGCGGATCTCTGCCACGGTGCGGTTCCTATTGTCGGTCAGCACTTCGACCAGGAGCGCGGCGCCCCCGGGGCCGTAGCCCTCATAGGTCACCTGCTCGAGTGCAGCGCCCTCAGCACCACCGGCCGCGCGCTTGATGGCGCGGTCTATCGTGTCGATGGCCATGTTCGACGCTCGTGCGCGCTCGATCGCCAGCCTCAAGCGCGGATTGGAATCCGGGTTGGGCCCGCCCTCCCGTGTGGCTACCGCGAGCTCTCGACCCAGCTTCGTAAAGACCTGGCCGCGCTTCGCATCCGTCACGCCCTTGGCCCGCTTGATCGACGCCCATTTTGAGTGGCCGGACATGTGGCCCCCTTAGCTCGTTTCATAAGAGCCGTCGCGGCAAGATCGACTGGCGCCATCCTCTAGAAGTTCCCTCTCCCTCTGGGAGAGGGTTAGGGTGAGGGCCGAAGGCAGGAGCGCTTGCTCCTGGCTCTCATCGCGATCGATTCTACCACGCGGTCGCGCGGTCAGATGAGCCGCGCGGTCTGAAGATCATTGCCAACAGCAGGCCTGCTACGAAGCCACCAATGTGCGCCCAGAACGCCACACCCCCGGTTTGTTCCGTCGCCGCTCCGAGCGACGAGATTCCCGACAGGAGCTGAATGACGAACCAGAATCCGATCAGCAGCACCGCCGAAAATCGCCGGAACGTGATGAACGGACCCAGGAAGAGCAGGGTGCGCACCTGCGCGTT
>JAERMM010000150.1 GCA_016844585.1 Chloroflexota bacterium | reverse complement strand
TTAGGCACCTCGACGACGTCAGCAGCCTCGGCGATGGCCTCGATAGGCTGCCCAGCGGCAATAAGGCCGAGAATCGGGATCGAAGGGCCACGACGGTCTGGCAGCTCGATCCCTCGCGACAACTCGCGCTCACGGCGGAGATGCCCGTCACGCTCGAGGACGCGCAGGTTGTAGTCCACCACGGAGGTTGAACTAATCCCCACCGCCAGGCCTATCTCTCGCACCGTCGGCGGTCGACCGTGATCATCCATGTAACTGCCGATGAACTGAAGCATTCGCTGCTGCCGCTCGCTAAGATTGCGCATCCCCGCCCCCAAACGCACTGACGCGATTGTTCGGAACATCTGTTCTGAGGGCATGATAACAGGCGGCCACCGTCAATGGCAAGCCGAAGACCGGGGGTTGGAGCGGTATGTCATGAGCGACATCGCCATGAGGAGCGACGCCGCCTTGAAACAGCGTGGCTAGCTGTCTTTCTTCGTCGTCCGGGCGGTAGCGCGACGGGGCGTGACGGCCTTCGTTGCGACGGCCTTCGTCGCGCCGTCTTTCGTTGCGCCGGTCTTCGTTGCGACGGCTTTCGTTGCTCCGGCCTTCGTTGTGCCCGACTTCGTTGCTGCGGCCTTCGTTGCTCCAGCCTTCGCTGCTGCGGCGGCGCGGCCGCGGGCAGGCTTTGCCGCCACCGGGGCCTCTTCGCGGGGAGCTTGCGCCGCTACCAGGGCTCGCATGATGCGGCTTTTGCGGCGCGCAGCCTGATTCTTATGGATGATGCCTTTGCTGGCGGCTTTGTCCAACTCCTTGGCAGCGAGCGCAACGGAGGACGCAGCGTCCTCGGAACCGGCAGCAACCAGCACGCGCGCCTTGCGCACTTCAGTGCGGAGCTCCGAGCGCACTGAACGGTTACGCAGACGCCGTCGCTCGGACACCTTGTGCGCCTTGATTGCCGATCGCTTGTTGGGCAAAAGACCCTC
The DNA here is from genome assembly GCA_016844585.1 of Chloroflexota bacterium. GTDB lineage: Bacteria > Chloroflexota > UBA6077 > UBA6077 > SHYK01 > JAERMM01. Next base: position 5,814 of record JAERMM010000150.1, on the reverse strand, counting down.
CATGGCCCGGTCGTCGCCGGGTATAAGCACGCACAGTATATCGAATGCGGGTTCCAGAGGCTGGTTGGCGTATGAGGCGAAGCGCCCGTTCCGTACAATAGCCTCAGCCGGCCTTTCGCACCCGCCCGCCTCCATTCTGAAAACCAAGCATTTCAAAGCGTTGACCTCGGGAGCACCACCTCCGTTGCACTCCGATCCACGTTTGGCAAGCCGCACTCCGCAGTCGAGCGTTCGAAACTTCTGCATCATCGCCCACATCGATCACGGCAAGTCGACGCTCGCCGACAGGCTCCTGGAGCTAACGGGCACGGTCGCCCATCGCGACATGTCTGAGCAAGTGCTAGACGCGATGGACCTCGAGCGTGAGCGCGGCATCACCATCAAACTCAAGCCCGTTCGGATGCTGTACACGGGCCTCGACGGCATGGAGTACCAGCTAAATCTCATCGATACACCCGGCCACGTGGACTTCACCTACGAGGTCTCGCGCAGTCTGGCCGCCTGCGAGGGCGCCATCCTAGTGGTGGACGCAGCGCAGGGGATTGAGGCTCAGACGCTTGCCAACGTCTACCTCGCCATGGAGCACGATCTGACGCTGATTCCAGTGATCAACAAGATCGACCTGCCGGGAGCGGTCCCCGACGTGGTGGCCAAAGAGATTGAAGATGTCATCGGCCTCTCTCGCGACGAAATCCTGTTCGTTTCGGCCAAGGAGGGAACGGGCGTTCCCGCCGTCCTGGAGGCGATCGTCAGCCGGGTACCGCCACCGGCAGGCGACCCGGACGCGCCGCTGCGGGCGCTCGTCTTCGATAGCCACTACGACGCGTACAAGGGCGTGATCGCCCACGTGCGCCTGGTCGACGGGAGCGTACGAACCGACGAGCGCCTGCAGTTGATGGTCGCGGACACGGCCGTCGAAGCGCTGGAAGTCGGCATATTCCGCCCCGGGATGCAAGCCCTCGGCGGGCTATTCAGCGGCGAGGTCGGCTACATTGCGACTGCGCTGAAAGACGTCCGCGACGTACGCGTCGGTGACACCGTTACATCCGCATCGCGCCCAGCGCTCGAAGCGCTGCCGGGCTATCGGCCGGTGAAACCGATGGTCTTTTCTGGCCTGTATCCGGTTGCCAACGATGACTTCCCTGAGCTGCGCAACGCGCTCGACAAGCTTCGATTGAATGACGCGGCCATCACCTACGAGCCGGAGAGCTCGGTTGCCCTCGGTTTCGGCTACCGCTGCGGGTTCCTCGGCATGCTCCATCTGGAGATCGTCCGTGAGCGCCTGGAGCGCGAGTACGGACTCGAGCTGATCATCACGGCGCCGAGCGTCGAGTACCGCGTTATAACCACGGCCGGCGAGGAATTGTTCGTCGACAATCCGTCTCAGCTACCGGAGCCAAACTACATCAGCGTGATCTACGAGCCGTGGGTTCACCTCGACATCGTAGCCCCAGCCCGCTACATCGGGACGATCATGGAGCTGGTTCGGGCTCGACGCGGGACCTACAGCAAGATGGAATACCTGGACGAAACGCGCGTCCTGCTGGCATACGAGATCCCCCTGGCCGAGCTGATCGTCGACTTCTATGACCAGCTGAAGTCCAACACGCAAGGGTATGCATCGCTCGACTATCAGCACGTGGACGACAGGCCTGCTGACCTGGTGAAGCTGGACGTGCTCGTGAACGGCGAGCCCGTGGATGCCCTGTCGACGATCATGCACTCGGCTCGCGCCCAGACCCACGGGCGAGCTCTCGTCGACCAGCTACGGCGACTGATCCCACGGCAACTCTTCGACGTGCCGATACAAGCGGCGGTCGGATCGAAGATCATCGCTCGCGAAACGGTCCGCGCCATGCGCAAGAACGTACTGGCCAAGTGCTACGGCGGCGACATCAGCCGCAAACGCAAGCTGCTCGATAAACAGGCCGAGGGCAAGAAGCGCATGAAGCGCGTGGGTTCTGTCGAGGTACCACAGGAGGCCTTCATGGCGGTCCTGTCCAGAACGTAGCTCTCTGGAGGTTACCGCTTAACCGCAGCCGGGGCGTCAGGGGACGGCGTCGTAACTGGCGCGCCCTGGCGGTAGGTGATTCGGCCCCTGGTGAGGTCGTACGGGCTCAGCTCTACCTTGACCCTGTCGCCCAGCGCCATACGAATGTGGAACTTCCGCATCTTTCCTGATGTATAGGCGAGCACGTCCTGGCCCGTATCCAAATGAACTTTGAACTGGCCATCCCTCAAGGAATCAGTAATTACGCCACTGACCTCAATGGCATCCGCCTTCGGCATTCATACCTCCAACCGTGCTCTTATCGATTGTAGCGCGAACGAGGCGTGCGTGACGGTGCAGTTCAAGAAGCGGGAGGCAGAGCGGCTCTGCGTTTGGACTTGATTCTGAGATGGGGCCGCTGCGCGGCCGCCAGAGGCAGGCTGAACGAGAACGCGCTCCCGTGTCCAAGGCCATCGCTTTTGACCCAGATGCGACCGCCGCATGCCTCGACAATTTGCTTGCAGATCGCCAGTCCGAGACCGGTGCCCCTGATCTGCCGGTGAGAGGGATCGTCTACTCGAAAGAACTTCTGAAAAAGCCTTGGGATGGACTCGGATGGAATCCCCAACCCCTGATCCGTTACGGTCGTCACGAGCTCAGAACCTTCCTCTCGAAAGTCGACGTGGATCTCGCCGCCATTTGGGCTGTACTTGATCGCGTTCGTGAGGAGGTTGACGAGGACCTCCGTGGTCCGCTCTCGATCTGCATAGGCCAGCGCCGTCTCCATTTGACGACTGACCGTCAGATGGTGACCCCGGAACTGGATCGCGAGGCGCGCTTCGATCTGCGCGACGATGTCCTCCATGGGGAACACGGTTGTGCGGAACGTCATCTCCCCAGACTCGAGCTGCTCAATGCCGAGGAAGCCGTCGGTTAGACTGGAAAGGCGCTGCGTCTCCTGGCAGATGATTCCGGCAAAGGACCGGCCCTGAGCACTCAGCTTCTCCCGATCAAGCAGAAGCTCAGCGAAGCCAAGGATCGTTGTGATAGGAGAGCGAAGCTCATGAGATATGAGCGTTACGAACTCCCGGCGGGCGCGCTCCGACTCCAGGATGCGGCGCACCGCCATGGAGTCATACGTCTTGCGCAGCCGCAGAAGAGACTGGATACGAGCGATTAGCTCGACCCGATCCACCGGCTTGGCCAGGAGTTCGTCGGCGCCCGCTTCAAGGGCCTCAACTCGGTCGTCACGCTGGTGGGAGCCGCTCAGGACAACGATCGGAATGGATCGCGTGTCATCGTTTGAGCGAAGCCGACGGCACACGTCATAGCCGCTCAGCCCCGGCATCGAGATGTCGAGCAAGATGCAATCTGGGTGCTCGACCACCGCCGCGCTCAGCCCTGCCTCACCGGATTCGCAGGTGCACACGCGGTACCCCGCGGGCTCGAGCATCGCTTCGATGAGTCGAAGCATCAGTTTCTCGTCGTCTATCGCCAATATCGTGCCTACGGATTCGGCCAACGGCACTCGCCTCGACAAGACAGAGTCTAAAGAACGTTACACGGCCGCACATGCCCGTGACATCAGTGAAAACCCTCGACTTTTGGCCGATTTTCGGGCTCGGTCGCCGTTCTACGCTTCGAGACAGCAATGACCGGGCACTTAGAACGAGGTTGGCGGCTCTTTAGGCCCCGACGGGTCTTTCCCAAGCCACATCAACCCGAGCCGTTGAACCTTTGCGATCGCTTCGGCACGAGAGCGCACTCCCAGCTTCCGTAAGAGCCGGCTCACGCGGAACTCGACGGTCTTCGGCGACAGAACGAGCTCCTCGCCAATCTGCGAGTTTCGACGACCCAGAGCAAGCAGCCGCAGCACCTCAAACTCGCGGTCACTGAGCGATTCGTCGGTCAGTCCCGCGGTCATCTGCGCCAGCGCCGGCAATCCGACCGTCCCCCCGTCCACTACGGTCCGTATGGCGGCGAGGATCTCTTCTCCAGTGGCCGACTTACGCAGGTAGCCCCGCGCTCCGAGCTGAAGCATGGCGCGCGCGTAACCAACGTCGTCGTAGCCAGTCAAAACGATGATCGCGACCCGTGGAACGAGGGATCGAACCTGGCGGGCCACCTCGACGCCGCTAATGTCCGGCAGGTGGACGTCGAGCAAAAGGACGTCTGGTAGGACGCGCCGCACAACCTCGACAGCAGATTTCCCGTCCGCCGCCGTCCCCGCCACCTCAATGCCGGACTCGCCTGCCAGGAATCGTTCGGTTCCGCCTAACAGCATCGGGTGATCGTCCACGATGACGACGCGGATGACCCTTTCGAACGGTTCTCCGAAGCCGATCTGGTCGTGACCTTCGATTGCCATGAGTCAGTTCTTTCCGACCTGAGCGCTGCAAACTGGAACCGCAGCGGTCAGGACTGTTCCTCCATCAGCGGCTGACTCCACTGTGACCACACCCTCCCACGGCCGCAGACGCTCACGCATGCCGAGGAAACCGAGGTGGAGGGACTCGTGGCTTCCAGCCGAGGAACCACCATCGAGGCCCGGCATCCCCTTGCCATCGTCGACGACGCGGAGGACCACCCCGTTGTCGCCTCGCCAAAGGGAGACGTCCACCTGGGTGCCGCCGGCATGCTTGAGGCAATTGTTGAGGGCCTCCTGAGCGACGCGGTAAAGAGCGACTTCGAGATCGCGCTCCAACCGTTCTTGTGATTCGAGGTCCGAGGGCTCGACGCTGAACGACACTGTCAGGTCAGACCGAGCGACCACTTCGTCCACGAGCGACTCCAGGCTAGCCACGAGCCCGAGGTCGTCCAGCTCGGGTGGACGCAGGCCCGTGCAGATCGCGCGCAATGAAACGATGATGTCGTCTGCTGCTCGGTGCCAGCGACGAGCCTCCGACGACGTCGCAGATTCTCCTGTCTCGCGCGCGAGCAGAATGGCCCGCTGCAGCGGATCATCGTGCAGGTCAAGGGAAAGGCGGCGCCGCTCCTCCTCCTGCACTTCCATCAGCCGAGCGCTCAGCGCGCCCAGCGCCTGTTCGCGCTCGGCCAATGCAGCCACCTTCAGTTGGAGTTGATCCAGCAGCATGGCATTCTTGAGGGCCGTGGCGACCAGCGGCGCGATCGTAGAAAGAAGGTTCGCGTCGTCTGGCAGAAGCTCGACGTCGTGCCGTTTCTGACCGACGGCGATGTCGCCAATGTACACCCCCTCAGCCACCAGCGGTACGAACTGCATCGCTATCGACGGAACGATCTCGCGACCCCTGTCCCCTTCCGTGGGAACATCCGCATGCAATCTGACCAGTTCTTCCATCGCGGGCGGACAATCTCCCCAGTGATAGACAGCCACCCGGCCCGATTGGTCACGGAGCGCGACCGCCGCCCAGGTCAGATCGAGGGTCTCTCCGAGACGCTGCAGCACGTGGCCCGCAATCGCCTCAGCCCCCACGAGGCGAACGATCTCGTCGCCTAACGCGCGCAGGGTATCGGCGTAGCTGTACGTGTCGCGAAACAACAACTGCTCCAAGCCCTGCCTGAGCCGGGACTGAAGCACGGGGAAAGTTGCGACGATTACGGCCACCACGAGCACAGGCGAGGCGAGGAGCGCGCCGAGGCCATCGCCGCGCCGCTCCAGATCGCCAATCAAGACGAGGGCGAAGCTATAGATGCCGAGCAGAACGAGCCACACCACAAGCGCCACCAGGCCCCGCCGCACGACACGCTGGATGCCGAGAAACTGACGGCTCAGGACGGCTGCTCCTAGGCTGATGGGGAAGAGGACGATAGGAAGGATCGCGACCTCTGATGGAACGAGGTAG
>JAERMM010000149.1 GCA_016844585.1 Chloroflexota bacterium | reverse complement strand
GGGCCCGTTGAGATGAACCCGGTGGTCCATTCCTCGCCGTTTGCGAAGGTCGCCTTGTTCGTCCGGTACTTGGCCTCCAGCACATGTCTCGGCAGCGGAGCAAGCTGCTCGAACCCGAGAACATTGGAGCCGACGTAGGGGTCTTTCCATCGAATGACGAGCGTGTAATCGTCCTGGGCCTCGACCCGTTCCATGAGGTTCTCGGGCGCTGGTTTAAGGACGGGGAGATCCTTGTCGGTGTAAACCTCGAAGGCGAACACAAAATCCTGAGCGGTGAGCAGCGTGCCGTCATGCCACCTGTTTTGGGGTCGCAAGCGATAGGTGGTAATCATGGTCCCGTCCGGATTGATCACCCACCCGCCACTCGCCTGAGTCGGGATCTCTTCGGCCAGCATGGGATGCGGAACGGCCCCCATGCCGAGATAGGTGAGAAACGACGAGAAGAGCCACTCGTAATCCGCGTTCCCGGAGCCGCCCAGGAACTTGGGAGCGAGAGTGTCCGGCTCGGCAATCCAGGCAAGCCTGAGCGTGCCGCCCTGCCGCGAAGACTGCTGGCCCTGGCTGCTGGCTCGCTCACCGCCCGGCGGTGCAGGCGCACACGCCGCCAGCGTTACGATCACCGCCGCTGCCATGAGCAGCAGTCGCACTGCTTGCAACGCTCGTCCCACACCCATCGTCCAGTCCCCTCCGGCTCAATCGTGACTGCAATGCTACCAGGTGCCTCAACAATCGTCGCGGCTTCGGATGGCCGCTTGCGCGCTCATGAAGATCGCCGCGGCACCTTTCGCCCGTGTGCTATGATGTGTTCTCCTCAGCGACGTAGTTTGGGGAGTTGGGGACCAAGGATGTCGTCGAAACACAACCAGTATCAGCCGAAGAGGAACGCACGCGCGCTGCCTGAGATGCAGCGCGCGAGCGTAATTTCCGTCGCTTCCTATCGATTGAGCTTGCAAGCGGGCGATCCAATGGAGGCGCCCATCAGCCGAGCGTAGCGTCCGATCCGACTAAACGCCCTGATGGGACCCTTCGGGGTCCTTTTTTGTTGCCCTTGAACCAAGTGACGTACGCAGCAGGAGAGCCTAGAGAGGCAGGCACGAGATTGGAGGATCACATGAACCAGTACATCGAGTATGAGGCTCCGGGCGGAGCCCTGATCAAGGCATGGGTGGACGGAGTACCCGTTGAGTCGGCGGCGATGGACCAGCTCCGCAACGTAGCTACTCTCCCCTGCGTGCACGGCCACGTTGCGGCAATGCCGGTTGCGGCAATGCCGGACGTCCACTATGGCATCGGAGCTACGGTCGGGTCTGTCATTCCGACAAAGGGCGCCATCATCCCGGCGGCTGTCGGCGTGGACATCGGCTGTGGAATGATCGCCGGCCGAATGGACCTGCGGTCGGAAGATTTGCCGGACACCCTGGCTGGTGTACGAGACGCAATTGAGCGCGCGGTCCCCGCTGGGCGCACCAATCAGGGTGGGGCTGGCGACCGCGGCGCATGGGCGGAGCCACCGATGGCCGTGCGACACGCCTGGGACACCCTGGCGACCCGACTGGACCACATCATCGAAAAGACACCAGGGGTGAGGACCCGCGGAAACCCAGTCTGCCAGCTCGGCACCCTGGGAACGGGAAACCACTTCATCGAGGTCTGTCTCGATGAGGATGGGGCAGTCTGGATCATGCTGCACAGCGGTTCACGTGGGATTGGCAATCGCATCGGGACGCACTTCATCGAACTCGCGCGAAAGGATGCGGAGCGTAACGATATCCATCTGCCCGACCGCGACCTGGCTTACTTTCGCGAGGGGGCAGAGCATTTTGACGAGTACGTCGAGGCTGTCCACTGGGCGCAGGACTTCGCGGCCGAGAACCGCGGCCTGATGTTCGAGGCCACGGTCGCAGCCGTGTCTCGCGCTTTGGGACGCCCGGTCGAGATCCGAGAAGCCGCTGTGAACTGCCACCACAACTACGTGGCGCGGGAGCAGCATTTCGGGGAGAGCCTGTGGATCACCCGCAAGGGTGCTGTCCGCGCCGGCCGCGGCGAGCTAGGGATCATCCCCGGCTCAATGGGCGTCCGCTCGTACATCACACGTGGGTTGGGCAATGAGGAGAGCTACGAGTCTTCGAGCCATGGAGCAGGACGTGCCATGTCACGAAATGCCGCGAAGAAGCTCTTCAGCATCGAAGATCACGCTCTTGCCACGGCGGGGGTTGAGTGCCGCAAGGATGCGGACGTGATTGATGAGACGCCGGGAGCCTACAAGGATATCGAGGCTGTCATGGCAGCGCAGCGCGACCTCGTCGAGGTCGTTCACACCCTCAAGCAGGTAGTCTGCGTGAAGGGCTGACTATCTCCTGGGCTATTAACACTACTCCGTGATCTGTGATATCGAGTGATTTTAGGGGCCTCTCCAGGCACGTTTGCCCCCACGAGAAGCCTGTAGTTCGGCGGTTGACCCGGTCGCCTCGTTCGTGATCGCGTCACAAGTGACGGAGTAGTGTTAAGCAAGCTGAGGAATATCGATAAAGGAGGACAACATGCCAAAGAACACGTCCGACAGCGGCCCGTCCTTTCGAGCAAACGAGCAAGCGTCGTAACGGCTATCGGTCTGAAGCAAACGTGAAGCGCGGCGTGCGGATCGTCCACGGGACACAGAGTTGGTCGAGAAGCTCGGCCGCAAAGACCCGTGTCCGTGCGGATCCGGACGTCGGTTTCGAGAACTGCTGTATGCGGTCGGGACGCTATGACGGCGCCCTTCGGGTCCACTACTTTTAGAGTGAGTCCATAAGGAACGGGCAGGTGCCTGCTCGGTTCAGGCACCTGCCCGTTTGCTGTCATCCCCTCGGCGCTCAGGCAGCCTGGAACACGGGCTGATTCTGGTCAGGGATGTTGGCGGCCTGTGTCACCCTGTCTGTCTGGCCGCTGCCGCCACCGCCTCGTCGTCGCCGACGATCGCATCGAGCTGGGTCCATGAGGCGCCGACAGGTAGACGTTTGCTCGCCATCGTCATCCGGTCATAGGGAATTCTCGGATCGAGCCCCAATGGCTCGCCGCCTGCCATGAAAATTCGTAGCGAGTCTAGCAGTCGCTCGCGGAGGTGGATGATGACGACGTCCGCTACGCCCAGGTGCTCTTTCGTGCGATCGTAGATCTTCCCCATGCCCTCGACCATCGCCATGTCCTCGTGTGGTCGCCCTTCGATGCCCGAGAAGTGCTGCTTTGCGCGCATCTTTGCTCGGTCCTGCAAGTAGCGGTTGTCCAGACGGCGCACCACCTTGCGATAGCTCATGTCCAGGTCGACGCCGCGCGTCAGATGTCGCTCGGGCTCGTCATCCCCTAACTGGTGGTTGGGGTGGTAGCGAATCTCATAGTAGGAGTTGCTTTCGTCGTCCATCGGAACGAACAAGTGCACTCCCCATGAGTCGCCGGGCAGGCCGGTCACGTAGGAGTGGAAGGGCACCGCGAACAGCCGGGCGGTCGTGTGCCAGCCCTTCGTTTCATCGAAGTGCTGGGTGTCCTGAGCTGTCACTCGTTTGATGACGTGGACGAAGCCGTAGCGGGTGTCGTGGCACTCCTGCTGCGGTGGTGTGAAACGGAGATGCCGCTGCTCGTCCGGGTACCGCATGATGTCGTGTCCGACGTGTAGGACCGGGAAGTGCGGCGAGTCCAATGCTCCCTCGAGGCTCTGGAGCCAGCTGCACTCCTCCACGACCTTGCGAACGATTCGGTTCTCCCGCGGCACGAGCGTCCACTGGAACCGTGGGAAAACGGGCCGCTTGTCTGCCGGGCCAAGATATGCCCACACCACGTCTCCTTGCTCGACGACTGGATACGCCGCGTGCTTCACCTTTCGCTGCAGGGGTGGTGCGTCTTGCCCCACCGCTCTTGGCTCGCACGGCATGTCGAGCACGTTGCCGGCCACGTCCATCTTCCAGCCGTGGTACAGGCAGCGCAGCCCTCCCTCCTCGTTGCGGCCAAAGAAGAGGGACGCCCCGCGGTGGGGGCAGTGCTCGTCCATGAGTCCTACGTGGCCAGTGCTATCCCGAAACGCGACCAGGTCCTCGCCCAAGAGCCGCACGCGGATTGGATCGCCGTCCGACTCGGGTAGCTCGTCCGACAGGCAGGCCGGAACCCAGTAGCGCCGCAGCATCTCGCCCATCGGCGTGCCTGGACCGACGCGAGTCAACAGCTCGTTTTCCTCATGACTCAGCACTGCGCCTCCAAAAAGCAGGTCATTGTACTTGGCAACAAAACACCATAGGCCTCTCCGTTCTTGCCCATCTCTTGCTCATAGTCCCGCCGAATGGTCTGGTCTTCGTCGCGGTACGCGATCATCGTGCCGAGGTCGGCTCAGGAGCACTCCCGGTGGCGCGACGGAAGTCAGGCAGCGGCCTGGATGAGCCTCATGAGCTCCGGAATGTTCACGGAATGCGCCAGGAACTCGACCCACCGAAAATGGTGCTTGTGAACAGAGCCGACAGTGAGGCAGGCAGTGAGCTCGTCGAGCCGTGCGTCCCACACGACGCGGTCGACGGTGCCATCAGGCGCGAGCAGCTTCTCCTGCGCTGAGGGACGCTGGCGGTCGAAGTACACAAACGCATCGGCAGAAGATGCCCCCTGTGCGTCGAACCACTCGGCAAGCAAGTCCCGGTTGTTTTGATGTACCTGAATGATTGCCTGGCCCAGAACTCGGTAAAGCTGTACCTGGCTCTCAGCCGTCGGGGCTGACATCGCAGCAAGGCCCAACGAACCGGAATCGTAGTCGGTCAACGCTTCGGCCTCGGAGAAGCGTGGCTCGCCGCCGACCCTGTCGTCCCAGACGAACGGCACCAGGTCCCGGTCTGGGCCGAACGACCATCCGTGGTCGATGAAGAATGGCCTGCGGACCTCCAGCCGACGCAGCTGGGTAGCATCGATGAGGAGCGCCCGCGGTGGAGCAGCCACGAAATAGTCGTGGTCCTCTCGCACGGGGTGGCGAAGGCCGCCGAATATCTCGCTGAGCGGATAAGCATGTTCTGGGTCCAACACAGTCAAGGTGATAAGCCCACCCGTCGGCGGCTGTCAACCCCGACGTAGGTCCTATCCCAATCGCGGCGCCTACCCTCATCCTAGCGCACTCTCAGGTGACGCCCCGACACGTCCGACACACGAAGCCACAGCCATCGAAGTACAGGATGGCGACGCGCCGGTCCCAGTTCGCAACTCTCTTTTTTTGCTGTTGACTCACGCCTCAAGCCGCGCGAGACGCTCCCAGCTAGCTGGGTCCTTGTTGCATCGGGGGCGTTTGACGATACACATCGCTGATACCGTAGGCGATTCGCTCCAACTCTAGCGTCCGCTCCCGTATCTCAGCCAGTTGATGCCGGTTGAGGCGCGACCTGCTCACAGTTACGAGTGTCTCACCCTGAGGGTCGTTGAGTGGCGCAATACGGTCCAGGCCCAGCCCGCGGCGATAGTACTTGAGCTGGTGGGCCGCCGGGTCATCTGGACTGAATTCGTCAATGACCAGAGCATCGCTGTCGACCTGGATGACCCTTCCACAGTCGAAGATGACGTGCGCCGGGGCGAACGCCTGGAGGAAGAAGTCCGGGCTAACGCTCGGCGAACCGGGGACGAGGACGCCGGCTTTAGCACCCCTAAGACCATGAATCCATGTGCTCGGGGCGACGCGATCCGGGAGCTCCAACGGGAACTCGCCAAGCGCCCAGACATTCTTGCGGTCGTCCTGAGCAAAAAAGGCGAGCTCTGCCTCGATGGGCGTGCCGTTGCTGACGTCAATATCGTGCACGACGATCGTTTGCGTGTCCCCGATCCTCTTGATCAAGTCGGTAACCGTGAACGTGACTGTATGCGGGAGGGGCTGGCCGGAGACGTTCGATTGGCCTTGCAGGGTGTACTGGGTGCCCGGAACCAACGAGAAGAATGGGTTGTCGATTCTGGTCGGATTGGGGAAATTGGTTCGACCGAAGTCGGCAAGGTCATCGCATCGCTCCTTAGCCCCGGCCTCCGATACTGGTCCTCCCACGAGCAATGGGAGCGTTATCACGGCGCTGAGCAGTGCCGCCAGGACGCGTAGCCTTCTGAACATCGAGAACCCCCTTCTTTCTTCGCTATCCACGCCTCTATGCCCAGACAGAAGCAGTCGGGCAAGCTTACTTGATATGCTCGCAACTGACTCAGATCGCATGTGTCGTACTCTAGGGCAATGGCCGATACATTCACGTTACAGCGGCGTTGAAAACACGTTCAATTTGACCTCTCGCCGTTACAATCCTGTTGCAATTGAGCCGAAACGCTCAGATCCCACACGGGTAGGAAGGAATCCGATTCGGATTGGTCCGGCCACATCAAACTGCCTTCATGAAAGCGCGGCCCGATCTGTTTCGGGTCCCGCTTGGAACGGAAAGTTGTGAGGTTGGATCTCGGAGCCTACGCTCGCACCCACGCTTTGACACCGTTCTTCGCGATGCCCTCAGCAAACATCTGGCCGATGGCCGGGTCCTCGTCCGCGTAGGGAATGATGTTGCCCCCGTTGCGCCGGCTGATCATCGTCCGCGATTTGCCGTCCACCTCGCCACCGCCCAACGCGCGCCAGATGCCCATTGGGAACTTGTGGCTGCCGTAGCGGAAGGCAAGCTGCAATGCGTCGGTCGGGCCAGTGTTGAAGTGCTGATGGAACCAGCCGGTTGGTGGACTGAAAATGGCGCCCGGCTTCCAGTCGACCCGGATGACACGGTCACCCTGGCCCGACTCGAACGGGTGGTCGCCGATGCCGCTCGGCCACATCAGGCTGTAGCCCTTGGAGCGGAGGATGAGCAGGATGGCGCCGCCGGCGTGATGATGCCCCTGCATGTACGAGCCCGACGGGTATTTCGACTCATGCACGATCAGGCTGTTGTTGCCCATCTCATACTGGATGAAACGCAGGCTGCGCTTCGCCTCACTGATCTCGTCCGGCAGCGTGGCGCGGGCATCGGCCACGTAGTTCGTTTCCCACCCGCGATGGCTGAACGAGCCGAGCAGGTTTTCGGTTGGGCCCTCGATCCGTTCGTCTTTGTGCACGTAGGCGGAGGTGCCGTCGAAGCGGTCGCGGAAGGGGTATGGTGTTCCGAAAATAAAGTCTTCCGTATGCAGCAGGTCGAAGATGAGCGGCGCCGTCGTCACCGCTAGATAGCGGACCGGCTCACCGTGTGCAAAGAATCGATAGGGTGTGTTCAAGGGGATGGCGAAAAGGCTACCCTCCTGCCACTCGAACTGCACGGTGCTGCCGTCCGCCGCCTCGAGCGTGGTGGAGCCACTGCCCGCCTGGATGTAGACGGTGGCCTCGAACAAGTGGCGGATCTGCTTGGTCGATCCGCCCGCCGGGATCTCCGCGGTGTATATGCCGCTGAAGCCTTCCATTCCGTGCAGCATCACGAAATTGGCGTCAGCGCCCAGGCGCTCCCAGCGGCCATACTTCACGTCGTCGAAGTCAGCCACCCCGTAGTCCCGAGTGATCGGAATGTTCTCCCGAGCGATCCACGCTTCGTAGGGCGTCGGCGCATCGGAGCGTAGAGTCAGTGCAGGCTCAGCCATTCGGTCTCCTCCTTCTCAGCGCGGCCCCCATGATACCCCGACGGCTCACACACGCGTAATGCGCCGCCTCGCCGGGCGCTCGTCGCAGGATCCCGAAATCAAACGTCAGTACAATGGCCCCAATCATTGTTGGAGTGGCTGAGCATGGAACAGGAGCGTACGCGGACACAGGAGCGAACTGCGCCAAACCAGTTGGAAACCGAGAAGGGCTATAAGGCGCACAACGCGTTCATCCAGCGCCAGCTCACCGGTCGCCTGCACATTCGCGGCAGAGACATTCCTGTCCCACCGCCGGGGAATGCTCGACAGGGCGACGTGCAGATGTATCTCAATCCCTACTACTTCACGGACACCGCGCTTCAGAGTTGGATGATCTTCATCAACAACATCCGCATCCACTCCGGGAAACATATCCACCAGGGCGGGTGGTAGAGGGGGTGCGCGAAGACTGGGCCCCGGGCGACCTGGTGCTGCTACCAATCAAGCCAGGCGGCGTCGAGCACCAGCACTTCGACGCTGAGCCGCCCCAGGGTGCCCGCTGGCTCGCCTTCCTGTACTTGCCGCACTTCCAGCATCTGGCCAGCGCAATCCGCCAGGTCGAGAACTCACCCGGCTACCAGCAGAGAACGGGCACGGCCGCCGTCGTGGTCGACGACGACACCCCGTACAACCCCAATCGCGATTTCACCGGATTCCCGAGAGACTCTTTCGGGGCCGCGGTGAAGACCAACAACGGCTTCAACGGCTATTCAGGCTTGATGAAACGCCGCGATGACGAGCGCGCCCGCGTCGCAGAAGTTGACACAGTGGTTCATGGGGATGCGCTCGCGTGGGAGACCAACCCGCAAGGAATCATGCAGTGGTACCTGCACCCAGACCTGCCCGAGCGACTGCTGCGCAGCTACCTGTTCTACCGCCAGGAGATCCCGGGCGAGAGCCGCTCCGGGAAACAGAAACACCAGGGCGGCGCGATCTTCTTCTTTACCGAAGGTCGTGGACACACGATCATCGACGGCGAGCGCTTCGACTGGGAGAAAGAAGACTTGATCCAGTTGCCGTTACGGCCTGACGGCGTCGCCTACCAGCACTTCAACGACAGCAGGGGTCCCGCGCGTCTGATCGCTTGTGAGCCGAACTACTTCGACTCCCTCGGATTCGATCGCGGCTCTGGACTGGTGCAGCTCGCGAATTGTCCGGAGTACGATCGCCTGTAGCGGCGCCTACCCTCCCAGCCCGCCGCCCCAGAGGTCGGTACGCCGATGCCACCGTTTGATCGGCCGGCCATCCGCCAGGGTGCCTAGCTCGCGCATCCAGATCTGACGAATGAGGCTAACGGCCACGTCTGCTCGGCCAAGGTGCTCGATGGGCGGATTGCTCGCGATGTCGCCAACGCTCACCATCGCAATGTAGTCCTGGGCGTTCACCAGATCGCCATAATCCTCGGTGCTCAAGTCTCGCGGCGACAGCTTGCCGTCGATCACGTCCTGGGCCGCCTGCATTAGTCGTGCGGGATCTTTCGGCGGCATTGCTGCCATGCGCTCGTTATGGCGATCGGCCTCCTCGCCGCTCAGGGGCAGAATGCTGATCCCGAAGCGCAGCTGGCTCCGGTCATCGATTGGGACTCGCCAGCCCCGACCGAAGGCCCATCGATCCGGGCCGCCGGGTCGTGGGCGCTGGCCGAACTCCTGGATGTTGGGCATGCAGAAATGGAAAGGCGGCGTCCAACCGTCGACCCGCGCGCCATATTCGGTCTCACACGCGCTCAGGATGTGGAGGTATGTCGTATCGCCGAGTTGCGGGTGCACGATCGGGACGTGTGTCATGTCGAGGCCGTTGTCGATGTTCGTGAAGAAGTTGACCGGCCAGATGCTCTTGTTGAGCTGGGTGATGTACTCTGGCCGCTCGAACTCGGGCGTACGCTCGAACGTCGGCGGCTCGCCTTCCCCGAAGTAGACGAAGACGAGCCCGAGGTACTCGACCGTAGGGTAGGAGCGGATCGTGATGCGGTTGCAGAACGGCTCTGGTTCCGCCGGCTGCTCGATGCATTGACCATCGCCGCTGTACTTCCAGCCGTGGTAGAAGCAACGAATGTCATCGCCCTCCACCCAGCCGGTGCTGAGCTGCGTGCCGCGGTGGGCGCAGCGGAAGGCGACGACGTGCGCGCTGCCCGACGTGCCACGGTAGATGGTGAAGTCTTCGCTCATGACGCGGATCGGCTTCGCCGTGCCGGCGGGCAGGTCCTCAGAAAGACGTACCGGCTGCCAGAACAGCCGCAAGTACCGTCCCGCGATGGTTCCAGGGCCCGTCTTCAAGCAATCCTGGAACACGATGTCGTCACGGCTCGTCTGAACTCGCTCGTGAGTGGCAGCCATGACTTCCTCCGCGCGGCAGGATTCGCCGACCCTTCGAGCCAGTATTGGCTATCGCAATTCCCACTCCACGGCGTTCCAGGTCATCAGGCCCGTGGTATCTGGGCTGATTGGGCCTGGCCCCTGCAGCGCGGACGTGTGGGCGACAGGGCTCAGGTCGTAGTAGAGCGAGAAGGCAGGCAGTTCGTCGGTCAGAAGCTTCGCGAGCCGCGAGATCTGCTCGATCCGCTCGGTGCGATCGAGCGTGCTGTTGAGCACGCCGAACAGCCGGTCGTACTCGGGGTTCGCCCAGCCCCCGCGATTGTTGCCCGTCCAGCGGTTTTCCGTCCGTGGAATCTCAGCCGCCCTGAAGTTCCCCAGCGCCCGCTCACCCAGGTTCGTGCTGAACGCGAAGAAGGACGGGAACGTCGCGCGGGTTTGCCCATCTCCTGCCAGGGCCGCTGGGTTCACCGCCTCCCGCACGTCGAATCCGGATTGGCGCCACCCGGCCGCGACGATCGAGGTCTCCTGCTCGTATTGCACCGAAGCGTTCGTCTTCAACTCGAATGTTGGACGCTCTTCGCCAGGTCTGCTAAAGAAGCCGCCGCTGCTCCGCGCATACCCTGCCTCGGTCATGATCTGCTCAGTCCGCCGCGGGTCGTACGGGTAATGGGTGATGGCCCGATCAACGGTCGCCGAGTAGTCAACACCGGGCGGGAGGATGGTCTCGGCAAGGATTCCCTCCCCGCCGTAAAGGACCTCGTTGACGCTCTGCTTGTCGATCACGTAGCCCAGGGCACGGCGGACCCTCAGGTCCAGCACCGCCGGTGAGCCGGCCACCTCGGGCCGGAACTGGGGGTAGATGGCGCGCCACAGGTCTGTGGTGAACAGCATTTGCCCACCGCCGTTTGAGGCCCACTGCTGCTTGGCGGTCAGGCCTTGCTGAAAGCCAAGGGCGTTGTCGGCGGCGAGCTGGATCGCCCCGGACAGCAGAGTCGCGAGGGCCGCGTTGGCGTCGCTCACGAACTGGATCCGGACGCGGTCGATCCTGGCCCGCCCAAGCACATGACCGTCGAACGCCGAGCCCTCTATCGAGGTACCCGGCGTCCAGCGGTCGAGCCGATACAGACCGGCGCCGATGAACTCAGTCGTCCAATAGGCGGCGTTCGCGAGGGCGTCCCATCCCATTGGGCTTGCCGGTACAGCTCGTTGAGGATGTGGCGTGGCAGGGCGGGGAACTCGGGCACGTTGCCAAACTGGAGCACGCCAGCATACGGATACGCCCGCGACCAGCGGATGACCACGGTCCGATCGTCCGGGGCGAGAACTTCTGCCATCGCGTTTATCGGCCCTGAGGCCGCCGTCCCAAGCTCTGGTGTCGCGTAGACCTGCCACGCGAAGACGAAGTCATCGGCCGTGAGCCGTGCGCCATCGTGCCAGGTCAGGTTCGGCTTGAGCTGATAGCGCGTCTCCATCCTGCCATCAGGAAAGACTTGCCACGTATCGGTGTTGAGCTGAGGAAGCTGCTCGGCCAGGTACGGCCGCCCGGCATTGTTATTGTCGACGAGGTCGAGACCGGCGTTGAAGAGCCCGGCGGAGGTCTTGAGGCCGATGAACGTGCTGCGCGTTGGCTTGGCGGCGATGCTGTTCGGCTCTGCACGGACGGCGATCGCTAGCGTTCGCTCGGATTGTGCCACCGCCACCCGGTTGGCCTGCGATGGCATGCCCGTCCATGCCTGAGCAGCGGGAGCCCATAAGGCGAACACGAAAACGGTGAAGAGGATAGACAGCCGCGTTCCTGTTGAATGCATCGCGTGATCCCCCTTTTAACGTTGCTTCCTAAAGGTCACTTCGTCAAGGTCACTTCGTCCCCTCGTACGGAACCCCCACGGTCCCTCCCTCCCCCTTGATGGGGCAGGCTGGGGGGTGAAATCCCGACCACCCAAAGCTAAACGCCTTTACGTGCACTCCTTAGATCGCGCCGTGTTCCTCATAATAACGCTCGGCGCCAGGGTGAAGCGGCACCGCTAATGGGTCGCCGTCCGTAGTCCGCGCCAGGTCGGCAAGTTCGACGGGTGTTTCGCGGTCCCAGGTGATGTGTGGGCGAGCGACGTCCAGCGCCTCGATCAGCTTGTAGGCAACGTCGTCGGACGTGTTGGCGCTCGTGAAGAGCGGCCAGTCGCTGAAGCTCGGAGTCATGATGTCGCTATCTAAGCCGGGCAAATGGTCCTTGGGCAGCACACGCACAGGCCAGCCCAGGGCCTCCATGCGGCGAAGGGCCTCGCCCTCGACAGGCAGGAAACGCCAGCCGTTTTCCAGAGCAGTCCGACCCCAGCTCCCGATACCCTCGTCGAAGACGGCGTCGATGGTTCCGTCGCGAATGCCCTCCTGGCGCACCCGGGCATTGGGCGTGTCGACGTACTGGCACGCGCCGCCCCACCCGCCGATCTGTTCGAGCGACGTTCCGAGCGCCCCAAGCACCTCGTCGACGACGAAGCGCGTTGCGTGGGCCTGGCTCTGCCGAATGGAGATCCGCAGCGGGAACTTGCGCTCCTTGATGTCGCTCAGCGAGCCAATCTCAGTTCGCGGGGACACCACGAAGCCCATGCGGTCCCACGATGGCATCATTGCGATGGTTCGCAGTGGAAGCGGTTGAGCGAAGGGCCCGGTGCCGCGATAGGCCATGGTGAGGAACGCGGTCGGATTGATCGTGCCGAGACCGATCTCGCCACGAGCGACCGGGTAGACCAGGTCGGGGGTTCCGGTAGCCAGCGACAACGCGGACTCGAAATCGCTGTGCTCGATG
>JAERMM010000413.1 GCA_016844585.1 Chloroflexota bacterium | reverse complement strand
GAGAAGGCGAAGTCAGCGGCGGTCAACGGTTTCCCATCGTGCCAGGTGAGATTGGGCTTCAGGCGATACCGCGTCTCCATCTTGCCATCGGGGAACACCTTCCAGGTGTCGGTGTTCAGCGTTGGCAGCGCCTCAGCCAGATACGGGTGCGGGTTGCCATCATCGTCGATAAGCTCCAGGAAGGCGCTCCACGGTCGCAGGAAGAAGTTGCCGGCCGCCGCCGAAATGGTGGGAGCCAGCGGTGAAATGTACTTCGGCTCCAGCTCGAGTGCGATAGACATCGTGCGCTCGATGCGCGGCGCACTTGGCTGTCCGCCTTGAGAAGTTGATTCGGGCACACGGGTGGCCGGTGCGCAGCTTGCGAGCAGGATCGCGAGGACAGGCGCAAACGTAAGCAATCGCGACCTCGACATGGCTGAGCCTCCTGATTGACCGGTGCAACGCTAGTCTACCGCAAGCAAAAAACCGCGCGGATGTGATTTGACCACGTCGTCGGTGCAGCGTTAGGATGCGAGCTAATCGGGCGGTCGCGGGCATTGAGCCGCAGGCTCAGCAACGCCCTCCGTATATGATTCGATGTGTTGCGAGTCGGAGGCACGGACATGGCGACGATCCAAGAAACCATGACGCTCGATGAATTCCTGGCGCTCCCCGAGGAGAAGCCCGCGCTGGAGTACGAGTACGGGAGGGTGACGCAGAAAGTGCCGCCGGATATACCGCACAGCAGCCTGCAGCCAACCCTCGCTGCACTTTTCAACCAGTACGGTGGACGCGAGCGGCTCGTCGTCGCATTTACCGAGGCCCGCTGGAATCTTCCACATTTTTCCCGCGTGCCCGACGTGGTCGTCTATCGCAGAGAACGACTCCCTCTCGACGAGCGCGGGCGACTGGTCCACGGCGCTTTCAAAGAGCCGCCGGACGTCCTCGTCGAGATCGTGTCCCCTGGGCAGACTGGAATGGCGCAGCTTCGCCGTTGCGTCGAGTTCGTGGCGGCCGGTGTGCCGCTCGCTCTGATCGTCGATTCCGACGACGAATCAGTCACTGTGGTGCACGCGGACGAGCGGGTGCGCTTCTATCGCGGCGCCGAGCGTATCGACCTGGACCAAGTCGTTCCCGGTTTCGAGTTGACAGCGGATCAATTATTCGCCACCCTGTCATTTGCCTAGCGGATTCGCATCACTCTGACGACTGATCCGCTGCCCACGCGGCGATGGACGCTATGTAAATTGTTTGACCATCGAGCGGCAACGGGTTACGATGCCGTCGAATTGCTGAGGAAAGTGCAGCCAATGGCGACCTTCGACTTTAAAGACATCGAGCACACCGGGCCTGGCACACTGGCGGGCCGCTATCTTCGGATGCACTGGCAGCCGGTTCTGCGGGCGCAGGACCTGCCCGCGGGCCGCGCCAAGCCGATCCGCATCATGGGCGAAGACCTCACGCTCTATCGTGGCCAGGCGAACCCTCACCCTAGCCCTCTCCCAGGGGGAGCGGGAAGCAAGCCTCATCTGCTGGCGTTCCGATGTGCTCACCGCGGCACTCAGCTCTCCACCGGCTGGGTGGAGGGCGACGACCTTCGCTGTTTCTATCATGGGTGGAAGTACGATGGGAACGGCCAGTGCATCGAGCAGCCAGCCGAGCCCGAGCCCTTCTGCAACCGTATCAAGATCCGCTCGTACCCAACGGAGGAGTATCTGGGTCTCATCTTCGTCTATCTCGGCGAGGGTGAGGCGCCCCCTTTGCGGCGCTTCCCCGATTTCGAGCGCGACGGCGTACTCGAGACGGGCACACCCGAATACTGGCCGTGCAACTATTTCAATCGTATCGACAACGCGGCTGATTCCGCGCACTTGATGTTCACGCACTACACGTCGATGTCGCGCAACAACCGCGCGCCGCGCTGGGCCGCGCCGCAGATCAGTGCCGAAGAAACTGAGTTCGGGGTCTGCCAAACGGTTGTGTCTCCCGGACGCTCGCCCCATCAGACGTTTTTCCACATGCCAAACATCAACCAGATCAGATCGTCCTCGCGCGTGCAGGGATCGCGCGAAGACGCCGCGAACATGTGGCACGATCGACTCTTCTGGCGGCTGCCGGTCGACGACGAGAATAGCGTGAGCTTCCTCGTGGACTTTCTGCACCTGACCGGTGAAGCGGCCGACGCGTACCTGGCTCGCAGACACCAGGCGGCCGAGGAGTCCGACCCGGATGAGGGCGAGCGATGCCTTAGCGGCGAAACCTCCATTCGCGATCTGGACGACCGAACGGCGATCTACGACATGTTCTGGATCGAAGACTACGTGGCGCAGACGGGCCAGGGCCGAATTGCGACCCGGACCGCCGAGCACTCGGGTCGCAGCGACACCGGCGTCATGTTCATTCGAAAGCTGTGGGAACGTGAGCTGCAGCGGGTGGCAAATGGCGAGCCCATCAAGCACTGGTACGAGCCCGCGGGCATGACCGACAGGCTCGCGATTCCGGTCTGAAGCGCATTGCCATTCGCACGTGCATTGTCATTCTGAACGGGCCGGGGCACAAGGAATCCGTAACTCCAAACCAGAGCACGTCCTCCCTACCGTTCAAGGAGCATTTCAGTGAAAAAGGGGTCCGTGACAACCGTGACGACCTTCAGATGAGAGCGACGGCGGCACAGCGAGAGCGAGGGAACTAATGGACGAGTCACAACGCGATCTGCGCGCATGGCTGGAGCGTGTCGAGGAGATGGGCGAAGTGCGCCATGTCGACGGGGCGCACTGGAAACATGAGCTTGGCGCTATCGCCGACATCGCGCGCGAGCAGGCAAAGGTGCCGCTGCTGCTGTTCGATTCGATCGCGGACTATCCTCGCGGACGTCGGCTGATCAGCAACCCATTCCACTCGTTGAAGCGTGTCCTGCTGACCCTGGGCCTGCCGCTCGACATGACCCAGGGTGAGACGGCGGCACTTTGGCGCCGCCGTCGCAAGCAGATCGCGCC
>JAERMM010000412.1 GCA_016844585.1 Chloroflexota bacterium | reverse complement strand
CCGGAGGACGCCAATGGCCGATGTGGCCGCGGTTCGGGTTGATGGGTTGCCGCGGCGCTTCAAATCCGGTCTTCATCCAGAATCGTTCGAGATGTCTCGCCTCCGTCGCTCGCGAACTGGTCCATCCCCCGAACTTTTCCAGGCAAAGTGCTACCCTCAACGCTACCCAAGGTTGTAGTCGGAGATTGATTCACGAAGCTGACGATTGATCGGTTGATCGCGTCGTCCGGCCGATGACATCATCGCCGCAAGGTCCGAGGCGAGTGAATTCAGTGGATCAGAGTCCAGGTCTCGTCCATCAGCTCTCTTCATCTGACGAAAAGATCGCACTATTCCGCTCGCTCTTTCGCGGGCGCGACGACGTGTATCCACGTCGATTCGAGAGCCGGAAAACAGGGAAGTCCGGCTACGCACCCGCGTGCGCCAACGAGTGGGTGCGCGGCATCTGCGAAAAACCACGCATCAAGTGCGCGGAGTGTCCGCACCGTCGCTTTCTGCCTGTAACAGATGAAGTGATCCGATGGCACCTCTCCGGCCACGACGACGCCGGTCAACCGTTCGTGGCCGGTGTGTACCCGATGCTCCTGGATGAGACGTGCTTCTTCTTGGCGGTCGACTTCGACAAGAACTGTTGGCTCGAAGACTCCTCCGCGTTTATGGACACGTGCGGCAAGATGGATCTTTCGGCTGCACTTGAGCGGTCGCGTTCGGGGCGCGGCGGCCACGTGTGGCTGTTCTTCGAAGAGGCCGTGTCTGCCGCGCTTGCGAGAAAGCTCGGCTCCCACATCCGCGAGAAAGCTCGGCTCCCACATCCTGACCGAGACGATGGAGCGCCGGCCGGATCTCGGCCTCGACTCGTACGACCGATTCTTCCCGAATCAAGACACCTTGCCGCACGGAGGATTTGGCAATTTGATCGCATTGCCGCTGCAAAAGCGCCGCCGCGGTGACGGCAACAGCGTCTTCCTCGATGACCAGGGCGTCCCCTATCACGATCAATGGGCCTTTCTTTCGACGATGTGCCGCATTCGACGTGAACATCTCGAAGATGTCGTCCGCGAAGCCGAGCGACGAGGACGTGTTCTTGGTGTGAATCTCCCGCCGGCGGAGGACGACGAACCATCGCCGTGGACGGCACCGCCGTCACGTCGTCGAAAGGCGCCGCCGATTGTTGGCGAGCTTCCTCGTTCGCTCGAACTGATCCTCGGAAACGAGATCTACATCGGCAAGGACGGTATGGCTCCCGGTCTTCGAAATCGGTTGCTGCGTGTCGCTGCCTTCCAGAATCCGGAGTTCTATAAAGCGCAGGCCATGCGCCTGCCCACCTATGACAAGCCACGAATCATCGCCTGCGCTGAGGAATATCCGCAGCATATCGGCTTGCCGCGCGGATGTCTTGAAGACGCTCGTCAGGTACTGACCGACCTGAAGATCCGGCCGGTCATCCGTGACGAGCGTCTCAGCGGGCAGCCGCTGCATGCGACCTTTCACGGCGAGCTGCGAACAGAGCAGAAGCTTGCGGCTGAGGCGATGCTGAAGCACGAGACCGGTGTCCTGGCCGCCACGACGGCGTTCGGCAAGACGGTGGTGGCCGCATGGCTCATTGCACAGCGCGGCGTCAATACGCTGGTGCTCGTCCATCGGCGCCAGTTGCTGGACCAGTGGGTCGAGCGTCTGGCGACGTTCCTTGATCTCCCGGCCAAGTCGATCGGCCGAATAGGCGGCGGCCGCAACAAGCCGACCGGGTTGCTCGATGTGGCCATTATTCAGAGTCTCGTCCGGAAAGGTGTCGTGGACGACTGCGTTGGCCAGTACGGGCAATTGATCGTCGATGAATGCCATCACCTGTCGGCGCACAGCTTTGAGCAGGTAGCCCGCCGCGCGAAAGCCCGGTTCGTCGCTGGTCTCTCCGCGACCCTCACGCGGAAGGATGGTCACCATCCGATCATCTGCATGCAGTGCGGTCCCGTGCGGCATCGCGTGGATGCAAAGGCGCAGGCGGTCGCACGACCGTTCGAACACACGGTCATTGTCCGTCCAACCGCCTTTCAGGCCGGCGGAAGTACAAGCACGGACAAACGAGTCGAGTTCCAAGCGCTGTATCGGTTCCTGATGGACGACGAGACTCGGAACCGAGGTATCTGCGACGAGGTCGTCCAAGCCGTGCGTGACGGACGGTCGCCCCTTGTACTCACCGAACGGAACGAGCACCTCGATCGTTTCGAGAGTGTTCTTTCCGCGAGTGTTCCTCACGTCGTGGTCCTGCGAGGTGGAATGGGGAAGAAGCAGCGGCGGGCAGAGGCCGAACGCCTGGCAGCCATCCCGCCGGAGCAGGGTCGCGTCATCCTGGCGACCGGCAAGTACATCGGCGAGGGATTCGACGATCCGCGCTTGGACACGCTGTTTCTGACCCTTCCGGTTTCGTGGCGAGGGACAATCGCGCAGTACGTTGGCAGACTGCACCGCCTCTACGACGGAAAGCGTGAGGTGCGGGTCTACGATTACGCGGATCTGAACGTGCCGATGCTGGCGCGAATGTTCGATCGCCGATGCCGCGGCTACGAGGCTGTTGGCTACAGGATATTGCTTCCGGCCAGCGCCATTCCGGGCTGGCCCGCAGACGTGGCCTTGCCTGCCGATCCACTCTGGAAACGCGACTACGCGGCCAGCGTGCGACGGCTCGTTCGCGACGGCGTTGATACGCCGCTGGCGAGCTTGTTCGTGACGGCCGCTCGTCCAATTCCTCCCGAAGCGGAAGGTGCCACACGAGCGCGAAGCGCGTCCGAGGCATTTCTCTATCGCCGTCTTGAAACGCTGCCGGAGACACGGGGACGATTTCAGGTGAACGCTGACTTGCCGATTGCGTTCGACGGCTGGGGCAGAATGGAAATCGATCTCCTGTGCGCCGATTCGCGACTCGTCGTTGAGGTCGACGGTGCACAGCATCTCGGGGATCCGGTCGCGTACCGGCGAGATCGGCGCAAGGATCAGCTGTTACAAGAGAACGGCTATCTAGTGCTGCGATTTCTGGCCGACGATCTGGCGAAAGAACTGGACTCAGTGCTTGACGGCATTCTGCGATCGTTGGGCTCGCGCCGCACCCCAAAGGTGGCAGCC
>JAERMM010000148.1 GCA_016844585.1 Chloroflexota bacterium | reverse complement strand
TACCGTCCGGGCCCTTACTCCAACCGGACTGATTCATCAATTGTTCGCTGGCCCGCAGATCCAGTGGATAGCTGGGTATGGAGGAGTCCAGCGCCGCGCCCAGCTCGGAGTTCGGCAAAATCGGCGTGTCCGCGAAAATGCCCTGTCCCATATAGAGCGCATCGCTGATCTCCTGTCTATCCACGGCATGCGCAATGGCCTGACGAACCCGCACGTCGAGGATCGCGCGTGGATTGACCAGCTCGGGGCGCAGCTGAAAGTTGAGAGCGCGCAGTGAGCTAGGTGACTGCGCGACGGTTCCCGCTGGCCACTGTTGCATGAGTACTTCCGGAAAGTTGGGAATCGAGCTGTCGGTTGCGGCGTGTGCTTCACCGGCCAGCAAGGCCGCCATCACAACGTTCTGGTCGGCGCTGAAGCGGAGCTGGACGCGTTGAACCTTTGGCGCACCGAGCGCGTACCCATCGAACCGGCCCGCGTCGATGTACGAGCTCAGCTCCCATTGCTGGACGCGGAACGGTCCCAGCCCGACGAATTGGGCGCCCCAGAACGCGTTGTTCACAAACGGTTCCGGCCCGGTAGCCGGAAGCTGCTCCAAGGCCGGCCCGAGGACGTGTTGAGGCAGAGCCGGTAATTCTCGATTGTGCTCGGAGAGTGTGTCGGCATCGGCATAGGGTTGCTTCCAATGGACCGTGAAGTGCTGCCGGTCGAGCGCGGTCACATCTGAGATCGAGCTGAATGGGAGCTGACTAGCGACCCCCAACACCGGATTGGAATAGATGCGCCAGGAGAAAGCGAAGTCATCGGCGGTGAGCGGCTGGCCGTCGTGCCAGGTCAGATTCGGACGCAGCGTGTACGTGGTCTGCATCGTGCCGTCCGGGAAGACCTGCCAGTCCTGGCTGTTCAGTGTCGGCAGGCTCGCAAAAAGCTCGGGCTCTGGGATACCTCGAGAGTCTCTCAGGGATCCCTGCGCATTGAAGACGCGCTGCGCGAACCGGATGGAAGCACTCCGCTGGGCCAGAGCCCGCTGGGCCAGGCTATTCGGCTCGGCCGCGACATAGATCACCAGTTGGCGTTGGTTACGGGCTTCAGTCCCAGGCCCACTCGCCTGGCCACTGGTCGCGGGCCCGCCTGGGGCGCAGCCAGTCAACGCCAGCGCGACCAGCAGGATGCCCCTCACCGTCCAGTGCGCGGTTGCTGATCTCAATGCTCGCATCCGACACTCCGGAGAAGGAGCTGGGTTGGCTCTGGCCTACCGCGGGAACCTGGCCTGCGTATTCTGGTGGGAAGCAATGTGGCGTGATTTGTATCTCATGTTCTTGACCGGCTCCTCGGACACTTGTGGCCCGTCGGTGCCCGCCGTCAGCATGAACTCCTTGAGCCAGATGCGGTCGTCACCGTTAGGGAAGTCTTCCCGTCGATGCTGGCCGCGGGTCTCCTGACGGGCCAGTGCGCCTGTCGCCATGAGCGATCCCGTCAACGCGAGGTTCTCGATCTCCCGCTTGTGCAGGTAATCTTCCACGTTGCCCGCGCGTCGTTCAGGGAGCTCCAGACGTCGCTTGCTGAACTCCTGCTGGGCCCGGCGCAGGCCGTCCTCATTGCGCCAGATGCCGAGGTCGCGCCAGGCCGTTGCCCGAAGCGCGTCCTTGGTCGCCTGTAGCTCGGCTGAATCGATCGGTGCGCCCGACCCGCCCCATTTTTCGAGCTTCTGTTCCTCTTCCAGGGCCTGGTCCCGCGGAAAATTCGCCCACGGCTGGAACTTGACCGCGGCGCGCGCGGCCATGGTCCCCGAGACAGATCCGCCCGCCGTCGTGAAGGCCTCGCCGTAGCCAGGGAGGCAGTCCGCGCCGCAGGCGCCAGTTGACGACTCCCCATTGGACCACAAGCCGGGCAGCCGACTGAAGCACCGATAGTCGACCTGCACTCCGCCCAGCAGACGATCGACCCCGAACGTCCAGTTGAACCCTTTCTGCTGCCAGCCGTTGAGCGCGGCCAGACTCCGGAGATAGGGCAAACCCGGGTTGTCCGTCTTGATCTCGCCACCTGGGCTGTGGACCGGCCCGCTTCCAATGGATTGCTGGTAGTAGACCTCTGACACCAGATTCGCAGGTGGGGCAAGCTCCAGCCGAATCTGGTCCAGCAGCAGCTCCGCGTTCAGCATGATCCGCTCATCTTTGCTGTTGAGCAGGGTTCCGCCCATCGCCAGGTACAGGAGATCGTCGTTGTGGGAGAGCGGCTGCCCGTCCGGTCCGGCCGGATACAGGTTGAATTGCACGAACTCCATGTTCGCGAGCGGCGCACCGGCTCGGTAGGCGAGATCGTACGCGTCGCCGGTAGTTTGGCCCTCGCCCCGGCGGGGGGCGTACAACAGGTCGGCTCCGCCCGCGCACAGGATCGTCGAGCCGGCGCTGATTCGGTATGGCTGCCCGGTCCGGACGTCGAAGCCGGCCGCGCCGACGACCCGGCCACCGGCCGTCAAAAGCCGGGTGATCATGACGTACTCGGTGACCCGGCCGCCCCAGATGTCAAGCGCCTGACGATTTGCGTCGTACAGGGACTGCAGCGGGTCTGCGAGCGGACTCATCCGCGGGAAGCTGTGCCCGGGCGCCTGAAAGCGTAGCGTTCGCGGTCGTCCCTGGCCGCCCGGAGCCGACTGCTTGGCCATGCCGGCTGAGCCGAACCATTCGCTCCAGCCGAAATGATCGTCTGCATCCTCAGTCGCGTGGTCGACCACATCCTGATCGTTGAGGAATCGGCCCGCCTCCAGAATGTCGATGGCCCACGTGTCGAGCATCACCGCTGGGTTGCCGCGAAACGGGCGGCCAGTTTCCTGAATCGCGACACTGCTGACCCGCCGCGGCGATGAGCCGCTGCGACCATACGCGCCCTTGCAGACGACCATGACATCGGGGCAGGAGGAGCTCGCTACCCGCGCGGCACAGCTTCCGCCGAGACCGCCGCCGATGACCAGTACCTGGCAGCTCAGCTCGATTGGCTCAGGCACGCTCAGACGCCGACCGGTTCCGGCTGGCGGCTGAAAAAGCGGGCCGTCGGGTCACTCGGGGATGCCATGGATACCGCATCGAGAGCATTCTTGTGGGAATGGCGAATCGGAAGCCGGTGATCGACGTTCACGAAGTGATCGCCGGCATCGGGGCTGAAGTAGAGATCCCCGGCATCCGTGCCGATGTAGAGGCCGTTGTGCTGATCGAACTCGATCAGGCAGACCTGGCCTTGCATCGGAAACGGGAGCCCGCCTTTCAGGTTCTCCCAGGTCTTTCCATCATCCTTGGTGCGATGGATCGTGCCACCCCCGATCGTTTGCTGGATGCGGGGGGAACAGGACGACGAATACACCACCATGTTGTGGTCGCTTGGATTGATGGCGATGCCGGTGCAGTATTCGCGCCCGGTCGAATGGCCGTGGTCGACGTACTCCCAAGTCTCTCCCCCATCGACGCTGTTCACGCAGCCGCGGGCGCACGTGCACCAGACCCGCATCGGGTCGCTCGGCTTCGCCCGGATTCCGTGCGTGTCGACATAGGCCCCGTTGCGCAGGTGGCGCCACGTTTTGCCACCATCGTCGCTGCGATAGGTCCAACCCTCTTCGATGTTGGCGTAGATCACGCCGTGGGATGCCGAAATCGATGAGTTGTACGCCCAGCCGCGGGGCTCAGTGCCGGGATGCCAGAGCCAGGTGTTCGCCGAGGGATCGCCCTTCAGGCTCCCCAGCTCTTCCCAATTCTCGCCCTTGTCACGGCTGCGGAAGATGGTGGCCGGACCATCGCCGGCCGCGTAGAGTTCGCCCGTGGATTCGTCCAGGGCCATCGTTCGGATCCCGGTAACGGTGATCCCTTCGTCGCTCGGCTCCCACGTCTGTCCACCGTCCGCGCTGCGATACAGGACGGGGCCGAAGTCTGGCTTCGGTCGTGATTGTTGCGTCGATCCGACGTCGATCTTCCAGTCGCCTGGCGAGGCCCCGGCGAAGATGAGCCCGGCGTCGATATCGACAATGGCCGGTCCAAAGAACCGGTCCGGCATTGCCTCCATCACGCGCTTGAAGCGAATCTGTCCGCCCGCTCCTTCCTCCGCTTCGTAGGCCACGATTCCTCTCGTGGTGCCGAGAAAACACTTACGCTGAATCATCCTCACGCCTCCGTGTTTGAGCTAGCGGAGTCACTCGCCCGGTTAGTGTTACGCTGCCGCTGCCAGAGCGCAAGTCTGGGTGGCTGCGGGAAGGCTATTTCTGCCGCGCATAGAGCGAAGCCGGCATATCAAAGCGCACCCCTTTATTGTCCAGCTTTTCTTTGAATAGGCGTCGCACCTCGGGGTCCTCGTCCTCGTAGTTGATACGGGTATTGCGTTGGTTGTCCACGCGCGGGCCCATCTCCTCAAACCCGCTTCGGCCGTAGAACGCCAGGTGTCGCGCGGCCTGGGTGTCCGCGTTGAAATGCGCGTGGTACCAATCCCCGGGGGGACTATAGAGACCACCGGGCTTGAACGGTTCCACGACGACGTCGTCGCCATGGCCGCTCTCGAATGGGCGTGGGCCCAGATCCTTGGACCAGGTCATCACGTATCCCTCGCCCTGCAGGGGGTGCAGCAATCGTCCCGAGTCGTGGTAGTGAGCCTGGTGATAGCGGCCCACGGGCCACGCCGAGATGTGCCCTCCGAACGTGCGGTTCGCCATCCGGAAGCCGACTGTGGCGCCTCCGAATGCCTTGGCGTCGGGAACTTCGTCAAGCGGGGTAGCCCAGGCGTTGACGATGAAGTTCGTGTCCCAGAACTTCCCTGGCACGCGATTGGCGGCCTCGGTGAAGAACTTCTCGTTGGCGGTGGAATAGGCTTCCTTAAAAATGTGGGGACAGGTGAAGATGAAGTCGGCGCTGTCGAACCCTTTCATGACTAATGGAGCCTTGGTCAGCACCAGGAACCTGGCCGGCTGGCTTCCCAGGTTATACATGCGGTGCCAGGCGTTGATCGGAATGGCGAACGTACTTCCCGGCCCCCACTCAAACACCCGCGTCTGGCTATCGCCCTCCTGCCAGACTTCGGTTGTTCCGGTGCCTTCTTCGATGAAGATGATCTTGTGGCAGCACCAGCGTTCTGGCTCGAGCTTGCTGCCTGGCGGGATTTCCGCGACGTAGACCCCGTTGCCGGCTTCCATGAATGGGTAGAGATTGATGAAGACCGCGTTGCCGCCAATCCGCGGCCACGGCCCCAGCTCCAGCTCCCGAACGTCCTCGACCGTAAACCCCTCGTAGACTTTGACCCCTTCCTCCTCGAGCCAGCTCGCAAATGGAGTCTGCTCAAACGCCTTCTTCATCTCGGTGACGTAGGTTTCTTTCACCGACATACTGCCTCCATCGCCGTCATTTCCTTAGCCCGCCCCAACTCGAAAGAACCGCGGTCTCCGGCCGCCTCGCGAAAATCGGACTGTACTATATTCGGCATTCGGTCCCGATCCCGCTACAGGAGAGGGCACCCAGTCGCGCGGACTCGAAGCAAAACATCCTCATCGCCCCAGAGGAGCACGGGACGTGGGGACCCCGCTCCAGCGTCATTGAGCGGCTGCCACACCGGCAAAATGCCCGAGTCCACAATTGCATCGTGGTGCCATCTTCATTTCCCACGTCGTATTTGTAAAGAAAGTATTAAAATGCCGACCATAAAATTTGGTTGCGTGCCGAGTCCGTGAAACGGAAGTCGCTGAGCCTCACCTCTATCGAGCCCGCCGCGCTGTTCGTCGAGGCCATTGAAGCCACGGACCCGCTTGCCGTAGTCATCACCTGGACGACGACCTACTACAACGGACGATTCAACACATTGGCGGAGGTCATATGAACCGACTTGTGTCCTTCGGCGCTTTTCTGCTCCTGCCAGCCACCCTGCTTGGCGCAACGGCGGCGCCCACCGCTCAGGCACCGGCGAGCGGCCAGGATCTCACGGTCTACTCGGGGTATGGCAGGGGTCCGACCCAGGCGGTCGTGGAGGAGTACTTCCCAAAGGCGATCCGCGTGGTTGAAGGAACGACCGTCACCTGGGTTCAGGAAACTCCGCGTGAACACACCGTCACCTTCGTTCCCATCGGTCCGCCACCCGCGGAAAACATCCCCCAACCGGAAGACCCAACCGGACCGCAAATGCGCAATCCGCTCGCCGAGTTCCCTACGCTCCCGGATGGGCCGTACGACGGAAGCACCTTCATAAACTCCGGACGTATGGAGGGCGGCGAGTCGTTCTCGGTGACGTTCAGCACAGCCGGCACGTTTACGTATGTCTGCATCCCACACCTGCGGGACGATATGCGGGGCACCGTCGAGGTGGTCCCCGCCGGGTCGGCTGGCATCACCATGCAGGAGGACATCGAGCGCGAGACAGCGGCCGCCTACGCACGCTTCAAGGAACAGACCGACCAAATCCTTGCAAATCGGTCGGAACCGAGCAGCTTCGACCGTCCGGATGGCACCCGCGACTGGTTTGTTCGAGCAGGGACCGACGTGCGTTCTGAGCCAGATCTCCGCGTGGGTCGGCTCACGATCCGCCAGTTCCTCCCGGACCGGCTCACCATCCAGCAGGGCGACACCGTCATCTGGTACACGGACACCCGCGTCCCCGTGCACAACGTCCTCTTTCCAGCGCCCGGTACCCAGGTCTCCTCCGGCTACGTACCGCAGTCCACCGATGGGATCCTGCTGCCACTCGAGATGTTGACCGAGCGCGGAACCTACCGCGGCGACCCGAACTCGATGGACTGGCCGCGTCTTATCGAGGACCTGTCGGCTCAGCGCCCGTCGCGGCCCA
>JAERMM010000411.1 GCA_016844585.1 Chloroflexota bacterium | reverse complement strand
ACTACCTGTCTCCGCCTCTACCGTGCTTCCGGAACGAGCCTTCTGGACGCGATCACGGCGAAGGAGCTGTTCGCTGTGCTGAAAACGACCAACCAGTACCGCAATGAGTGGGCGGCGCATGGCGGCGCCGAGAGCGACGACACTCGAAAGCAGCAGCTGTCAGCGCTCGAATCGGAGCTCACACGACTACGAGGAGTATTGGCGGACGGCTTCGAATACACCGAGCTGCTGCGTGCAGGCGGGAGCGAGTATCTGAACGGAGTGTTTCGCTACTCGGCTAAGAGGCTTATAGGTCCTAACCCGATCTTTCGGTCGGTAAGCGTGGAAACAACCGTTCCCATGGAGAAGGACGGAGTCTACCTCCTCGATAAGGACGTTCGAGCGGGGCTGGAGGTCGCTCCCCTATTCCGAATAATGATCAGCCCCAAAAAAGAGGCTGAGGCCTGCTACTTTTACAACCGGATCGACAGAGATAGCGTCCGGTGGGTGTCCTATCACTTCGAGCAGGAGGCCAGTGTAGACCAACCCGACGAAGCGCTGCGCAGCCTAATCCGCGACCTGGACACATGACACTGGGGGTTGGGTCTGTGGCAGCGCTAGTTAGCGCAGATGGCGTTCGAAAAAGTCCATCACGCGTGACTGATACGTGTCGGGCTCGCGGACGTGCGCCAATCCGTGCTCGGCGTCCTCGACCATCCAGAACTCCGCCTGCGGTGAGCCAGCAAGCGCATCTCGCATTCGGTGGAAGTGGTCGGCCGGTATCGTACTGTCTGCGCTGCCGTGGATGAGCAGGATCGGGACGCGCGTCCCTCGGACCGCGTCGGCTGGCGATACGGCTCTGGTTGAGACGCCAATGAAGACGCGGGACAGCAGGTCGGTGAAGGCCGCCATGATGGGGCTGAATACCGGCTTGCTGAAATAGTAGTCCATAGACATCGAGTGCAGGTCTGAATACGGCGAGTCGGCCACGACTGCCCTGATGCCGTCCGTGTGTGGAAGCGCCAACAGGGCAACTGCCGCGCCCAACGAGGTGCCCCACACACCGATCGGGCCGGTTTCGCGGCCAGAGAGGTACTCCACCGCTGCCTGCACGTCCTGGTGTTCCTGGAACCCGAGCGTCGTCATCGAGCCGTCGCTGTCGCCAAAGTAGCGAAAATCGAAGAGCAGCACGTCGTGCCGCTCATGCAGCTCGCGGATCGTCCCCAGCATGTGACCCTTGGAGAAGGGGTAGCCGTGCAAGACGATCACCACGGATTGGGTCGCGCTGCCGCCCGATCGTGGGATGTACCAACCGCGAAGCGTGAGGCCGTCGCGGGTGAGAAACGACACAGGCTCGTACTCCCAGCCCAGATCAGTCGGCGTTTGGAGCGAGACGTATCGCATCGGGTGCAGCGATGTGAAAAGGCCGAAGGCGGCCACGGCAAAGAGGCCAATCCCGAGGCCGACCACCACGACGACCGCTCGTCCGAGCCACTCCACGTCTTGCAACCCCAACTCACCCGCGCCCGACCGACGGCCTCTTGCTGGTTCCGTCCAGCGTCAATATACTGGCGCCATCCCGCCGATCTACTTCGGGCAGATCACGTGGGAGTTCGAAAAGGCGTTCAGGCCCTGGACGACGTCGCCGTCGTGTCGACCAGCATGCCGGACAGGACGTACACGCGCAACGACAATCGTTGGGACATTCAGTGACGCCGGAGGGTGGTATGCGCTGGCTAGCCGTGTCAGTCGTGCTTGTCGTCACTGTGGGTTGCGCAAATGTCGGGCCTGCCTCGGTAGATCGTTCGCCAGCCGTCACGACGGTTGCCGAGCGAGCGCCGAAGACGATCACGCTCGGACAGCTCAACCCGGTGAAGGCCTACGCTCCCTGGGACTTCGGGGATACGACCGGCGGCGGTCCGTTGCTGGTCGAAATTCACACCAGCAGTCTCGTGTCGCAGGACGCTCGAGGGAACAGGGAGTCCCGCCTGGCGGCGCGGCTCCCAAGCTTCGAGGATGGGTCGATCAGCCTCCAGGCGGATGGGCGCATGCGCGTCGCCTGGACGCTCCGTCCCGGGATAACCTGGCACGACGGCGCGCCCTTTACCGCCGATGACCTTCGCTTCAGCTGGGACGTGCTGAGCCATCCCGAGATTCCGGCGGGTGGCTCGCAAACCAGTGGCTCGCAGACCACTGTTGTGCGGCTTGTCGAGTCGGTTGAGGCGCCCGATCCGCTCACCTTCGTGGTGGTCTGGAAAAGGCCCTTCTATCAGGCGCTCGACATGGGAGTGAGGAACTGGTGGCCCTTCCCGAGGCGCCTGCTGGGGGAGGCGTTCGGCAGTGAGAAGCAGGCGTTTATGGCTCAGCCATTCTTCACAAGCGAGTACGTGCATCTGGGGCCATTCCGCCTTGTCGAGTTCCAGGCGGGAGAGCTTCAGGTATTCCGCCGATTTGACTCGTACATGCTCGGCGCCGCAAGGCTCGACTCGATCTCGATTCGGACGATCCGCGATCCGAACGCGCTGTTCGCCAGCTTCAGAGCAGGCGCCATCGACATCGTGGGTGAGCGGGCGCTTCCGAGCCAGCTGTTCATCCAGCTGCGTAACGAGTGGTCAGAAAGCGCACCCCCAGAGGGTGTCGTCGTCCAGCGGCAGTACAACTGGCGGAACCTTCAGATTCAGCACGGGCAGCAGTGGGCTCGGCCGCCCGAGCTGGCTCAGGATGTGCGGGCTCGGCGAGGGTTATTGCGAGTGATGGATCGACCGGCGATGGAGGAGTTCGTCTATCCGGGCTTCAATGACGTCAGCGGCGACACCTACATGCTCAAGGACGATCCTCGGTTAGCGG
>JAERMM010000410.1 GCA_016844585.1 Chloroflexota bacterium | reverse complement strand
GTCCTCGCCGCGCGCGTAGCCTGCTTCTTCCAGCAATTGCTGCGCCCGTCTCGGCTCAAAGCCATATCTGGGAAATCGCTCAAAGAGGGGCCAGAAGGTCTCATCGTCAGGAATCGGGACGGACACCAGCATCCCCTTTCCGTAGGTGACGGCCTCGATCGAAGCTTCGTTGTCTATTGAATGGGCGATTGCCTTGCGCACCCGGACGTCGCCCAGCTCGGGCGGATTGTTGACCTCCGGGCGGAACTGGAACGAGGTGAAGCGGATCTGGCTCGGGGCAAAAAGGGTAGATCCTGACTGCCCCCGGGACTGCCACTGGCGTTCCAGGCTGAGGGCATCATCGGGCCCGATGATGAAATCGGTGACGTAGTGCGCCTCACCAGCAAGTACATGGGCCACTGCTGTGCTGGGATCCAGGATAAACGTGATCTGGACCCGATCAATCTGGGGCCGGCCCAGCACGTAGCCAACAAACGCGGCAGCTTCGATCCACGCGCCTGGCTCGTAGCGATCAACCCGGTACGGTCCCAGGCCGACGTACTCACTCACCCAGAACGGGAGGCCCACAAATCCCAAAGCGTCCAGATCGCGGAAGCTCTGCTCAAGGAGGTGCCGAGGGAGGGGCGGAAAATCCGCAGCCAACTCGGCAGCCTGTGGGTAGGGGGAGCGCCACCGAATCAGCAGCGTTCCGGCATCGGCCGCTCGGACCTCCTCCATGACTCCGAGCGGAGGCCCGGTGGTCCCGAAATCCGGCGTCATGTAGACCCGCCAGGCGAAGACGAAGTCCTCAGCTGACAACGGCGTGCCATCTTGCCAGGTCAGGGCCGGACGCAGACGGTAGGTCGTCTCCATTCGGCCGTCGGGAAACACGCGCCAGCTATCACTGTTGAGTTGTGGCACGGCTTCGGCCAAGAGCGGCGTCTTGTTGCCGGCCTCGTCCAGCGCGGTCAGCGTCGAGTTGAACAGGCCGACGTGTCCGCGCGCCGACCCGCTCAGGCCCTGCAGTGGCTTCCCGGCCAAGGATGGGATCTCCCTTGCGATGACGACCATGGTTCGATTGGGCCTCGTTTGCGCGGCTTGCCCGCGCCTATCATCAGTTGCCGGGCCGGGTGCTGAGCAAGCGACGGCCACCAGCAGCGAAAGGTACGCGAAGGGACTCGAGCCGCGCAGCGGCGCAGCCGGCTTTGTTGCGCGGCGCAGCCAGCTACGAGCTTGACGCATCCGCGATTCCCACTGTCTGGGGCCGACTCGCACTATGGCGTGTGTCACGTATGAGCTTATATCCATCACACCCTCCCTTTGCGGAGCAGCGGGGCAACCTATGACGGACTATCTTATTGCAATGCGATAGTGTCCGGCGCGCACGTTAGATGATGCCATGGTTCAGGCTCGCGGCGTGTCGGCGAATGGCTCGCGGCGAGACGGGCGGGCATCCGTTTGGCAGTGTGCGCCCGCCCAGCGCTCAGCCTTGTTTATCGCGAGCGGTGTGACGCTCCGTTGCGCCCGAGGCAACATCTGGTCGCGGACTTCATGATTGGCGGCCATGCGCTGATGCAAGCGGACGGGCTCCTCACGCGGGACCGCGGCTACTATCGAACCTACTTCCCACATCTCGCGATTCTCGTCTGATGGGCCGTCCTCTAACGGCTACTTAATGTCCCACTCGTGGGCGTTCCAGGCCGGGTTCGTGCCCGCGATAGGCCCCGCCCTCCGGGTGCCGACATTGACGAGGCGATTGGCGAAGGCATCTGGCTGTCCATCGTAGTAGGTGCCCATCACCGCGAGCTGCTCTGCCACGTGCCGGATGATCCTGCCCAGCACGGAGACCCGCTCCGGCACCGGAATCGTCCGATGCCTTCAGCATCTTGTCGTAGACCGTGCCCCACTTCCACAGGTGGGGCACGCCCTCCGGATCCGGCTCCGGCTTGCGCGGCACCTGCCATTCACCCATCATCGACGCATGATCCAACTCGTGCTCGAACGCTGCTAGCTCATCTTCGGTCCGGTCCGCGAGCACAAACTCACCGTGTTGGTCGATGTTTCCGGTCCCCTGCACGGCCATCTCTTGCCTCCCCATTGCCTGCGGCTTCAATCGACCGACGTCGAGATTCTTGTGACACCGGGATGTGCAATCCAGGTCTGGTCGACGTCATCGCTCGCTGAGGTGACCTTCACCAAGCGGTTGCTCATGAGAGACAGGGTTGCACGCGGCAGTATAGGCCCGAGCGACGATGATGAAAACCCACGCCCGCAGGTACCGCTGCACTCCTCGAAGGCGCCGGAGCGTCGTTGGCTTGGACACCCCTACCTGAGCTCCCACTCGTGGGCGTTCCATGATTGGCTGGCGCCGCCGCGGGCCGGGCTGACGTTCTTCAGTCGGTTTGCGATCATCGTGGGCGTCACGTCGTAGAACAGGCCCATCATCACGACCTGGTCGGTCATATGCGCGACAAGCTGACGCAGAACGTCCATGCGTTCCTGCAATGGGATCGTGGTGACAAATCGCTCGATGAGCCCATCCATCTCCGGGTGCTTATAGCCGGGCCTCCAGGTGCCCGAGAAGCGATTTTCCACCAGCGGCGTCTGGGAGCTGTGGTAGCGATCGACGTCGTTGACGCGGTCTGGCTGGCGCTCCAGCATGAAGCCAGGATAGCCCGCGCGGTACTCGCGATCCTGGGCGCGCTGCTGGGGAATGATCACCGTGTCCGTTGCCACCCCGACGCGCTGCCAACCGTCCGCGACGGCGAAGAGGGCTTTTTGGTTCAGATCCACGGTTATGGTGCGAACCTCCA
>JAERMM010000409.1:2391-3651 GCA_016844585.1 Chloroflexota bacterium | reverse complement strand
GAGCTGAATGACGAACCAGAATCCGATCAGCAGCACCGCCGAAAATCGCCGGAACGTGATGAACGGACCCAGGAAGAGCAGGGTGCGCACCTGCGCGTTCGGATAGAGCAACAGGTAAGCGCCTAGCACGCCGGCGATTGCGCCGCTGGCGCCGACACTGGGAACCGCCGACGAAGCGTTCACAAGAACGTGCGTCAGCCCTGCCGCAACCCCGCAGACAAGGTAAAAGACGAGGTAGGGAATGTGCCCGAATGCATCTTCGATGTTGTCGCCAAAGACCCACAGGTACAGCATGTTGCTGCCGATGTGGAGGAATCCCCCATGGACGAACATGGCGGTGAAAAGTGTGACCCATACGGGACCTGGCGCTCGCGGAGGAATGTCCCGCCCCGAGATGATCTCGACGGGAACCGTCCCCACCGACATCATGAACCCATCGAGTTGTCGGCTGTTCAGTCGTTTGCGGCGAGAATCAGCGAAGTCACCAGTGGGAACAGCCGCCTGGGCGGTGAGTCGCTTAGAGGGATCACATTCTTTCCTTTCACCGGGCGCGGCCCCGAGCGCGAGTAGGCGAGGCCCC
Source organism: Chloroflexota bacterium (assembly GCA_016844585.1). Lineage (GTDB taxonomy): Bacteria > Chloroflexota > UBA6077 > UBA6077 > SHYK01 > JAERMM01. Next base: position 3,071 of record JAERMM010000409.1, on the reverse strand, counting down.
TATATAATCCCACCCCGGCGCGCTGGCTTTCTATCGCTTTTTGGCGACTCTCTGGAGCCAAAGTGATGCTCGCTTCTCTAACTGCTCCACTGGCCAAGAACGATCAGCTCACTGAGCGCCCTTCCGCGCTCACTTCGCATCCAGCGCCCAGATTTCGGCGGAGGCAGCGAAGATGAAGAGCTATTCAGCCGACGCTATCCGAAACGTTGGTTTGTTCGGACATGGCGGTGCAGGAAAGACGAGCCTCACGGAGGCGCTCCTGTTTCAGTCCGGCGCCATCGGTCGCCTCGGCCGCATGGACGACGGCACGACCGTCTCGGACTTCGATCCCGATGAAGTCAAGCACCGGATGTCCATCAGCGCCACGGTCGCTCCGCTCGAATGGCGTGACACCAAGATCAACCTGCTCGATGCGCCCGGGTACGCAGACTTCACGGGAGAGGCAGCCGAGGCCGCTCGAGTTGTTGAGTGCGCCCTCATCGTGATCGACGCGGTTGCCGGCATTCAAGTTGGCACCGATTCGGCCTGGACGCTCGCCGACACAGACGGTCTGCCACGCATGGTCTTCGTCAATAAGATGGAGCGCGACAACGCAGATTTTGGAAAGGTTCTCGAACAGTTGCGACACAAGTACGGCACCGGCGTTGTCGCGATGTCGATCCCGGTCGGAGCCGAAAGTG
>JAERMM010000409.1:0-2355 GCA_016844585.1 Chloroflexota bacterium | reverse complement strand
GGTTGCGCAACAGGCAGTCGTCGACGAGAAAGGTGGCCCTGCGCCCGTCCCGGAGGACCTTGCGACCGAGGTCGCCCGATATCGCGAGATGCTCATGGAGTCAGCGGCCGAGCTCGACGACGATCTGCTGACCAAGTATCTCGAAGAAGGCGACCTCAGCGAAGACGAGATTCGCAACGCCATCAAGCGGGGGCTTGCGGAACGCAAGATCATTGCCGTGCTCGCCGGCTCCGCTCTCCAGGCCAGAGGAATGCGAACGTTGCTCGACGCCATCGTCGATTTTGCTCCATCGGCGGTGGAGCCGCTCATCCAAACAGAGGATGGCGCAAAACCGACGGGGACCGCGGCACTTGTCTTCAAGACGGTCTCGGACCCGTTCATCGGCCGACTGAGTTTCCTGCGAAGCTTCACGGGCGAGATCGCATCTGACTCTCACTTGTGGAATGCCGCCAAGCAGAAAGAAGAGCGCATCGGCCAGCTGTTCATGATGCGCGGCAAGACGCAGGAGCCGGTGCCGAGCATCAGCCCGGGCGACATCGGTGTCGTGCATAAGCTGAGCGACGCGAGCACCAGCGACACACTCACCACAAAGGACCACCCAGTCGCGCTGGAGCGCATTCGGTTCCCACAGCCGGCGTACTCAGCCGCCATTCACCCGAAAACGAAGTCTGATCTTGACAAGCTCAGTCCTTCGCTGGCGCGTATGACGGAAGAGGATCCCACGCTCTCGGTGCATCGGGACTCGGCCACCGGCGAGATGATCCTCGCTGGTCTCGGAGAGTCGCACCTCGACATCGCCTGCGAGCGAATGCAGCGCAAGTTCGGAGTCAACGTCACGCTGTCTGAGCCCCGCGTTCCCTACCGCGAGTCGATTCGAGGGAGCGCGAAGGCAGAGGGGCGCCACGTTCGGCAGACGGGCGGGCACGGCCAGTATGGCGTGTGCTGGATCGAGGTCGAGCCGCTTCCACGCGGCGGCGGCTTCGAATACGTCGACCGCATCGTCGGCGGCTCCGTCTCGCACAACTACCGTCCAGCGGTAGAGAAGGGCATCCGCGAGGCCATGGAGGAGGGGGTGCTGGTGGGGTACCCAGTCGTGGACGTTCGTGCAATCCTTTTCGATGGCAAAGAACACGCTGTGGACTCGTCAGAGATGGCGTTCAGGATCGCAGGATCGTTGGCTTTCAAGAAAGCGGCGACAGACGCCGGCATCGAGTTGCTCGAGCCGATCATGGACATGGAGATCACTGTTCCTGACGACTTCACGGGCGATGTGATCGGGGATCTGAACACAAAGCGTGCCCAGGTTCACGGGATGATCCCATCCGACGGCAGCACCACAATCAGTGCCAACGCTCCGCAGGCCGAGGTGTTGCGCTATGCGACCGACCTGCGCGCCCTTACTCAGGGTCGCGGCACCCACACAATGCGCTTCTCACACTACCAGGAAGTCCCCGCCCACGTCGCCCAGGGCTTGGTTGAGAAGCTCAAGGCAGAAAAAGTGAAGGCCGCCGCGCACAAATGATAGTCTCCCATCAGTTCGCGCTGTAACTGCCGCAGGAGCAGGCGCCCCCGCAACCGCAACCCCCTGCGAACGCCGAGGAGTCGGTTTCGCCCGCCGAGGGTCTGGCCATGAGTGAGATTGTGCGCATCGCCCCCTCGTGGCCGGAAGGGCACTGGGCGGGGTCGCTTGCCGCGCGCATCGGCGCGAGCCGCTCGAACTTTGCGTTGCAGACGCGACAGTAATACTCGTAAACAGGCACCGCAGGCCTCCGTCAGTCGTGGGTCAAATGTTACTCGTTCGGCTCGGACGCCGCCCAGCTTCGTGCTACGGCAACATCACGCTCGATCTGGTTCCGCAGCTCGTCGATGCCCGGGAAGCGGCGAATACCACGGATCTGGCGCAGAAAACAGACGTCAATTCGTTCGCCGTACAGATCCCCGCTGTAGTCGAGGAGATGCGTTTCGATGAGGCGCTCAGCCTCATCGAATGTTGGCCTTGATCCAAGGTTTACCACGCCGAATAAAGCTGAGAGCGGCGCGTCACTGCCAACGGGTCTTTCGCCAGCGGAATCTTGCTCTGCGCTGACGCCGCGGCCGCCACCCAACGAGGCTCGGACAAAATAGACGCCATCTGCCGGGAGTGCGCGGCCATGGGGAGGCAGAATGTTGGCTGTCGGAAAGCCAAGCTGCCTGCCACGCCGCATCCCCGAACCAACCACGCCGTCCAGACAATAGGGGCGGCCAAGCAGTCCCGCGGCCAGCTCTACTTCCCCGCTGTCCAGAGCCTCGCGAATCCAGGTTGCGCTTATGGTGCGACCATCCTCCGGAAGCGGCTCGACGGCAACAACCGCAAAA
>JAERMM010000014.1:16056-35617 GCA_016844585.1 Chloroflexota bacterium | reverse complement strand
GATGCTCGGGACACAGGCCCTCGGCGACGTCCGCGTGCGGCGCGCACTCGCAGGCTCGATCGACAAAGAGACGCTGAACGACGTTCTCTTCGAGCGTGACGGCGTGACGACCGACACGATTTTGCCCAGCTCGGTCGACTACTACGCCGCGATTGACCGAGCTGTGGCCAAGTATCCCTTCGATCCGCGCCGTACCGCGCAGCTGATGACCGAAGCCGGCTACACCCGCGGCTCAGACGGCATCTACGCGAGCCCGTCTGCCGGCCGCGTAGCCCTGGAGCTGAAGATCAACGCGTCACCACAGTACGAGTCAGAGCGGGCGATCATCGCAAGTGGATGGCGCGACGTGGGGTTCGACGTTTCCGAGGCCACATTGCCCGCGGCGCAAGCGCAGGATGGCCAGGCGCGAGCGAGTTATCCAGGCCTGTACGCATTCAGCACCGGCCTCGGCGAGAGCGCGCTCCCCAACTTCCAGACCAATGGCATTCCGAGGCCCGAGAACCGCTGGACTGGAAACAACCGGGGCGGCTGGAGCAATGTCGACTATGACCGTCTGATTGACGCCTACAACAACACGCTCGAGAAAAACGCGCGCGTCGATCTCATGGCCAAGATGATGTCCCAGGTGACAGAGCAGCTGCCAGCGTTCTCACTCTACTACGACCTCAGCGCGGTCCCGATCGCGAACGCCGTTCGAGGTCCCGGCCCCGCGCTGTATGACAGCAGCGGCCTCATCACGTGGAACGTCTGGCAGTGGGACTGGCGATAAAGTAACAGAGGAGACACCATGGCAGTGACCGAGATACCGACCAGCGCCGCGATGTTCGTGGCACAGGTCGAAACGATCTTCCATCAGTACTGGGGTGGACACTACGAAGTCGTCAAGACCTTTTTCGGTCAGCCGAGACCGCAGGAGCAGCTTCTGAAGTGGCTGGACCTGCAGCTCTACAAGGAGATTCACGTCGTCCCGGTCAAGGCCAGGCAATTGATCGAGATGTACGAGAAGCTCGACGGCGAGATCGATCGCGGCGAGTACGAAGCCGAGGCCTACGAGATGGCCGACGAGGTGCAGCACTATCGCCTGCTGGCCGACATCATGGAGATGATTACCGGCAAGCGGCGGCCCGCGCTCGAGTTCAAGGCGACGGCGGAGCAGTCTGATCTCGAGGCCAAGCGCCGCCAGTACGCGAACGCTGCGCCCCTGGTGCGTTCGGTCGGCGGCTTCAACCCGGGCGGCGGCACAGCCTTTGGCGCCGCGGGCGCGATGATCGACGGTGGTCCAGTGCAACGCCAGCTAGCCGACGCGTTCAAAGTGATCTATCGGCAAGAGCTGGAGCACTACAACAAGAATCGCTTCATCTTCGACCGCCGAGCGCTGGAGGCCGAGCCGCAGGACTACTCGGAGGCGTTGACGTACGCCCAAGAGCTGGCGCGCTCCCACTTCCTGATGCGCAACGCGTCGTTCAGCCATCCGCTATCGCCAGCGCGCGTCGCCGAGATCGACGCCGGCAACGTCACGCCGTACGTGCCCCCGCGCCTGTATTGACTGAGGCGATCCCGCGTGGCTGAGCGCGTCCTTCGCTTCGGGATGATCGGTCTGGGTCAGGCCGGCGGCGGAATGCTTGCATCTATGACGAAAAACCCGCGCGTGCGGGTGACCGCGGCGTCCGACGTGCGACGCGCGGCGCTCGACCGCTTTGCGTCGGAATTCGGCGGCGAGACCTACCTGGATGTCGAGGACCTGTGCCGCAGCCCTAACGTCGACGCTGTCTACATAGGGACGCCGCACCAGTTTCACGCGGCGCATGCCATCGCAGCGGCTACAAATGGCAAGCATGTACTTCTCGAAAAGCCAATGGCGCTAACCATCGAGGATTGCGACGCGATGATCTCGGCCGCCGACCGCAGCGGCACGCGCCTGCTGGTTGGACGCGGCTCGCATGGTTTCGACCCTGCCGTATTACGGATGCGAGAGATCGTGCGCGGCGGAGAGCTGGGCCGGCTGGGAATGCTAAATACCTGGCGGTTCGGTGACTTCCTGTATCGACCACGTACGCCTGCGGAGCTGGACACCAGCCAGGGCGGCGGCGTCATGTTCAACCAGGGCCCGCATCAGATCGATCTCATTCGGGTCATCGGCGGAGGCATGCTGCGCAGCGTGCGAGCGATGACCGGCAACTGGGACCCTGAACGATCCACGGAGGGCTCCTACACGGCCTTTCTTCAGTTTACGGATGGTGCCGCGGCAACCATGGCGTACAGCGGCTACGACCACTTCGATTCGGACGAGCTTCACTACTGGATCGGTACCTATGGGGACCCTTCGGAGCCGTCACACGGGTCCGCACGCCGAGAGCTGCGCGCAGCCGCGATCAAAGACGAGGCCGCCGTGAAGGCATCGAGAGGCTACGGTGGCGCCCAGCCGCGCCAATCGGCAGGAGTTCGCCCGGAGGCGCCCCACCAGATCCACTGGGGAATCACCATCGTGAGCTGTGAACGGGGCGACCTACGGCAGTCCCAGGACGGAATCTATATCTATGACGACAACGGCAAGCGCGAGGTGCCGATCCCCGGCGGCGCGGCGGCGGACGTCGTCGACGAGCTCTACGAGGCCGTGGTAACCGACCGGCCGCCTCTGCGTGATGGACGATGGGAGAAGGCAACACTCGAGGTGTGCCTGGCGGTGCTGCAGTCCGGACGTGAGCGGCGCGAGATCGACCTGTCCCACCAGGTTCCCCTGAACGAGTAGAGGCTTCGCGCCCAATGGGCGACCAGCCCCTCTGGGGCCGCTGGGAGGAAGACGTCTGGCCCTCTCCTGCCGCGGCGGGAGAGGCGGGGGTGAGGGCTCCCCCTTTGCCGGATCCAGGCGCCTCTGAGGCGCCCGCAAGGTGCCCTCACCTAGCCTCTCCCATGCGATGGGAGAGGGACAAGAGCGGAACCCTCATTCCCTAAGCCGAGGTGATCGCGGACTAACCGCAATTCCTTGACGCTTCCGGTGACTTAAGGGAAACTGATGGGGCGCACGATTCGGTAATGAGGTAAGCAGGATGGCACAGGTAGTCGGTTGTGTCGGCACGTCGCACGCGCCGCAACTGATGCTCAATCCGGACCAGTGGAAGTTCCTCAACAACCCGTACATGGGGACGCTGGCGCCCGAGCTGCACGACATCTCACACGAAGTGAAATGGGAGCGCTGGAACAAGGTGCACGCGGCCATCGGACAGTTGCGCGAGCGGATCGATAGCGCGGCTCCGGACACGCTGATCGTGGTGGGCGACGATCAGCATGAGAACATGATTGAAGACAACATGCCGCCCTTCACCATCTACGCCGGGGCGGACGCCGAAGCCAGCATCGCCTTGAAGTACATCAACGAGACCTTTGACCAGAAGCGATCGAAATACACCGTAGACACGAAGCTTGCCGAATGGGTCATCGACGAAATGATGGAGGCAGGGTTCGATCCCTCGTACTCACTGAAGACGCGCTACGCGGGTGGACTTGGCCACGCGTTCGCGCGGGTGCTGCACTGGCTGACACCGGGCGCCAACTACAATATTCTCCCCATCATGGTGAACACCTACTTCCCGCCGGCGCCGAGCGCACGCCGTTGTGCGCAGTTCGGGCAGGCGCTTCGCAAAGTCGTCGACAGCTTCCCTGACGAGCGACGCGTGATGGTCGTCGCGTCTGGCGGTCTGAGCCACACCCGCATCGACCTGGACCTGGACGCCGGGTTCATGCGCGCGCTGGAGAGTGGCGACGTGGAGTACATGGAGGAGATGCCGTCCGCTGAGTTGGTCGACGGCACCTCGGAGATTCGCTGCTGGATCCTTGCCGCTGCCCTGGCCAATCGGCCGGGCAAAATGCTGGAGTACCAGCCGCTCCCCCGCGTTCCAACGGGAGGCGGTTGTGGCATGGGTGTGGGATATTGGGAGTAAATATCCTGTTGACGGGTGAGGCACAATGGCAGCAATTGACGGACTGAGCTCGCTCGTCGATCTCGAAAACGGTACGATCAGCCGCGAGGTCTTCGTAAACGAGGAGATCTATCGGCAGGAGCAGGAGCAGATCTTCGCGCGCGCCTGGCTGTTCATCGGCCACGAGAGCCAGATTCCGAACCGCGGCGACTTCTTCATCTCCCGAATGGGTGAGGAGTCAGTCATCCTGACACGCGATCGGCGTAACAAGATCCACGTCTTTCTCAACACCTGCCGCCACCGAGGTATGAAGGTTTGTCGCTACGACGCCGGAAACACCCAGACGTTCAGCTGCCCGTATCACGGCTGGACGTACGACATCGACGGACGCCTGGTGGGGGTTCCCAACGTCCAGGAGGCGTACGACGACCGCTTTGATCGCTCCCAGTGGGGACTGATCGAAGTACCTCAGATGGAGAACTACAAAGGGTCCATCTGGGCCACCTGGGACAAGGGCGCGCCGCCTTTCCTCGACTACATCGGCGACTACAAGGTCTACCTGGACACATTGTTCGACGGTTACGACGGACGTGAAGGCGGCGCGGAGGTGCTGGACGGCGTGCACATCTGGCGCATGCCCTGCAACTGGAAATTCCCCGCCACGACCTTCGGCGGCGACGCCGCGCACGCCATCAGCCATCGATCAACGCTCGTAGCAGCCTACGGTCCGCAAGGGGAGGGTGATCGGCACGGCGCCCGACAGGACGCGCCTCAGACGCGTTATGAGATAGGGATGCCGGACCTGGGCCACGGCTGCCACATCCACATGCACTCGAAAGATGAGCCATATACCCCAACGTGGCAGACCATGCCGAATGTCGAGGACTATTTCCGGAGCGCATGGGAGTCACGGCAGGCCAAGATGATCGGCAACCTCTACTTTGAGGTTGGCGCGGCGACCGTGTTCCCAAACGCCTCATGGGCATCAGGCATTCGCCGAACCATGGCAGTCTGGCACCCGCACGGGCCGCAGATGACCGAAGCCTGGCGCTTCTATCTCGTCGACAAGACAACGCCGCCCGAGGCACGCGACGCCCTCCGCCGCTATCACATGCGCTACTCGGGTCCGGCGGGGATGACCGAGCAGGACGACATGGAGAACTGGAACTACGCATCGGCCGCCAGCAAAGGCACCATCGCCCGCCGCTATCCCTACAACTACCAGATGCGCCTCGGAGTCGAGCCGGTGCCCGATGTTCCCCTGCCGGGGTTTGTCAGTCCAATTCTGGCGGAGCAGAACCAGCGGTACCGCTTCAAGCGCTGGCTGGAGTTTATGGAATCTCCGAGCTGGGACGAGATTTACCCCAAGGCAGTCACGGCGGTGGGACGCCAGAATGGTCGCTGAGCAAACGCGAACCAGAGATGCCGCGATCGAGAGGCTCCTGCTCGTCTGCGAGATCGAGGAGTTCCTGTTCGCGGAGGCCGAGCTACTCGATCAGCACCACTACAGTGAGTGGCTCGATCTGTTCACCGAAGACGCCCACTATTTCATGCCGATTCGCAGGAACGTCAAGTACGGCGAGCAGGACCGAGAGAGCACGAGTGACGAGACCGACGTCTCCTGGTTCGACGAGGGGAAAGGGACGCTTGCGGGGCGCGTCCGTCAGCTCGCTACCGGCTACCACTGGGCCGAGGAGCCACAGTCCCGCACCACGCACATGGTGACGAACGTGCAGATCGTGGATGCCGGCCCCCAGGAAGTCAGCGTCCGCTCACGATTCCTCGTCTACCGCAACCGATTGATGGACGAGACGGACTTCTTCGTGGGCAAGCGCGAAGATGTTCTGCGCCGCGATGGCGATAGCTGGAAGATCGCGCGGCGCAAGATCCTTCTTGACCAGAAGGTGCTGCTCGCCAAGAACGTGACGGTCTTCTTTTAGCCAGCACATCCCTAACAGACTGAGGGGCCCATCCAATCTCGCCAGTTGATCCTCTCGCAGCCCTCGGGCGATCAGGATCTCGCCGGTGCTGTTCAGTCGCGGGCCGCCACAGTGTCATTGGGTGGGGTAGACGCGTTTGGCTGTTTGAGTTGTTGCCAAACCGACTCGAGGGTTACCTTTGCAGAGGGGAGAGTTACGCCGAGCGGCCCGGGCATACGCACCGATGACAATGCGAGGAGAATAAGGGAGGACAGTCATGGTTGACAGGATCATGGTGCCGGTTGACGGATCCGAGCTGAGTGAGCGAGCCATCCCGCTGGCCGAGCTGCTGGCGCGGACAAACAACGCCGAGATATGCCTGGTGCGCGCGTTCGAGCCGCTGAACATTCCCCCTTATGAGCCGTCTGCCCTGATCTCGCCTGAAACAACTGATGAATTGCGTCGCCAGGTGAGGGAACACGCTCGCGCCGCGTTGGATCGGCTGAAGAGCCAGGTGGAGCAACACGGCGTGCGGGTCAAGGCGGAGCTTTTGCAGCTAGCGGACGGGAGTCCAGCCTCAACATTGCTCGACTACGAGCAGACCAGTGGGGTGGACATCGTAGCAATGGCGACGCACGGGCGCACCGGGCTCGCTCGCTTTGCGCTGGGCAGCGTGGCCGATCGCATCCTCCGAGAGGGCAGCAAGCCGGTTCTGCTGATCAGGCCCCTGACGGAGCAGCCAAAGGAGATGGGCGTGGCATTGCTGCCGCTGGATGGCTCCGAGGTCGGGGAACGGGCGATCAAGATGGCAGAGGCGCTTGCCGGTCGTCCGCTTCGATCGGTGCGCCTGCTGCAGGCCATCGAAAAGTTTCAGGAGCGCTCGGCGGCCATGGACTATCTCCAGAGCGTAGCAGATCGGCTGGCCGCGGCGGGGCTGGAGACTACGGTTTACGTCAGCGTAGGAGAGGGACCGGTCGAGGCGATACGGACGCATGTAGCTGATGCCGACATCGTCGTGATGGCAACACATGGCCGCGGCGGCATCGACCGAATGCGCCACGGCAGTGTCGCCGAAGCAGCTGCTCGCGAACTGCAACACCCTGTGCTGCTGGTCCGCGCGACATCTGCATCTTAGTCGTGCCCACGAGCGGAGGATGAACGCCATGGCAACCTCAGTCATTGGCCAGCGGGCTCCTCGAACCGAGGGCGCAGGCAAAGTCACCGGCCAGGCCCATTACGCCCTCGACGTTCCCGTGGCGGGCATGGTCTGGGGCAAGGCCCTGCGCAGTCCACACCCTTACGCTTTGATCAAGCGGGTCGACGCCAGCAAGGCCCGCACCATGCCCGGCGTGCTGGCGGTCATCACCGCGAAGGACATCCGCAACGTGCTCCACGGACGGCGGGTCTACGACCTGCCAATCCTGGCGGAAAACGTCGTTCGCTTCATCGGCGAGAAGATCGCCGTGGTCGCGGCTGAGGACCCCGCTATTGCGGAGGCCGCTCTCGACCTGATTGAGGTCGACTACGAGATCCTCGATCCTGTTCTCGACCCGCTGCACGCCATGGACGACGACGCCCCAGTTCTGCATCCGGACCAGCGCAGCTACACGGGGCTCCCGAAGATTCCAGAGGGTCAAAGGAACGCACAGTCATACGGGCACTGGGAGAAAGGCGACATTGAGGCTGGTTTCGCCGAAGCCGACCGCGTTTTCGAGGAGACGTACTCGTCCGCGATGACCCATCAGGCGCACATCGAGCCCCAGGGCGGGGCGGTGTGGATCGACGACGATGGCATCATCCACGTCTATGGCCACCCGAAGAACCCCCTGGGCCAGCGCAAGCAGCTCGCTGAGGCCCTGGACGTGCCCGAGGACAAGGTTATCTACGAGTTCGTTCGCATTGGCGGGGACTACGGCAACAAGGGCGGACTCATGGACGTTCCGCTCTGCTACTACCTGTCCAGGGCATGCGGTCGCCCGGTACGGATGACCCATACGTTCAAAGAAGAGTTCATGGCCGGCAGCCCCCGCCACCCGTCCGTCATCCACATGCGCACCGGTGTCAAGCGGGACGGCACCATCACGGCCCACCAGGTCCGCAGTATCTTCGACGGCGGCGCGTATGGAGCCCATAAGCCAGTGCCCAACGTCGACGTGGGCGGGGCGCGAAAAGCCGGCGGCGTCTACCGCATCCCCAACTGCAAGATCGAGTCGTACGTCGTGTACACGAATCACGTGCCCGGCGGGTTTATGCGCGCCCCGGGCGATTCGCAAACGATCTTCGCTCTGGAGAGCCACGTCGACGATATTGCGCGGGATCTTGGGATCGATCCTCTGGAGTTCCGCCGCAAGAACATGATTCAGGAGGGCGAGGCGGACGCCACCGGCGATGTCTGGCGCGACCTTTACTGGCGACAGTGCCTGGACGCCGCGGTCGCCGGCTCGAACTGGGGCAAGCCCAAGCCGCCCAACGTGGGGCGCGGCATCGCCATCACCCATCGGCATATTGGCGAGGGCGAGGCCGAATCACTCATCCGCGTCGATCCGAGCGGCCAGATAACGGTCGTGACCGGGACGCCGGACGCAGGCATGGGGGCCCACGTCATGGAGCAGCAGATCGCCGCGGCCGTGCTCACCGTACCCCTGGAGCAAGTTACCATCCTGCCGGTCGGATCAGACATCATGCCCTTCGACCCGGGCCTCGGCGCCGGGCGCACGACCCACGTGAGCGGCGGCGCCGTGAACGCAGCCGCCGAGAAGACGCGAGATGAGCTGCGCGCCGTCGTCGCCGAAAACCGCGGTTGGCCCGAGGACGATATCGTTCTGAAGGAGGGCGCCTTCCACCTCAGCGGGTCGACGGAGCAGCCCGTCACGCTCGGTCAGGCAGCGGTCGAAGCGGCGTACGGACGCAGCGGACCTGTGGAGTTCCTCGCTCGCTTCGACGGGCGCAAGGTCTTCACTGAGCTGTGCATGGCCCAGGTTGCCGAGGTGGAAGTCGATCCGGAGACAGGCCAGCTCAGTATTCTGCACGTGAGCGCTGCCTGCGACAGCGGCACGATCATCAACCCGCCAGCGGCCGAGGGCCAGGTGGAGGGGGCCTTCGTCCAGGGCGTGGGCCTCGCCATGTCGGAGGAGATGATCCTCGAGGACGGGCGCGTAACCAACCCGAGCTTCGGGGACTACAAGATCCCCACCGCCGCGGACATCCCGCCGTTCACGCTCACCTGGATCGAGGATGCCCCCGGCCCGCTGCCCTTTGGCGGCCGCGCCCTGGCCGAGCATGGCCACATCCCGACATCCCCGGCCATCGCCAACGCCATCCGCGACGCCGTCGGCATCCGCCTGAAGTCCATCCCGTTCCGTCCGGAGGCGATTTACGACGCGCTACAGGCGAAGAATGAGCGCGAACCCGAAGGACGGTAACCTCATGCAGCCGAATATCGCGGATCTGCTGCCTGCGGTCTACTGGATGAGACCCTTCAAGCGGAGCCAGGTGGCCCCTACTTCACGTGGCTCAGCCCGGTCCAGACCAACCCGTGCGTTCAGGGCCGTCAGCTCGCTGGTCGTCATGTAGGCGCTTACCCGATTCAGGAGAGTGGTGATCTCGTCGGGCGCCTGGCTCAGGGCCTCGTTCCGGATGATGGGCACGACGTTGTCGGCCAGCTGCAGTCGTCGGTCGTCGCGCAGCAGGACGAAACCCCTTGCCTGAATCACCGCGTCGGTTGTAAAGAGAACCGCCACGTCTATTTGATTGCCCTCCAGGGCGGCCACCGTGATGGGCCCCCCGGCGTCCAGGGAGCGGAACTCACGGAACTGCAAGCCGTAAGTGCCAGTGAGGCCAAGCAGGCAGAACGGCCGATCCGGGCACTCGGGCGGCCCGCCAAGCACCAGCTGGCCGTTCCCCTTGGCCAGATCACTGACCGTGTCCAGCCCCAGGCGATCGGCAGTCGCCTTCGTCACCACGAAGCCGTTTGTATCCACCGCGAGTGCATAGTCCAGGGCGGTCGCGTTCTTCCCGGCCAGAGCGACTCGCAGGTTCGCGTGGGTCTGGCCGGCGTCGGTGCTCGAAAGGGATGCGTCCTTCGTGAGGTAGGTCAAGTAGGTCGCAAGATACTCCGGATAAAGGTCGATCTGGCCGGATTCGAGCGCGGGTGCAACGATCTCGCGATTCCCCAGGTTGAGGCGGCGTTCCACCGGATATCCGTTCGCCTCGAGAATCTGCGCGTAGATCTCGGCGAGGATAAGCTGCTCACCAAAGTTCGTGGAGCCAACCTTGATGGTCGGCTTTTGCCCCTGTGCAACGACCGGTACGACAGCAGCCATTGCTGCCAGAACGATCGTAAGGATAGCGCTCAGCAGTGTGTGCTTTCTCACGGATGCCTCCTGTTGACGCGGCAAGCGGAGCGCTTGTCCGTCTTCAGTTGGGGAGTCTACGATTCGGTGAAGCCAATGGGCAAGGAAGCGCAGGCGTCACGCGAACCGCCGACCCGGTTGCCTTCATCGGGGTGCGCTCCACGTGTCAGGGGCGCGGGCGGCATGCCGTATGCCGACCGGAACTACGAGGCGCTCGAAAAGTGCCAGTGCGAGCTCCGCTCCTATTGCGAGAAGGGCAACCAGGACCGCCCCAACGAAGAGACGTGCCTGATCCTGTCGGGCGAGGCCGTCCACGATATAGCGACCGAGGCCGCCGCTCGCGACGATCGCGCCCAGGGTCGCGGTCGCGACAATTGCCACAGCCGCGTTCCGGACCCCGGCGATGATGACCGGGGCCGCGACTGGAATCTCAACGCGGCGGAGCAGGTCCCATTCGCGCATCCCCATGCCGCGAGCCGCCTCGATCAGGTCGGGATCGATGGAACGCAGAGCAACGTAGGTGTTCGTGATGATGGGCGGTAAGCCGAGCGGAACGAGTGCGAACATCGTCGGCCAGAAGCCCAATCCGAGTCCGAGCCCGAAGGCTACTGGGAGCGCCAGCGCGATCAGCGCAAGCGACGGCAGCGCACGGCCGACGTTCGCAATATTGATCGCCACGGCGCCTCCCTTGCCGGTATGGCCGAGCGCCAAACCAACGGGCAAAGCTATGGCCAAAGAAAGAGCTAGCGCGGTCACTGACATTGTGAGGTGCTCTCCGACGCGGGTTGGGATGCCGTCGAAGCCGACCCAGTGAGCCGGATCGGCGATCCAGGCCAACACGGCAGCGGCGAACGTCATGGGATCAGGCGCCCGCGGGCCATTGAGCCCGAGAAAACCGGTCGAATGCATTCCACGATCAGCGCGCCCATGGGGTCACCAACCGCTGGTACAGCACCAGCGCCGAATCCACCGCGACGGCCAGCGCTATGGATAGGAAAGCGCCCACCAGCAATGGGGTGCTGAAGAACCGCAGAATACCCTCCAGAATGAAATAGCCCAATCCCCCCTGACCGATCAGCGCAGTGACGGTCGTGAGGCCAATAGTCGTAGTGGTTGCCACACGCACGCCCGCGAGGATCACTGGAAGCGCGAGCGGCATCTCAATCCGCCAGAGCAATTGCCGGTCCGTATAACCCATGCCAATCGCGCTCTCACGTACGTCGGCCGGCACCGCCTGAAGACCGGCGACGATGTTCCGAGTCATGATCAGCAACGTGTAGCTGACGAGGCCGATCTCAGCAGTCAGGCGAGACAATCCCGTTATCGGAATGAGAAAGGCAAAGAGGGCCAGACTCGGAATCGTGTACAGCACGCCAGTGATCCAGGTTATCGGCCCATACAGCCAACTCCAGGAGCGAACCAGCTGCGCAAGGCAGAGCGACAGCACGAACCCAATCCCGATGGCGATGCCCGTGAGGAGCAAGTGCTCACCAAGACGCTGACCCACGTCGCCCAGATGCGAAAAGATCCAGTCCCAGCGAACGAGAGGCTCCCCGGGAGTCAATGTGTGCGCCCCGCTGGTCCCTCGGAGGATGCTTCATTCTCGGGCCACGAGCGGGCGACGTCGTCTAACGCCATCCGGATTCGCTCCATGCTGATTGCACCGATGGCGACTCCATCCTCCCCGACGACCGTCACCGCGTCGGCCCGGGTCGATAGCAGCGTGGATAGCGCATCGCGCAGATTTGACGTGCGCGCCAGGGTGGGGGCCCCCTGCGGGCCGGCACCCAGCTCCAATGCGACGTCGGCCAGACTGATCAGCGCCAGGCGCTTTATGACACGGTCGCTGCCCACGAACCGAGCAACGTAGTCGCTCGCCGGACTGGCCAGCAGACGAGATGGCGGGGCGTGTTGTGCTAGGCAGCCACCCTCGCTGAAGACCGCAACGGTCGTGCCCAGTTTGATCGCCTCGTCGATGTCGTGCGTGACGAACATGACCGTCATCCCCAGCTGGGCGTGCAGGCGCAGGAACTCGTCCTGCAGGCGGCCTCGGACGATCGGGTCAACGGCGCCGAACGGCTCGTCCATCAACATCAGCGGCGGCTCTGCCGCCAGCGCCCGAGCGACCCCGACACGCTGCCGCTCGCCTCCGGATAATTGCGTCGGGTATCGGCGGCGAACGACCCCTGGATCGAGCCCAACCAGTGAGAGCAGCTCCTCCACCCGACGTCTGATGCGTTCTGAGTCCCAGCCAAGCAGGCGAGGCACGGTGGCGACGTTTTCGGCGATCGTCTGGTGGGGGAAAAGCCCGACTTGCTGAATGACATAGCCTATGCGACGCCGAAGCTCAACAGCGTCGAGGGTGGAGATGTCCTGCCCGTCGATGAAGATCTGCCCTGATGTCGGCTCGATGAGCCGGTTCACCATTTTCAGCGTGGTGGTCTTGCCGCAACCGCTCGGGCCGACAAGGACGCAAAAGTCACCTGGCGCAATGGCTAGCGAGATGTTGTCGACGCCTATGAAGGCCGTGGCGCCGCCGCCGTACCGCTTGCTGACACCGCGCAGCTCGACGGAGACTCCGCCCGGTGTTTGCGCTGCGGATCGGGTGACGGGAGCGCGATAACGCTCTTGATGCACTACGATTCTAAGATGCGGACTTCAAAGCGGATCAAATTGCCTTCGCTGCGCCGGTAACGGACATCTTTGTTCATTTGACGGGCTGCACGAGTCAAGCGCCGCTTGACCGTACGCTTCTGTTCCGCATCGCTAAGAACGAGCTCACCGCCCTCTCCAACCGCCAGGTCCCGCACGAAGTCGCTGTACTCGCTCAAATCGACAGAACCTCGCCGACGAGCTCGCAATGCGGCTACCTCTTCGGAGCTAAGACGGCGAAAAATTGGCATTGCTCCCCCTCCGTTACTGGTCAGGCGAGTATACCGTTGCTACCTGCGCACGTCGAGTACACACGTAACGACCACAAATGGTTCGCAGCTAACGGAATCGCTGTCATTCTTGTAACAGCTCGAACGTTCGACGCGCTAGGACGTCCGAATGCATGAGGCGATGGCACAGTTGGAACGCAATCAGGACTATAGGGTGACGAAGTACGTCTGGCAAGCTCGATCAATCAGCGGCATGGTCATCTCGGCGGGAACCATCTTGTATTTCGCGATCGAAATAATTTGATCAACGAGGTCGCGTGGCTGACACATGCGCAGCGGACGCCCGGTCGGAGCGTAGTAGGTGTCGAGCATATAGCGGAATGCTTCCTCCACGTAGGGGACGCTCCGTCGGTTGCACATGAGCTTGAAGATGGCGCGGAACTGATCCTCATCAGGGTCGAGCACGTTGATTTTAAACTTGATACGCCGCAGAAACGCGTCGTCAACCAGGTCCTTTGGATCAAGGTTCGTCGAGAAAACGATGAGCTGCTCGAAGGGGATGGAAATCTTCTTTCCCGTGACGAGCGTCAGGAAGTCGACTCGCTTCTCCAATGGAACGATCCAGCGGTTCAATAGGTCCTGCGGACGAATCATCTGACGGCCGAAGTCATCGATGAGGAACATGCCGCCATTGGCCTTCATCTGCAGCGGCGCCTCGTAATACTTGCCGGACTCGTTATAGAGCAGGTCAAGGCTTGACATCGTCAACTCTCCACCCACCATAACGACCGGCCGTTCAATCTTGACCCAGCGCGTATCCCAGTCCGGTCGGCGTGGCTGACCGTCGGCCAGGGTTTCTTCAACAGGCGTGTGGTTGATGGAGTCGAATACCTTGATGACGGCGCCGTCAACCTCAACCGCGTTGGGCACGAATATATAGTCGCCCAGGAGCTTGGTGATCCGTTCCGCGATCGACGTCTTGCCGTTCCCTGGGTATCCGAAGAGGAACATCGACGACCCCGAGTTGACGGCCGGCCCGACCTCATCCAGCACTTCGTCGTTGATAATCAGGTCGCGAAATGCCTCGCGGATGTTCTCCTGTGTGACGACCACGCTGCGAACAGATTGAGCAAGGGTGGCGGTGACATAGTCCTCCAGGCGCACTGGCGCCGGCCCCACATACGTGAGCTTCTCCATCGAATCACGTGCGCGGAGAATTCCTTTGTCCGTGATTCCATAGAGATAGCCAGCGTCGCCAAGGCCGCGTTGTGACTTGATCTCGACAGCCTGCTCATGGCGAAGCGTTTCCAGAATAGGGCCGACGACCTCAGCGAAGGGCAAGGCGACCCGCTCGGAGATAATAATTCCCATCAGCTCATTCGCGGCGTACAACGATCGAAGAATCAGGTCGGTAACAAATGACCGTGCTATGCCAGTCTCCTCTAGGGATGCGGGCCTCTTGGGGAAGAAGGAGGGACGGCTTTCGCCCGCTATTGCCATCGGAGCGATATCCGTGAAGTAGTTTGTCGCCGAGCGGCTGCTCACACTGTCGTCATCTCGTTCGTCGACTCGTGCCGCGCCGCGGGATAGGGCGTCGATGCGCGCCTGGACCGCCGTATCGATAGATGAATCTTCATAGTCCAGGCTCTCATCGTCCTGGTCTTCGCGTTGCGGCTCAACGGAGGTCTCTGGTTCGGACGGAGGCACGGCCGGGGCTGGTTGCGTCACATACTGGTTCAAGCGCGCAGCGAGATCATCCTTGCTGGGCTCGTTTTTTTTGCCGAAGATGTTCATACGACACTTCCACGAGGACTATCTCAATATGAAGCGTTCGCTCGGGATGATAGGCGGCACGAGGAGGGGCCGTCAATTAGCGTTGGGGCGATGACCTCGACGGCAGATCAGTCCGACAACGATTAGCAGCAGCCGTCCTTGAATCCGCAGTTCGTGCAGATAGCCGCTTTGCTCCCGCGCACCGCGCCAATGGGAAAGCCGCAAACCGGACAGGGGATTGAGGCCCAGTCCTCGCGCCGCGGATCGGCAGCCGGATCGAGCGGATACGCGTCGGAAGCCGGTCTACCCTTGTCCGAAGGCGTCGCGGCCATCAGATTCCCGAGCCGGCGGGTACCGCGGAGCGCCCCGCCATCTCGGCAATGAGCGCCTGGGCGCGATCGAACGGGGGGTCGTTGCCCTGAACCCAGTCGCTAACGGCCGCGCTTATCGTCTCCTCCGGATCGACTCCAACGCCGTCCAGCCGGTCGCCGGATGCAGCCAGGATGCGACGAGTGGTAATCTGCGCGGCGGACCCATCCGGCAGCGCGAGCACCTGCGCAAGTCCGACTCGCCCGGCTGTCCGTGTTCCGATCACCTTCGCTAGCCTGTACTCGCGCATCGCTGCCGCGAATACCTCGGAACCGGAGCCGGTCTCGCCATCAACCAGCACGACGGTGGGCAGCAGCGGACTGACGGCAGGACCCGTGCCAACGATTGGGGTCCTTCGGCCCGTCCGGTCCACCTGGTAACCGATCACCTGGTCTCCAACGAAGAGCGATGCCAGGGTTACGACTTCCTGGATGCTGCCCCCGCCGTTGCCCCGCAGGTCGAACACCCAGCCCTGAACGCCAATTGAGAGGGACTGTCGCATGGCCGACACCACCGCGTCGGCCACGCCATCCTGGAAGTTGCGAATGCGTATATAAGCGACACTCCCTCTCGCCTCAGCCTGTACGGGCAGGAGGCGAACCGGAGCGCGCACCATGGTCATCTCCCGAGGGGCAGGATCATCGACCGACGTCACCTGCACGGTGACCTCGGATCCGTCAGGCCCGCGAATCTGGTCGACCGCTTCGCTGAGTTTGAGCGACGAGGTGGAACGACCATCGATCAGGAGGATTGTGTCCCCGACGCGGAGGCCGGATCGCTCGGCGGGGCTTCCCGGGAGCGTCTCACGAACGATCGGGAAGCCTTGCTGCTCCGGCATCGAAAGTGTGACGCCAATCCCCATGTAACCGCGCGACCGCTGCGCCTCGACGGCGCGAGGGTCCAGGAAGGTCGTGTGATCGTCGTTCAGCGCGCCAAGCATGCCGCGGGCGGCGGCCTGAGCCACCTCGTCGGGTCCCAGCCGCGAAGAAACCTTGCTCACAAAGATATCATAGCGAGCCGCGAGCTGGTTCCAGTCGCGATCCGCATTGTGGACGTACCGCAGCGGCGCCGCATCCAGGATATCTGCATCGAGTGGCAGGAGCCCACTATCGACCGCGCCGGCATGGATTCCGCGCAGCAACCCGTCTATCAGCACAGTGTCATCGACCGGATCGACGTAGAACTCCATGACCGACTGGTAGAGGCCCTGCAACTCGGACAAACCCAATCCGCTCGCACTGGCGGAGCGCGGTTGGGTTCGCTGCCCTTGAGCGTTCTGGGAGTTTCGCTCACGCTGATCGGACGGTCGCTGCCGGAAGGCGCTGTTCAGGTCTGGAGCACGGCCGCCGCCACCTCGTGTGCATCCAGCAAGGAGGAGACCCACCAGCAGCAGCAATAGAACTCGTCGCATATCGATGCAATCATCGTTCTCCGGTCGTCCAGACGCAAGGGCTTGGTGCCCGACGCGGGGGATCGGCTACGATGCTACGAACTCATGCGGACAGAGTTTGGGAGAACCAAGGAATGACGACCATGCGCTGGCGATACGAAATGCTGTTGCTAGCGACACTTCTCGTAGGAGCCGGCTGTCAAATGAAATCTGAGCCGACCGCGACCAATGCAACGAGCGTCCCCAGCATACCGAAACAATGGTCAAGCGCGCCGCAAATGAAAATCGACACCAGCAAGCAGTACGCCGCGACTATTTCAACGTCACTCGGCGACATTCAGGTGTCTCTTCTGGCCAAAGAGGTGCCCGCGACCGTGAACAATTTCGTCTTTCTCGCACGCGAGGGCTTTTACGAGAACGTCAGGTTTCACCGCATCATCAAGGGATTTATGGTTCAAACGGGCGATCCGACTGGAACCGGGGCGGGCAGCCCCGGCTATCGATTCCCCGACGAGCCGGTTTCCGGCTCCTACGAGCGCGGGACCCTGGCAATGGCAAACTCGGGCCCGAATACGAACGGAAGCCAGTTCTTCATTGTCGACGGCGCTGCCGTAAGCCTTCCGAAGAACTACACCATCTTCGGCAAAGTCACGGGAGGGCTCGACGTGGTAGACAAGATCGCGGCCGTCCCCGTAGCTGCATCGCGGACTGGTGAAGTATCCGTACCAACCCAGGACGTACGGATTACGAAAGTGGCGATAACCGAAAAGTAAACGCGCGGCCATCACCCACTCTCACTACCGTGCGAGTGGCGCAATTCTGGCTGCGCTTGCGAATGGCCGTCATCAGGCTAACTGATCCATTAGCTCGCGGTTTCGTTCTCGGGCGGGCCAGAGGCCTTTGCGAGCTGGGCGTCGAACGCCACCTCGTCGAGGATCGTTGTGCCAAGCTGCTGAGCACGACGTAGCTTAGAGCCAGGATCCTCGCCGACAACGACATGCGTGGATTGTCTCGTAACATTGTCAGCGATACGGCCCCCCAGGGCTTTGATACGTTCCTCGGCCGCGAGGCGCGTCCATTTCTCCAGACGCCCGGTCAGAACCCACGTCGTCCCGGTAAGGGGCAGCTCGACCGCCTGCCCTCGAGCCTGAACCATTTTCACGCCGGCGGCACGCAAACCCTCAATGATGCCCCGCGTTCGCCCGGAGCGCAGAAACTCGAAGATGCTGTGTCCGATCTTGGGTCCAATGCCTTCGGTCGCCACCAGCTCTTCCTCGCTCGCGGCCAGCAGAGCATCCATGGTTCCGAACTGCTCAGCCAGGATCTCGGAGGTTCGCTCACCGACGTACCGAATGCCAAGCGCATGAATCACGCGACTCAGCGGACGGCTCTTGCTTCCCTCGATTGAGGCGACGAGGTTCGCGGCGCTCTTGTCGGCCAGGCGCTCGAGGCTGGCGAGCTGATCCTGGCTGAGCGCATAGATGTCCGCCGGCTCCCGGACCAGGCCAGCCTCGATGACCGCCGCGGTCAGCTTCTCTCCGAACCCATCGATGTCCATGGCCGGTTTCGATGCGAAATGCCTGATCTGCTCGTAGCGCTGGGCCGGACAGGTCGCCCCACCCGTACAGCGCGCCATCGCCTCCCCCTCCGGCTTTACGACCGGGGCGCCGCATACAGGACACGACGTTGGCATGTGGAAAGGGCGTTCGGCGCCGGTTCGCCTGGTGATCACAGGGCCGATCACCTGGGGGATCACCTCACCGGCTCGCTGCACGATGACCGTATCCCCAATGCGGATGTCTTTGCGGGCAATGTCCTCCTCGTTGTGCAGGCTGGCCAGCTTGATGGTGACGCCTGCAACCTGAACCGGTTCCAGGATGGCGAAAGGGTTCAGACTGCCGGTGCGTCCGACGTTGATGCCGATGTCGCGCAAGATCGTCGTTGCCTGAGTTGGCGGGAATTTGTAGGCGATGGCCCAGCGCGGCTCGCGGCCGACTGAGCCGAGCTCATCGTGGACAGCTCGGTCGTCGATCTTCACGACGACACCGTCGATGTCGTAGTCGAGCGACTCACGCTCGTGTTCCCAGTCAAGGCACCTCTGGGCGACGTCGTCGATGCTGCGGGCGTATGAATTTCGCGGATTCACCTTGAATCCGAACTGTCTCAAGCTCTCGAGCAACTCCCACTGCCTACGAGGCAGGTCCTTGCCCTCCCAGAGGCCAATCGCATAGGCGACGAAATCGAGCGGCCGCCGCGCGGTCACCCGAGAGTCGAGCTGGCGCAGAGACCCGGCCGCCGAGTTGCGTGGATTCATGAAGAGGGGCTCGCCATTCGCGGCCCGCTCATCGTTGATGCGTTTGAACGCGGCTCGCGACAGGTACACCTCGCCGCGAACTTCCAGCAGGTTGGGAGCATCCTCGGACAGAGTGAGCGGAACCGTCCGAATGGTGCGCACGTTCGGCGTGGTGTCGTCTCCGACCGTTCCATCGCCTCTTGTGGCGCCCACCTTCAGGCGACGATCCTCGTACAGCAGCGACACGGCAAGCCCATCGAGCTTCGGTTCCAGGACGAAGCCCTCGACATCGCGACCGAGGAGGTTGCGCACCCGCCCGTACCAGGCGTTCAACTGATCCGGTGAGAAGGCGTTCGCCAGGCTCAGCATGGGGATGCGGTGGGTGACGGGAGTAAACCCCGACTGAGCCGCCGAGCCGACCCGCTGGGTCGGGGAATCCGGCGAGGCAAGCTCCGGGTGCGCCTCTTCGAGGGCTCGCAGCTCGTTGAAGAGCGCATCGTACTCGCCATCGGAGATTTCCGGCGCGTCAAGCGCGTGGTATTGGTAGTTGTGGTAGTTGATGAGACGGCGCAGCTCCTCAACGCGTTCCTGAGCCTCCTGGAGGTCAACGGACCGGCTCACCTACACCGCTCCCAGGGACAGAGTCGCCGACCTCATCGGCGGTTA
>JAERMM010000014.1:0-16005 GCA_016844585.1 Chloroflexota bacterium | reverse complement strand
CTTTGTATCAATAACTCGAGATGGCGGCGACAAGCTGCTTCAGCGCGGCTTCGGCGATCGGCGCGGTGATCGGCCCTTTCCTGGGAAGGGGACACGGAATACCGGAGAAGAGGGCCCGCTCCGCTATTCGACCGTCCCGCGTAAACAGGCCAACGACTGAGCGCGCCTCCCGCCGCTGGAGAGTCTGGGCCGCGCGGAGCAGCGCATCGTCCACCGAAAGGCCCTTCACCCCATGGCGCTCGGGCACCATCACAGAGACGGTCCCCCCGGGAACTGGAACGCCGACGGCAACCCCCGGCGTATGCTCCACTCGGTGGAGCGCGAGCATCGATCGACGCGCCGCCTGACCATTTTGCCCGGGGACGCGGCTCAACCCATTCAGCTCACCCAGAACCTCTGGCAGAATCACCAATGTTACGTCCGGGTAGGATGTCCGGTAGTCGCGCAGGTCCGGCAGGTCGAGCAGCACGTTCGTATCCACGTATACCACGCAGGGCGCAGGGGATCGCGGTAGGCCTGGTCTGGCTGTCATGTTGCTCGCCCCTTTTTCGCTCGCGTATCTTTGACGGCGATTCGTCGCTATTCTCACCGACAGGGACGCCATTGCAAGAGACTGAACTGAAGCAGAGACGCCGCGAGATCGACAAGATGGACGAGGAGATCGTACGTCTGCTCCACGAACGCGCGCGCGTTGCGAAAAAGATCGGCGCGGCGAAAGACGCGAGCGCACGGGGTATCTACGCCCCCGACCGCGAGCGCCAGGTCATCGAGCACGCCCAGGCTGTGGAGCCAGACGGGCCTCTGTCGGCTCCCCAGTTGACCGCGATCTACCGCCAGATCATTTCGGCGTGCCGGGACCTCGAGCGACCACTCCGCATCGCCTACTTCGGTCCAGAGGCGACTTACACGCACCAGGCTGCACTGGAGCGCTTCGGCGAAGCGACAACCCTGATCCCGATCGAAAGCATCCCGGAAGTGTTCAACGAAACGCAGCGAGGGCGCGCCGATTTCGGCGTGGTCCCCGTCGAGAACTCGACCGAGGGCCCGGTTTACCTTACGCTCGACTCCTTCATGGAATCAGATCTCAAAGTATGCTCGGAGATCGTGCTCCCGATTTCTCTGCAGCTCATGTCTCGGGCCGAGAAGCAGGCAATTGAAACGGTGTACTCGAATCCTGTTGCCTTCGGGCAGTGCCGCGAGTGGGTGGCGCACAACCTGCCGGGACGGCGAATCGTCGATGCCGTGAGCACGGCGCGAGCGGCAATGATGGCGGCCGAGGACCCGAGCGGCGCGGCGATCGGGCCGCGGCTGGCGGCGTCGGTCTACGGACTTGAGATTGTCGACCAGGACATCCAGGACCTTGCCAGCAACTACACCCGCTTCTACGTGATCGGGGCGAGCGCGGCCAGTGGTCCCACCGGGCGCGACAAGACGGCTGTCGTGTTCAGCGTGCGCGATCGGGTTGGGGCGTTACGCGACGCGGCCGGCGTGTTTGCCGCACGCAACCTCAACATGAGCAGCATCCAGAGCCGTCCATCTCGACGCAAGGCGTGGGACTACGTCTTCTTCGTCGAGTTCATAGGCCACGAGCAGGACTCAGTCGTCGGCGAAGCCCTGGAAGAGTTATCGAGCCAATGCGCCTTCGTGAAGGTCCTGGGCTCATGGCCCACCGACTCGGCTTCAGCACCCTAAATCACGTTTCGCTCGGGAGTTATCCCTTCGCCCCGGAAACGCTCGCTGGAGAACGCGCTCACGTCGATGGAGCGGGCATTTCCGTCGACCAGGATTTCGGCGATGAGTTGACCGGTAGCTGGGGCATGCATGAAGCCGTGGCCGCTGAATCCAGAGGCCATGATGAGACCCTGTACGTCGGGGATCGGGCCGAGAATCGGATTGGCGTCCGGCGTCACGTCGTAGAGGCCGGCCCAGCCACGGATGAAGCCAACCCCCTCCAGGACTGGTACTCGGCGTACGGCCTGATCGATAAGCATTGCGAGGAAACGGTCGTCCGTGTTTGTGCTGAAGCTGGACGGCTCCGAACGATCGGTCATGCCGAGAAGCAAGCCGGGTCCTTCGGGCCGAAAATACATGCTCGACGCGAAGTCGACCACCATCGGCGCCGTCGACCGGATCGAGTCCGCCCTTTCGATGTAGTAGAGCTGCCGTCGGTAGGGCTGAATCGGCACCTCGATGCCGGCGCATCGAGCGACCTCCCCAGACCACGGGCCCGCAGCGATCACGGCGCACGGAGTGCGAATGCTCCCCTCACTCGTTTCGACGGCGGTAACCGCGCCCGCCTCAAGGCTTATGCCCGTGACCGACACCCCCGAACAGACTTCGACGCCGAGCTCGCGCGCGACCGCCGCATAGCCGAGACAGACGTTCGTGGGATCGGCGTGGCCATCAGTGGAACAAAATGCCGCGCCCAGCACATCGTCCACCATCAGCGGGGGAACCATGGCCTTGGCAGCCTGGGCCGCCGTCAGATCGACCTCAAGCCCCAGGCCGCGCTGAAGGGCTACATTCCGCTGAAATAGCTCCCAATCCTGGGGCGTCGTCAAGAGGAAGAGATACCCGACCTGCTGAAAGCCGGGGTCCCAGCCGGTATCGGACTCGAAGCTCCGGAGCTTCTGGACGCTGAGCATCGACATGCGACAGTTGGTCTCGGTCGAGAACTGCTGGCGAACACCACCGGCCGAACGACCTGTTGATCCGGCCCCCAGCGCAGAGCGCTCCACGATCACTACGTCGGTTAGGCCACGCTGCGCCAGGTGGAACGCGATGCTCGCCCCAATGACCCCGCCGCCTATGATCACCACGTCGGCCCGCTCTCGCATGGACCATCCCTAGGACTCGAACGTTGACACCAGCCATTTTACACGGAAACGTGTAAAATGAGAACATGCGAAGCAAGCGTGGCTCCACCTGGAGCGCTCAGGGAGTGCTCGATTTGAGGCGGTCCCTTCGGCTCTCTCAAAGCAGGCTCGCTCAAGAGCTGGGCGTGCGCCAGCAAACTATCAGCGATTGGGAGACTGGGGTGTACGCGCCGCGCGGCGCGTCGGTGCGCCTTCTCGATATCGTCGCGGAGCACGCCGGCTTCATCTACGGCGAATTCACAGACTCCGTGGACACGGTTTGGACGACGGGCGAGGAAGAATGAGCGACACGGTCGACGCAGACCGCGAACTTGCTGGGCCCCTGACTGGTCGGCCACCTGAGGCGTTTGTCGCATGGCTCTGGGAGGGGCGGCACCTGCTTGCACCCCTGGCCACGACCGACGGGCGGCGGCTCCAGGTCGTCTATCCGGGTCGCCGCACGGGCGGATGGGGGCCGGACTTCCGTGGCGCGCTGCTGGCGATAGACGGCCGATTGACTCGCGGCGACGTAGAGATTCACGTCCACGAGCGAGATTGGGCAGCCCACGGTCACGCCTCGGACCCGGCCTATGGCTCGATTGTGCTGCACACGGTGTACCTGGCTGGCTCCGCAGCCCCCGCTACGCGCCTGGATGGCACGGTCCTGCCAATGGTGGAGCTGTCGGAGTGGCTTGAAAAGCCTGCTGCCGACCTTTATGCCGAGTGGGCGTGGGCGCCCCACGAGCTGCCACCCGTCACGCCATGCCGCACTCCCGAAGAAGCTGCGCAGCTGCTCGACCGAGCGGGCCTCGCTCGCTTCCATTCGAAGGCCGCCCGCTTCGAGGCGGACATGGAAGTCGCAGATCCGGCCCAGGTCTTGTGGACGGGTGTACTTGAAACCCTCGGATTCACGTGGAACGTTGCGCCCTTCCACGAGCTGTCCAAGCGCGTCACCCTCAACGAAGCCGTCGGACGCACCCTCGAAGGACCTCAAGAGCTCATCGAGAGCGTGCTGTTCGGCGAGGCTGGATTGTTGCCCTCGCAGCGCGGCAGGCTGCCGATGGACGAATTCACTCTTGACCTCGAGCGTCTATGGCGGTCGGCCAGCCGAGACCGCCCCCGGAGCGGTCTCGGTTGGCGTTGGGTCGGCTGCCGCCCGGGGAATCAGCCCGTGCGCCGCGTTGCCGCCGTAGCGCAGATCGCGCGCGCCGAGGCGGCGTCGCCTCTCGGCGAGCGCGTGCTCTCCACGCTGAGCGAGCTGCCAACAAGCCGCATTCCGCTGGCGTTACGCACGGCATTCATGGTCGCCACTCCGGAATACTGGCAAGCGCACACCGATTTTGCGCGGCGATCGAAGCAGCGGACGCAGCTGCTAGGGCCTGAGCGTGCCTCTGACGCGGTCATCAATGCCATCCTGCCGTGGGCGGCCGCCTGGGCAGAGCGCAACGGCGTACCCCTAGTCGGGTCGGCGGCTGAGGCCGCCTACCTGGCACATCCAGCGCTCAGCGCCAACCAGATCACCCGCCACATGGAGCGCCAGATCATCGGCACCAACGCGCGTGGGTTCGCTAGGACCGCGTGCCGCCAGCAGGGCCTGATTCAGATTTTCCACGGCTGGTGCGATCCTCGGAACTGCGAGACGTGCCCGGCGGGTCCCGCCTAGGCCTAGGTCTTTTCCGCGATCCAGGCACGAAATGGCGCGCCCCAATGACTACGAGGGTGCGGCCGAGAGAAGGTACTATGTTCAGCAAAGCTGAAGGAGGCGCCAGATGGCGACCACGAAGGAAAAGCGACAGGCCCTGCACGACTTGCTTTACGCCCCGGGCTGCACTATCGCACCAAGCGGATTCGATGCCTTGAGCGCCATGGTCATCGAGCGGGCCGGCTTCAAGGCGATTCACATCTCAGGCAGTTCGGTGCACCGCTCCTTCGGGTATCCAGACGTTGGTCTCCTTACCATGCATGACCAGATCGCGCGTGCGACGCAGATCGCAGACGCAGTGAACCTCCCCGTCATTGGTGACGGCGAGACCGGCTTCGGCAACGTGGTAAATCTGGTGCGTGCCGTACGCGAGTTCGAGCGCGCGGGCGTCGCGGCGATCCATATCGAAGATCAGGAAACCCCCAAGCGGCCCACCCATGAGGGCGCTGAGGGGAGCTTCATCTCCAAGGACGAGTTCACAGGAAAAATCAAGGCCGCTGTGGACACTCGCGCGGACGACTCATTCTGCATCATCGCGCGCATCGACGCGCGCGCCGTCGAGTCGTTCGATCAGGTTGTAGAGCGTGGGATGGCAGCTTGCGAGGCAGGGGCCGATGCGATCTGGATGGGCCTACGCGTAGACGATGAGATGGAACGGATCACCAAGATCATTCCGAGGCCGATGGTCGGCGTGCGTAGGCGGGCCCGCCCGGGTGGCAAGACCTACGGCGAGATGGGTTACAAGATCGGGGTGGTGCCCGGCGTTCTCCAGTCTGCGGCCGTCTGGGCAATGGCCAGCGTCCTGAAGACGATGCTGGAAACTGGCGACGAGATGGACTTCTTCGGGAAACTGTCCGACTATGACGAGCCCAAAGCATGGCTCAACGCTGTGGGCAACGCCGGGGTGCGAGACATCGAGACGCGTTATCTGAACGCGACGACGCTCGCTCCGAGCTGACTGTGGTTCCAGCGGTTCCGGTATATCTCGAGATCGGCCGCAATCGAACCTTCGCCGGCGCCATCGAGTGGCCCGGATGGTGCCGGAGCGGTCGCAACGAGGCAGAGGCGCTCGCGACGTTGGTCGCCTACGGACCGCGCTATGCGAGGGCCATAGACTCAGAACCCCATCAATTCCAAGCACCTGAGGATGTGTCGTCCCTCCAGGTCGTGGAACGCCTTGTCGGTAACTCGGGCACAGATTTCGGCGCTCCGTCGGTACCCTCGACCGGCGATGCCCTACCCCCGAACACCGTCGACGGGGAGCGACTCATGAGCCTTCTTGGAGCAGCGTGGCACGCGTTCGACGCCGCGAGCGAAGCGGCCGCAGGCTTGGCCCTGCGAAAGGGGCCACGGGGAGGCGGACGGGAGATCGACAAGATGGTTCAGCATGTTTTCGAGGGGGACCAAGCCTATCTGCGCGAGCTCGGAGGGGCGCCTCCGAAACAAACCAGCGACGATGTCAACCGGCGCCTCGCTGCTGTGCGAGACGCGGGCATCCGCACGTTTCTGACGCGGCAAGCCGGTCTGGAGCCAAAGCCTGGCCCGCGACGGACCCGCCCCTTCTGGAGCCTGCGCTTCTTCGTACGCTACTCCGCCTGGCATGCGCTCGATCACGGCTGGGAGGTCGAGGACCGTGCGATCCCGTCGATTGTGCACGGCCCGGAGTAGGCTGACCCAGCGGGAGTTGGGTCGCCTGTGCTGCGTCGGCCTATTCTCGGGTCAGCGACCAGGGGATGATCTGCTGTGCAAGCGCGGTGCCCGGCAGTTGAACGTCCAGCTCTCGCGCCAGAGCCAGCACGGCGCGCAGACCGCGATAGAACGGGCGCGGGTCGTCGGTCGTCATCGGGTGGTAGTGCTGCAACCAGTCGTTGCAGATGTGGCTCTGGCCGGCGCTGACAGCCACCATCTGCTGGAAAACCTCCAGGTCCACACCGGCAGTTTCGGCCAGGCGGAATCCTTCCACCGCGGCCAGGATGTTGACGGTCGTAATCGCCTGCTGCGCCGCCTTCGCCGCCGTTGCCACGCCGAGGCCGCCCAGATGAAAGATGTTCTGCCCCGACGCTTGCAGCACGGGCTTGCAACGCTCGAAGTCTGCTTGTTCTCCCCCCACCATGAAGCAGAGCGTCCTCGATTCAGCCCCGTAATGTCCGCCGCTCATCTGTGCGTCGATGAGGGACAGCCCTCGCCCCTTCGCCTCTTTCGCCAATCGGTGGACCGTGTCAGGGCGAACCGTACTGTGAATCGCGATCAGCGTGCCCGGGTTGGCGCCGTCCATGGCTCCCTCGGGCCCCAGGAGCGCAGCCTCGACGGCCACGTCATCTGGGACAGCGAGAGCAATCACCTCGGCATGGGCTCCCAGCTCGCGGGGCGACCTCGCCCTCTTGGCCCCCAGCTTCGCCAACGCGTCCATCTGCTCGGCTCGAAGGTCGTAGACCATGAGGTCGAAGCCCGCCTGCTGAATGTTCGCGGCGATCGGCTTCCCCATCGCGCCCAGACCGATGAATCCCACTCTGGTTGCCATTCACGCTCCCATTTTCTTGTTCACCGCGGTCTTAGCCAATGATCCGCGCAGCTGGCGACGGAGACTTCGCGCTTCGCTCGAACTGGCTGGTAATCTATCCGGCCGTCGTCGCGTTCATGGCCGCCAATCCTGGCGGGTCAGTCCATTGCTTGAGCGGTCGGCCCTCTGAGAGTGCTTTCAACTCGCGCTGCCAGACTCTGCGCTTGAGGCTCACCGTCGCATCAGCACGAGCAAGGTGCTCCGGAGGTCGGCCCGCCATCGAGCCCTGTCCAACCTGGGTCATGTAGTCCTCGATCCAGAAAAGCTTGTACATGCTGATGCTTGGATCGACGTCCTCAACGCGCAGGTCGCCGCGCAGGATCGCGGCGGCCAACTCGTTCGGTGACGGGCCGGCGGCCTCTTCGGACTGCCGACGGCGCTCGCGGTAGGCCTCGCCCGCTTCACCGGTCAGGGGGACGAGGTCGACGACGTAGCTGATGCAGTTGTCGTCGTCGATGGGAAGGCGCCAGAAGAGACGATCGACGTACAGATTACGAGCGTCCTCGATGCTTCCTTCGACGCGAACGACAGATCGCGTCTGATTGATGTTCGGCATATGGAAATGAACGTAGAAACCCGGCCGTCCCGGAGACGAAACCGTGCTCATCACACCGAATTCGGTCTCCTCAGCCGTCAGGTTTCGGGCCCCTCCAGGCAGACGCCCGCTGGTGCGCAGCGTGGACTCGCGGTGCGTGAACGGCACATGGGCGGGGTCGTTGTCGATGCGATTGAAGTAGTTGCAAGGCCAGATCTCAGGGACCCCAGCCTCCAACACGCCTGGCCGCTCAAAATCCTCAAACCGGCGCAAGGACGGCGGGCTTCCCTCCCCAAGGTACGCAAAGATCAGACCCAGATACTCCTCGCACGGGTAGCTCTGGATGCGCACCCGATCCTTGAACGCTTCGTCTTCTCCCGGTTGCTCGAC
Source organism: Chloroflexota bacterium (assembly GCA_016844585.1). GTDB lineage: Bacteria > Chloroflexota > UBA6077 > UBA6077 > SHYK01 > JAERMM01. The sequence goes on along the minus strand of JAERMM010000014.1, from coordinate 7,963 downwards.
ACATCTTCCCGACCCATCGTACGCCCAGCCGTGGTATCGACAGTGCAGTGCGTCGCCCTCTACCCAGCCCACTGAGAGCTGTGAGCCGCGATGGGCACACCTGAACGCAATGAGATGGGCTTCGCCGCCCTCACCACGGAAGAGCGTGAGCTTTTCGTTCAGGATCTGGATTGGAGACGTACGGCCGGGGCCCAGATCCTTCGATCGGAAGACCGGCTGCCAGAACGTACGCAGGTAGCGCCCGGCGAGCGTACCAGGCCCCGTATGCTCCAGGTCCATGTAGTCAGCTTCGGCCATTTCGTATCCCCCGTCGAGCGCCGGCTCATTCGATCAGTTAGCGTGTCTGCCGCTGATCTGGAGTTTCTAGGCCGGTGCGTAGAACGGGTGGGGCAGCGTCACCTTCGCTCCGTGCGCAGCGCATTCGCGCTCGAAGAGAGCCAGAATCTTCGGGTTCTCGTCTCCGTATTCGATCTGCCAGCCGCCCTCCTGCTCGCTCCGCGCCGCGCCATAGTCGCCGCGGTTCATCACCACGAGTCCCCAGAAGCCGAACGCGAGATAGCGGGCGTTCGTTGGACCGGTATTGAAATGCTGGTGGTACTGCGCGTTACGCGGTGAGAAGATGGTGCCGTCCTTCCAGTCCACCTTCTCGGGCTCCTGGTCCTTGAACCAGAGCAGTGAATAACCCGTGCCCTTAACGATGAGAAGCTCGGCGCCCGCGTTGTGCCGGTGCGCCTTTTTGTAGGTCCCGGGCGGAAACTCCGAAATATGGGCGGACATCTGGTTGGCCGACATCCGGAAGAACATGTTGGTCCCGCCGCGCTCGCTGAAGTCGTCTAGCCCAAATCCACGCACGTCGGGGAGGAAATTCGTCTCCCATTCCCGGTTCCCAAGGCGCTTGCCCGGATCGGTGAAGTAGTCATCGTCAGCACCGTAGCGGCTGTTGAAGACGTACGGGTTATCGAAGATGAACGCATCCTCTCGGATGACGTTCATCATCAAGGGCGCGCTGGTAGCCGAGAAAAGCCGCGTCGGCTTTTGGCCGTCCAGGTTGAAATGCTGGTAGTAGCAGTTGAGAGGTGGCGAGAAGAGGCAGCCCGCTTGCCACTCCACCGTCTGTTTGGCAGATGAGCCAGGCTGCCAGATGGTGGTCGCGCCGCGCCCATCGAGCACGTAGGACGTCGACTCGAACACATGGTGCAACGGATCCGTGTGAGCGCCCGGCGCGATCTCGATCAACCAGCCGTCGTTCTTCTCTTGCTCGGCAAGGTTGACAATTGCGCCCTTCTGTCCCACCCGAGGCCAGAAGCCAACCTCGGCCGTGTGGAGGTCCTCCACGAAGGAGCCGTAATAAATCGGGACGCCTTCGCCATGCTGCCAGCGCCAGTATGGTGTCGAACGGACCTCGCCACCCGACCAGGACTCGTTGCGGTCTTCCATATTCAGTCCCGGTCCCAGAGGTGCGAGTTGCGCGCCATGGTTCCGGTTGCCCCGGTTGAGTAGTCGTCTAGGGCCTTCACACCCTTCACCACGGCCCCGAAAATCGCACGATAGTAGGTTGCCAGGGCCGGTACGTCATCTGCGAGAATCTCGCCCATCTCCTTCAGCACCAGGCCCTGCTGGCGCGAGTCGATCGTGCTCTCGAGTCTGTCGATCAGCAGATCGAGCGATGGATTTGCGTAATGGCTCGTGTTGGCGCCCTGCCAGCGATTCTCTGCTGAAGAGCCCAGCCGGCCGTCGAAGCTAACGAAGATCTCGTCGCCGGTTGACCGGGCGCGTGTCTCCATTGACGGATATTTCGACTTGAACTCGTTGTCGCGCCCGAGCGCTTCCGGTGGCTGATATTGGACAACGTCCATCCCCAACTCGCGCCAGCCAGCCGACACGAACGCCAACTCTGGCCCATCCGGGGGGTTGCCGCGAAGCTCGAATTGCACCTGCTGACCAACCCGATTCATCATGCGGCCGTCCGGCGCACGCCGCCAGCCGCCTTCTTCGAACTCCTGCAGCGCGCGTCGCTGGTCGAGAGCGTAGCGCGCAAACGGGCGTCCGACGATTGACGTGCGCGCATCTGACTCCGGCATGAATGTGTCCGCGCTGGTGTACTCGACGCCTGGCAACAGCAGCTCGCGGAGCCCATCACGATCGAGCGAGTGGAAAAGGCCGCGCCGCAGATGCACATCCTGCGCGAGCTCGAGAGGCTTGGCGTACTCGGGGTGGAACTGGAACCAGATGTACCGCCAGTTCTCCTGACGGCTGGGCACGATGCCCTCCCCAGTGCGAGCCCATTCATCGCGGAGGTCAAAGAACAGATTGAGCGACAGGGTCTTCTCGGACAACATGTCCAGCGCTCTGCTCTTCAGGTTCACTGCCATCGTGTTGACGTCGCCGATGGAGCGAATGATGACCCTGTCGATCCGGGGCCTTCCCAGGAAGTAGCCGTCGAACGCTTCCAACACCTGCACCTCGCCCATGCCCCAGTCGACGACACGGAAGGGGCCCGTGTTGAGGTATTGCGTAGTGAAGAACGGCTGAGACAGGAATGCGTCTCTATCCTTGATTGTGTCGAGCGGCTCCCCAAGTATGTGTTTCGGGAAGATCCACACCTTGTCGGCGCCCATGTCAAGCGCCTTGAAGAACGTGGTCGGCCACGTCATTCGGATTGTGGAGGAATCGACCGCTTCAACGTTTGTGGCGAGGGTCCAGTAGTCACGCCGCGACGACAGCAGGTCCGGTCGCATGATCAGCCGCCAGCTGAAAGCAACGTCGTCCGCGGTCATCGGATGGCCGTCGTGGAACTTCACGTCTTGACGCAGCGTCCAGGTCACGACAAGCCGGCCGTCGGGCTGGATGACCATGGTTCCATCGTCGAACGAAGGCAGCTTGGCCGCAAGTCGCGGCTCATCTCCACCGCCCGTGCGGGTACTTGTCTTCAAGCCCAGCGAGTGAAGCTCGATGATGGCCGACCCACCACCAGAGGTGTTGGAGAAATCCCAGGGCCCGTATGCCGGGATGGTATTGATTTGGCCGATGGTGAGCGTCTTCGTTTGACGCGGGACGTTCTCACGACCGCCGCCGGGCGCAGCCTGGCCCCCGGACGCGCCCGGCCCCGGCGAGGCACATCCCACCAGTGCAACGACGGCAAGCACGATGATATTACGCGACCCTAGCATTTCCATCTCCGGACGCGGGCTGTATTCGTGATCCCTCGGACTCAGAGCGATCAAGTCCATTGTAACGCTGGATGCCGCCGACAGCATGAGATTCCGCAGGCTATGATTGCGGCGGGAGCCCTCGCCTCGGCGGGCCCGACGTCGGCCGCTCCCGTTGGCGGCCATAGAGGAGGCATGATTGGAGCAGGAAGTCGCGACACTCTCTGAGTTGATTCGCGGAACACACAGGCGACTGGGTCTGGTCGTAGACGGACTCAGTCCGGATGCGCTGGCGTTCACACCCGCGCCCGACACCAGCTCGCTCGCGATACTGGTTCGCCACACCATTCGGTCCGAGGGGGCGATGCTCGGGAAGCTGGCCAATCGCCCGTTCGCCCGGGTCTACGAGGAGGATTTCCTCAACACACCTACGACGAGCCAGGATCTACTCCAGCAGCTCGACGCCGCAGATCGACTGCTCGATGACTGGGGCGGGCTCATTACGCGACAGGCCCTCGACGCCCGGTTCCCGCGCCCGGCGAACGTCGTCCTGTCCGGCGCCGAGTACATGATTCACCATTATGGGCATGCGAAGGAGCACGTCGCCCACGCCGAATTGACGCTGCAGATCATCCGGGCGAAGACAGCGCCAGCCATCGGCGTCTTGCCCCAGTGAACCCGTATCGCGAGCGGCCGAAATGCGGCGCCCGTAGTCGCGGCATGGCCCCAATCTGCTGTAGGAAGGCAAGATGGCCTCTCCTTCACTGATGTCGCCAGAGCAGGTCGGTGTGCCTCGTCCGATGCTCCACGATTGTGGGCCGCTTTGTTGTTTGGGCCAATGTACGGTGCTACCATTTGCGCCAAACGGCCTGGCAACATGGAACGAGGTAGCCGCCAGCCCGATCGTTTGTGAGAGGTGATGCACGATGGCCATATTGGTAGCCTCCCAGAACCCGCCCAGCGCCGGGGCCCAAGACATCGATCCGTATCGCGTCGGACCGGGCACCCTGGCCGGCCGCTACCTGCGGCTTTTTTGGCAGCCGGTCTATGTTGGCTCCGAGCTGCCGGCCGGCAAGGCGCGGCCGGTCCGGATCATGGGGGAGGACTTCACCGTCTACCGAGGCGAGAGTGGAGAGGCTCACGTTGTCGACTTCCGCTGCGCTCACCGGCGGACGCAGCTCTCCATTGGCTGGGTAGAAGGAGACAACATCCGCTGCCGCTACCACGGCTGGGCCTACAATGCGAATGGCCAGTGTGTGGAGCAACCCGGCGAGCCGGAGCCATTCTGCGAACGGATCCGCGTGCGCGCCTATCCGACGCAAGAGTATCTGGGCCTCATCTTCGCCTTCCTGGGCGAGGGCGAACCGCCACCCCTGCAGCGCTTCCCACTCGGAGAGGAGGACGGCGTTGTCGAGGTTCTCAGTTACGTGCGCAACTGCAGCTTTCGGAACAACATCGAGAATGATGGGCTCCACGTGTACTTCGTACATCCTCGGCCCAGCTATCGATGGCGGGAGTGGACGTCTCCGCCGACCCTCCGCGTCGAGGAGACGGATTATGGGATCTTGACCCACACGACCGGGCCGGGCGATCGCCGCTCCCAAGGGACCCACGTCATGCCGAACATCAGCTATCGACCCTACCGGAAGGAGCTTGGCGACACCATCCCGACGACGCACATCGCCTGGCGCGTCCCTATCGACGATCGGACCAATCGATCGTTTCTGGTCGAGATCGTGCACCTCACCGGTGAAGAGGCGGAGCGGTACAGGGCCAACCGCGATCCCGCGGACCTGCATCCATACGATCACACAAGGGAGATCATCGACCGGATCCTGGCTGGCGCCGCCGACCTGGACGAGGTTCCCGGTCTCGGCCTGATCGCCGCCAGTATCAGCAACGTCCAGGACGGGTCGGCGCAGGAAGGGCAGGGGGCGATTCCGGATCGGGAGAACGACCATCTCGGACATTCCGACTTGAGCGTGGCTCTGGAGCGCCAGATCTGGACGCGCGAGCTGCGAAAGGTGGCCGAAGGAAAGCCGATCAAGCGGTGGACGTTACCACCAGAGCGCGATCTGGGAGCCGAGGACTGATCTGCCGCAAACGGGTAGCCGGCTAGTGGGTCAGTTCCTTTGAAATGGCCTTTTCGTCCGGTAGCGATGCAATGGCGATATCCATCAGAAGTGGCCCACTAGCACATTGGGGAGGTCCGCAATGGCAGTCGAAACCGATGCGATGACCCACCGCTACACCGAAGAGGACTACACCGACTGGGAGCACACCGGGCCTGGTACGCTCGGCGGTCGCTATCTGCGTCGGTTCTGGCAGCCCGTGTACGTCGCCAAGGATCTCAAGCCCGAGTGGGCGGCGCCCATCAAGATCATGAGCGAGCAGCTCACCCTGTACCGCGGAGCGAACGGCACGCCGTACCTGGTGGGGTTCAACTGCGCCCACCGCGGCACGCAGCTCTCCATCGGCTGGGTCGAGGGCGACTGCATCCGCTGTCGATACCATGGCTGGATGTACGACGGGACCGGCCAGTGTGTTGAAGCTCCCCTCGAAGAGCCGTCTTTTCCTCAGAAGATCAAGATCAAGAGCTACCCCGTGCATGAGTACCTCGGGCTCATCTTCGCCTATCTCGGCGAGGGGGCCACGCCGCCGCTCCCGCGCCATCCCGGCCTGGAGCAAGAGGGCGTGATCGAAGCGTCCAGCTTCATTCGCCACTGCAACTACGTGCAGGAGCTAGAGAACGACTCCGGGCACGTACCGTTCACCCATCCGCAGAACTACGGCGGTCTTCCCCCGAAGGGCTCGTTTTGCCTGGCCGACGTCTTGCCGCAGCACCTCATCAGCAAGGAGACCAAGTGGGGCCTTACACGTTCCACTGTCACCGAGGTGCACCACGTGACCCCCAACACCCATGCGACCGGGCGCGCCTACCGAGAGCTGAAATGGATGGTGCCCATCGACGACGAGAGCTACGTGAGTCTTTCTACGGAGCTGACTCCGCTGACGGAGGAATGGGACAAGCGCCGAGAGGCCAAGGCCGAGGCGGAAGCCAAAGGCTACGGAAGGACGAACTACGATCTGATCGACTCGGTGCTCGCCGGTAAGGTCCGGCTGGAGGATCTCGACCGCCAGGCCCCCGGGTACCTCATCAACATTCAGGACGGCGCGGTCCAGATCGGGCAAGGGAGAATCCGCGACAAGGAGACCGGGCACCTCGGTCGGTCGGATGTCTTCATCGTGATGCTGCGCAAGATCAAAGAGCGAGAGCAGCGAGCCCTCGCAGAAGGACGCCCCCTGAAGCAGTGGCAGTCCTCCGCGTATCCATGGCCCGCCAGCAGCACCTGGCCCGGGATCCCCGCCGATCCTGAGCTCGATGACTACCTCCATCTTCCCCGGCCGGCCAAGCAACCCGGGACCAGCGCGGCGAAGCCGCCCAGTGAGTGGCAGCGTGCCCTGAGCCGTTCATAGGCTTGGCGAGCGCCAACTCAGTGCCTGCCAGTTCATGGTGCATTGGCTTTGCGTTGTCGGTCGCGGTTGTTGCCTGTGCGCCGGTGGGGTCAACTGGGCCGGGATCGGGCGTCGCCCCACCCGTCGCTGTCACGAGCGAGGGGGCGGGGAAGGTTCTCACCTTGACGCAGCGTCATGTCGCGGCGTCTCTTTTCCCCGTGGACGGGAACACAACGGGGGGTGTCCCGTCGGTGGAGGGGATCCACTCGGTCGGGTTGGTCACGCAGGACTCTCGAGGAAATGAGGCGCCACGGCTTGCAGCCGAGCTGCCGTCTCTCGGCAACGGGACTATCGCGTTGCTGCCGGATGGACGGATGCAGACAACCTGGAGACTACGAGCCGACGTCACCTGGCACAATGGCGCCCAGTTCACGTCGGCCGACGTGGTCTTTGGCTTCCAGGTCGCGCCCGAGTTTCGCGCCGGCAGAGGCGCCTATTCGTTTATCGAGCGGGTCGACGCGCTGGATTCGTTGACCGCCCGGATCACCTGGACGAGTCCCTATTTCGACGCACTCAACCTCACCCACCGGAACTACTGGGTGCTGCCGAAGCACCTCCTTGCCGAAGCCTTCCAGGAGGACGGACAGGCGTTCCTCAAGAGCAGCTACTTCACGAGCGACTACGTTCACCTGGGTCCATTCCGGCTGGTCGACTGGGGCCTCGGCGAGAACCTTGTGTTCGAGCGTTACGACCGATATTTCCTGGGGCAGCCGAAGGTCGGTAAGATCGTCATCCGCGTCATCGGCGACCCGAGCGCAGTGCTGGCGAACCTGCGGGCGGGCACCGTGGACGTGGCGCCGCAAGGCACGCTCCTCGATGACGCTCTCATCGACCTGCGTGATGAATGGGCCCGTACGGGAGAGGGCGTCGTCGTCACCAGGCCACAGAACTGGCGGTACATCTGGTTTCAGCTCTCTCCGGAGTTCGGGCGGCCTGTCGAGCTAGCGCAGGATGTGCGGCTCCGGAGAGGGTTCTTGTTCGGGCTGGACCGCGGCGCGCTGCGGGAGCTGATGCTGCCGGGCATCGCCGATACCAATGGAGACTCATTCCTGGCCGCCAACGACCCACGAAGTGGAATCGTCGGTCAGCCTTTTGCGCGTTACCTCTATGACCCAACGCGCGCTGTTGCAGAATGGAACAGCTTCGGTTGGAGCCGGGCGCCTGATGGGCGAGTCCTAAGCCCGAGCGGCCAACCGGTGCAGGTCGAACTTCGCGCTCAAGCCTCTGACCCCAAACAGGTTGCGGCCATCGCCGCTGGCTGGCGGCAGCTCGGCGTTGACGTTACCGAGTATCTCGTG
>JAERMM010000408.1 GCA_016844585.1 Chloroflexota bacterium | reverse complement strand
CGTGTACCCCTTTCCGTCCAGGATAAAGAGGCAAAGGCCGCCCTTGTGGATGTGCTTGCCGGAGTGCACGCGGATGTTGTTGATGAAGATCAGCCAATCCTGGAACGCGGTGTCCTTGTAGTAGTCCGGGTTGAGGTACATGCTGGTGTCGGCCTGGCGCGTCTGGCCGGCGGGCGGAATCGGGATGTCTCGCCCTTTCACCAGGAGCCGACCCCTGAACTGCCGGTCGATGAAGCCATTGCGGGAAGCCATGCCGCCGTCATTCGGTCGGACGAGAGTCTCGCGCTCTTTGGTGCGTACCCGTTCCTGCTCCATAGTCCTCCCCCCATTGATGCAAACGGTCGGGGCAGCATCCTACCCCTCACCCCGGCTTGTGGTCAACCTTGCCGCGCCACCGAGAGACGCTCGGAATATGCTGTTTAGAGGCGGGGGTCGACCGGCTCGCTCTCCAATGCAAGGACACCAAAGACACATTCGTGGACGCTGTACAGCGGCTCCCGCTGAACGAACCGCTGCAGCGCCTCTATGCCGAGAGCGAACTCTCGTACGGCCAGTGCTCGCTTGGTACCGAGGGCCCGCCGACGTAGCTTGGATAGGCTTTCCCCGGCGTCGTACTCCGGGCCGTAGATGATGCGCAGGTACTCGGGACCTCGGCATTTCACGGCTGGCTGAAGCAGTCCCTTGTCGCCCCGCACAACGAAGTCTAAGGGCTTGACCACCATGCCTTCGCCCCCTCGCGCGGTCAGATCGGTCCACCACTGGGTTGCATTGCGCTCGCTCGCCTCATCGGCCAGATCCACAATCACGTAGGGCGTCGCGATGAGAACTTCCTCGCCAGCCGCGCCGAGGCGTGCGCTCATTTCCATGTGCCAGGTGTGCAGCCTATCTACGTATGTGGCGCCCTCTCCCGCCAAAACGTGGAACGGCGCGAGCCGCAAGTCGGCGACCGATTCCACTGACCAGCAGTATGCACGGTAGGCCTCGACGTACTTCTGCACCGACTTCAGTCGGTCCGAGTATCGATTTCGCAGCGTCCCAGCCTCGATCCCGCGCCGTACGGCAAGGTCGAGCACATCCACGGCAGCGCTGAGCGAGGCGGCAGCCGCGGCGCCAACGGCCGCATATTGGCCTCTGAGGAGCTGTTGGGCCTTAGCAGACCAGGGCATCAGCTCGCAGTCGAGACACAGCCAGTTTGTCTCGAGTTCCTCCCATAGACCGATTCGCGAGATCGCTTGACTCACTCGGCCTAGCAGCTCAGCCTCAGTCGCCGATTCGCCGAAGAACCTACGTCCCGTCCGGGTGTACACGACGCCGAGCGTGTTCTCAGGCACCCGAAACCGGCGCTCCGCCACCGCGGCGTCGCGGCAGATCACCACCACGGCGCGGGAGCCCATGTGCTTTTGCTCGCATACGACTCGATCGACGCCCGCCTTGCGGAAGTAGGCGAATGCCTCGGCCGGGTGCTCGAGTAGGCCCGGCACATGGCTCGTGGCGCACGGTGACATGGTCGGCGGCAAGTAGATGAGCCATCGCGGATCCAGCGCGAAACGGCTCATGACTTCTAGAGCCGCGGCAGCTTGCTCTTCCCGAATCGTTATGCGGCCCTGCAGGTGCGTCTGGATGATGCGCTTGCCTTGGACGTCCTCGATGTCGAGCACGTCATCGATCGGTCGTGCCCCCTGAGAGCCGACGGGACGTGCGCTGCTGTCTGATGCAGCCGCGTTGACACCCTGCTGTTCAGCGGCGGGCCTCGACTCAGACGGAGAGCTGACCGTGACTTCTGCCGCCTCCAGTGGACGGACCGGCTCGTAGTAGACTTTGGGAGACGGAACGGAAACCAGTTGCCGTTCCGGGTAGCGAAGGGCCGTCAGCCGTCCACCGAACACACAGCCAGTGTCGATGTTGATTGCACGGTTCTCCCAGGCCGGCTCGGTCGTGGGCGTGTGACCGTAGACAACCATTGCCCTCCCACGGTAGTCCGCCGCCCAGTTTTGGCGCACCGGCAGTCCGTATTCGTCAGTCTCACCGGTAGTGTCGCCAAACAGCGCGAAAGACCGCACCGCACCCGAATCGCGGTTCTGCATGTCCTCACGAAGCCCGGCGTGCGCTACCACCAGCTCTCCGCCATCGAGCACCAGGTGATGATGCAAGCCATCAATGAAATCGATTGTCCGCTTTCGAAAGTCGGCCTGCCGCGCGTCCAGCTGTGAAAGCGATTGGGCGAGGCCGTGCGACACCTGCACGCTGTGGCCATTTAAGGCGCGCAACAGCTTGGCCTCGTGGTTTCCGAGCGCGCAGAACCGATTCCAGGGCCGCGGTCGACCAGGTCCCCGACGAAGACGACGCGCCGTCCGTCCGGGTGCATCACCTCGAACCGCTCGATACCAGCTTTGTCCCGGAAGCTGACCTCATAGCCGAGACTGCTGAGAAGTACGCGAAGCTCATCGAAGCAACCATGCACGTCCCCGATCACGTCGAATGGGCCACGCTCGCCGCGAAAGTCGCAGCTCAACGGCACACGCTCGATGCGAGCGTCGTCAACCTCCTCCTGCGACGACAGGACGTGAATTCGACGCAGTCCCTCGCGACGAAGACCCGGCAACGAACGCCGGAGCTGGCGCGTCTGGCCGCGCACGACGTGAGGACCGAACTGGCGTTCCGGCCGCAGTCGATTCCGCTCGTGACACACGGCCTCGCCAGGGTTGAAGACGATAGCTACTGGCTGGCAATAGTATTGCGCCGCCAGGGCGAGCAGCGACTTTCGCGCCTCAGGTTGCACGTTCGTCGCGTCCACGACCACCAGGCGCCGCGAGGCGAGTCGCTTCCCGGCGATGTAATGGAGCACATCGAAAGCGTCGGACGTCGCTGACATGTCGTTTTCGTCGTCCGACACGAGCCCGCGACAATAGTCCGACGAAATAACCTCCGTTGGCTTGAAGTGCGTTCGCGCAAACGTCGACTTGCCGGATCCGGAGGCCCCGACGAGCATGACGAGTGAGAATTCCGGTATTGCGATGCGCATCTAAGTTTCCTGCTCGCTCACACGTGAGCCGCGCCGTTTCTGTTGAATATCGCCATCTGGGTTGGCGAGCCAAGATCGGGATCGATTGGACCGATCCCTGACACATCTAGTCGGTAGCCAAAGCGGGCGGCGATCGTCGTCGCCCAGGCATCAAACTCCGCGCGACTCCACTCGAAGCGATGGTCATGGTGACGAAAGGCACCGGCTGCCAGCCCTTCGAAGCGTACGTTGTACTCGAAGTTAGGCGTGGTGACGATGACGGTCCGCGGGCTGGCGAACTCGAACAGGACGCGCTCGAACGCTGCGAGCCGGGCCAGGTCGAGGTGCTCAATGACCTCAACGATCGCGGCCGCATCGTAGCCGGAGAGCCGTCGATCGCGATAGATCAGCGAGGCGTGCAGCAGCTTCACACGCCCGGCTGCGGCCGCGAATGGCGAATCGAGATGCAGCCGATCGCGAGCAACCTCGAGGCTCCCTACAATCTCGTCGAACGACCTGTCCGCCGCCAGAGTGCGGAGCAGGCAGCCTTCACCGCAACCGAGATCGAGCACACGGTGGGCGCCAGCCTCCTTGAGCGCGCCCAGCACCGCTTGCTGCCGCGCCTCGTTGAGACTTATCGGAGCTTCAACACGCTGCTCGTCGGCCTCGAATCGCTCCGCGGCCTCGTCCGGGTCTTCCTGGTCTTCGTCGAGCAAGGCCGCGAGGGCCTCCCGCGTCAGGCTTCGCTGGTGCGCAAGGTATCTCTCGGCAATCAGCTCCTTCGCGGGGTGGCTCTCCAGCCAACCACTGCCATGTCGCAGCAGCTTCTGGACCTCGTCTTTACCGACCCAGTAGTGCTTGTCGTCGTCAAGCACCGGAATGAGGACGTACAGGTGCTTGAGTGCGTCGGAAAGCCGCTGGAGGCCTGTCAGATGCACGTTCAGGTGCCTGCTCGGGCCCCAGTCTGGATACTGGACATCGAGCATCCGACTTTCAACCCGCACGGCATAGCCCAGCGGCTCGAACAGCGAGCGAACCATGGCTTCGCCGCCGCCGCAGGGCAAGGAATGAACTGTTAGCTCGAGGGGAATCGGAGTGTCAGCGAGATCGAGATGCTCCTTGCTTCTACCACCCAGAGCCGTGCCCAGCACGCGCGCGATCGCGACCGACAGAAAAGACGATGAGGCAAAGGGTCGGTCATTGACGTACTGATCCAATCCGCGAAGGCCGCCCCGCTCGCGTCGAATCAATGAGACAGGATCGATATCGAGCAGCAATGCCGCGGTGCAGCGGTCGGATGTAGCCTCAGGGAAAAAGACGTGCGCCTTTCCGAAATTCAACTCGAAGCTCTGGCACCGGTCCGGGTGCTTGGACAGCAGGTAGCCAAGGTCGGTCGCCGGCTTGTAGGTGGTTGCAATCATTAGCAGCATTTCTCTCTTATATGCCAGATTGCTAAGGCCGAAGGCACGCGAGGCATGCCTCGCCCCTACCGACCCGCGACCGCATCGAGCGCAACAACGTGCGGGACACCCCGTCCTAATTGCGCACACCTTTCAACTCACGGACTGGAGTATGCTACCGCCGGTACCGACACACTGGAGGTGAGACGTTGAAATCGATGATCGCGATGGCTGAGGGAGCCCTGTCTCCTTGGCGTGGCAGTCGCCTGGTGGCAGGATTCGGCGTGCTCGCATTGGCTTCGGCATGCGCGGCGCCGCCCTCCAGCAGCGGTGGAGCGGCCAACCCATCTTCCGCTTCCGCACCGGTGGTTCGGCAAACGAAGACCATCGTCGGCGCCGTTGGCGTTCCGATCGTGGGCCTGTCGGCGTTCGGCCTGTTCGGCAGCGCCAACAATCCAAGCGGTTTCTTCGAGCTTCATTCCAATGGGCTTGTCACCTCCGACAAGGTGGGTAAGCCGACCCCCCAGATGGCGCGGGAGCTGCCATCACTGGATAAGGGCACGATGCGCCTGCTGGACGACGGACGCATGACCACCGACTACGCCATCCGACCTGACATCTACTGGCACGATGGCACGCAGCTCACCATCCACGACTACGTCTTCGGCTTCAAAGCTGACTCCGACAGGGAGCTGCCGTTCAGCGATCCCACTGCCGTGACCCGCATCGAGTCGATAGATGCGCTCGACCCGCTCTCACTGCGCATTACCTGGAAGATCCCCTTCTACCTTGCTGGCACCCTCGGACAAATGCTGCTGTTCCCGCTGCCGGCGCACATCCTGGAAGCTGAATACGGGCTGCTCGACAGCCAGTCATTCATGAACCTGCCCTACTTCCTCCCCGAGTACGTCCATGCAGGCCC
>JAERMM010000407.1 GCA_016844585.1 Chloroflexota bacterium | reverse complement strand
CCCCTTCAAGCTCACCATCGGACTGACTCCGGTCCTCGTCGAGCAGTTGCGCGACCCCCTCATCAATGACCACTTCGTCGGCTATGTCGAGGGCCGCGTGGCGGCGGCGGAGCTGGATGTCGCCCGAGCGAAGGTCGCTCGCCAGGACCAGCTTGGCGTCCTTGCTGAGTTTTACCGCCGGTTCTACTCCGACGTTCTGGCGCAGTATCGCGGTCGGTTCGACTCGAACATCGTCGGTGCGTTCAAGAGCCTGCAGGAATCCGGTCACATCGAGATCGCGACCTCCGCCGCCACCCACGGCTATCTGCCGCTGGTCGATCGCGACTCGACGATCGCCGCCCAAATCGGAGTGGGCGTCCAGGCCTACACAGCCACCTTCGGGCGCAAGCCCACCGCGATCTGGCTGCCCGAGTGCGCCTACCGCCCGAGCTACACCAGGTCCGACGATGCCGCCAGCTACGTCAAGCCGGGGCTGGAGCGATTCCTTGCGGAGCAAGGGCTGCGCGTCTTCTTCAGTGAGACCCACACTGTCGAGGGCGGCCGACCGGTGGGCAAGGCGGCGGGCGATGCGATCGGACCGTACGGCAACGTACCGCGTCGCTACCTCGTCCCTACCCCCGAATATCGCGAGCCGACGAACCGAACCACGTTTCAGCCGTACTGGGTCGCCGGGGTCGATGTTGCCGTGATCGGCCGAAACAATCGGACTGGATTGCAAGTGTGGTCTGGCGAGCACGGTTACCCCGGTGACTACGAATACCGTGAGTTTCACAAGAAGCACGGCGAGTCTGGCATGCAGTACTGGAGGGTCACCGGTCGCCAGGTTGACCTGGCAGACAAAGACGAGTACCGCCCAGAGCGCGCTCAGGAGCGGGTTCGCGACCACGCGCGTCATTTCGCCGCCCTCGTAGAGGAACAGATCGGCGATTACCACCGGTCATCAGGCGGCTACGGCATCGTCAGCGCCGCCTACGACACGGAGCTGTTCGGCCACTGGTGGTTCGAGGGAATCGATTGGATCCGTGAGGTGCTTCGACTCCTCTCGCGCAGCGAGACGGTCGATCTCACCACCGCCAGCGAGTACATTTCGCAGCATCCGCCCGAAGACGTACTGTCCCTCCCCGAGAGCTCGTGGGGCCAGAGCGGCAACCACTTCACCTGGTTGAACGTGGACACAGAGTGGATGTGGCCCGTCATACACGACGCCGAGCGCCGCATGGAGCGCCTGGTCGCGGCGCACGGCAATTCGGTTGGGACTCGCGCGCAGGTGCTGAAGCAGGCAGCCCGTGAGGCGCTTCTACTGCAGAGCAGCGACTGGCCCTTCCTGGTAACGACGGGTCAGGCGCGCGAGTATGCGGCCAGTCGGTTTCAGAGCCACGTCGAGCGATTCGAGCAGCTCGCAACGTTGCTCGAGCAGGGCGCGGACGACGCAACGGCCGCCAGCCTGGCGGATGATCTCTACGATCGCGATCGACTATTTGGGGATATCGATCCGTCTCTTTTTCGCGAGCGCGAAGGGGTGGCGATAGCCCCTAAGAGATAAGGGCCAGCGTAACCGTCAACGTTGGGGCTGGCGAGCTACCGCTCTCGCGGGCCGGCACGCTTCCGCCCTCCCCATCGACGGGGGAGGGTTGGGTTGGGGTGATTCGCCTGACCGACCCCATAGATGCACCGCGCTCCAGCGCCGTAAAGTCGATGCGTCGAGTTGTTCAAGCGAGAGGGGTAGTTTGCGGATTCTCTTCGTAGCGGCTGAGGTTGCTCCCTTCGCCAAGGTCGGAGGCCTCGCCGACGTTGCGGGCGCGCTGCCGAAGGCGCTTCATGCGATGGGGCATGACGTCCGGGTTGTCATGCCCCGCTACAGGCAGATCGAGGCCCAGACGCCGTTGGGCGGGGGGCTCGATGGGAGGTCGTTCTCGGTACCTGGCTCCGATGCCGAAGCGCGACTCGCAACGGCATTTGTCGGCGAAGTGCCTGTTTACCTGGTCGAGTGCGGACGATTCTTCGGCCGCGATGCGGTTTACGGCTTTCCGGACGACGCCGATCGATTCATGTACTTCTGTCGGGCCGCCCTGGAGGTCGTCAACCGACTTGGTTGGACGCCAGATGTCGTCCACAGCAATGACTGGCACACAGCCGCGATTCCGCACTGGCTGCATGGTGGTTACGACGTGCCCCGACCGGTTCGAGGCGCCGCGTCCGCCCGCGACGCTTCTCCGACGGAAGGACGGGTCATTCGACCTGATGAGCCAGGGCATCGCGGGCGCTGACCTGATCAACACGGTGAGCGAGCGTTACGCCGAGGAGATCACCACCCCAGAGTATGGCGAGGGGCTGGATGGCCTCCTGACCGCCCGACAGAACCAGCTTCGCGGGATCGTAAACGGCATCGACTACGACATCTTCAATCCTGAGACCGATGCCGCCATTGCCGCTCGGTACTCAGTTGACGCACTCGCGGGCAAGGTTCAATGCAAGGCGGCTCTGCAGCAGGAGGTTGGATTCGACCTGAACCCACGTACGCCAGTCGTCGCGATGATTGGCCGACTCGTCGACCAGAAGGGCTTCGACCTCGTTGCCCCGATTCTCGATCGGCTCCTGTCAGAGATCGACCTGCAGTTTGTCATTCTTGGGACGGGCGACCCCGAGTACCACGAGATGCTGCGCGAGCGCGCCGCGCGGAATCGGCGCCAGCTTGCCGCGTTTCTGACGTTCGACGCCGCGCTGGCTCAGCGCATCTACGCCGGTGCCGACATGTTCCTCATGCCGTCTCGTTTCGAGCCCTGCGGCCTGGGGCAGCTGATATCCCTGCGCTACGGGACCGTCCCAATCGTCCGCTCGACAGGCGGGCTGGCGGACACAGTCACCGACTACCGTGGCGCGACTCACCGCGGAACTGGCTTTGTGTTTCGGGACTACAACGCCGTCGCTCTCAGCGTTGCTCTGGGCCGAGCCCTCGAGGTCTATCGCCAACCGGACCGCTGGTTGGAGGTCCAGGTCCAGGGAATGCGGCGTGACAGCTCGTGGGCTGCATCCGCGAGCCGTTACGTTGATCTCTATCATGAAGCCATTGAGCTTCGAAGGCTGAGGTCCCCGTCCTGACAACGCTGCTCGGATCAATCAGCCCTGTCCGCAATGTCCCTCTCCCATCGCAATGGGAGAGGTTAGGTGAGGGCAACCCGGAGCCACCCGTGCACTCCTGTTGTCGAGCGCTCCACCGAGTTGTTGTTCTGACCTGTTCAACGCTCGTCCTGCGCGGATGAGCGAATCCGCCGTTCCCCGTCGAGAAACGTTCGTTTGTATTCATGGCCACTTCTATCAGCCGCCGCGAGAAGATCCGTTGACCGGCCTGGTGCCCCGCGAGCCCGGGGCGGAGCCTTACGCCAACTTCAACGAGAAGATCACCGCCGAGTGCTATCGCCCGAACGCTGAGCTCGGAAACTTCCGTCGATTAAGCTTCGACATCGGGCCGACTCTCGCGACCTGGCTCTCGAGCAACGCCCCTGACGTTCTCGCTGCCATCGTCGAGTCCGATGTCGGAAACGCCATCGCCCAGGCCTACAGCCACTCGATCCTGCCGCTCGCCACGAGGCGGGACAAGACGACACAGGTCCGCTGGGGAATCGCCGACTTCGAGCATCGATTCAAGCGCGCGCCAAGG
>JAERMM010000406.1 GCA_016844585.1 Chloroflexota bacterium | reverse complement strand
GGCGCGATCGTTCCGCCCTGGCTTCCTGGCGCTGCGCAGTGTTCGGCGTCCATAGAGTACGTCAACGATCCACGTCTGCTCGGACGCTACACCCCAGAATCGTTGCTCGACGAGGCCGCGTTGGCGCGGGTTCGCACGAGTGATGTCTGCCAGGTTCGAAGCAACGACATCGACATCAGATTCGAGGCTTACCCGGGCAGTGGGTCCTCAGTGGCCCCCTGGACGGCACGTCCTCGGCCGTGCGGGTCCGTCAGCGCTGCGACGAGCCGCAGATTTCCGTCCGCGCCCTCGTGCTCGCTGCGGAACGATTCGACATCGCCGATGCCCGGCGTGCGAGTGAGTTACAGCAGCGCTGGCGAGTGTTTCGCCTCGAGCGTAGCCTGGATCTGTATGGTGCGCAGGCGTCGAGCCACCGCGTGTCGATGGAGCCTTGATGCGGATCGGCATCGTGTCGGACATCCATGATGCGGTCGATCACCTTCGCGTCGCGCTGGCGGCGCTGCGCCAGCACGACGTGGATCAGGTCGTGACGCTCGGCGATGCCTTCGAGTCATGCCAACCCGGCGAGCCGGGAGTGGAGGTCTCACGTCTGTTGGATCGAGCAGGCGCTATCGGTGTGTGGGGGAACCACGACGCGGGTCTGAGCCATGAGGTATCGACGGTTGTCCATGACATGGCGGATCCCGAGCTGCTGGCCTTCGCTGCCCGACTCCGGCCGCAGTTGACGCTCGAGGGATGCCGGTTCTGCCATATCGAGCCCTGGCGAAACCCGTGCCGGGCGGAGGATCTCTGGGCGTTCGACGATGTGCCTGCCACCGACGCACAGACAGAGCGGAGTTTTGAGGCGGTCCCGGAGAAAGTCATTTTCGTGGGGCACTTTCACACGTGGCTCGTCATGCGCCGGCTAGCCGGCCGAGTGCCCTGGGACGGGGCCGGCCCTCTTGCGCTCGGGCCTCACGACCGGCACTTCGTCGTGGTCGCGCCGCTCGTCGACGGCTGGTGCGCAGTGTTCGATACCGAGCAGCTCGAGCTGACGCCGATCCGCGTGACCGCATAACCGACGTGGCGGCGGTGTACTCGTCGGCTGCGCATTGCCCTCCCTACTCGGCCTTGTCGTGTACAGCCTTCCGCGTGCCAACGAACTATGGCCGTGACCGGCCCGAACGTCTCGGGCGCCCCTCCGGCTCCGGCGTCGCCGCCTCTGCCGCGTGCACGAGAGCGGGATCAAGTGCGCCGATAGCGATCGCAGGATCACGCAGCGCAGGGAGTACACGCGACAGGTCGCCGATGCGATCGGCAGGATCCGCGGAGACGCACCCGGCGATCGTCGCGCGCAGGGCTACTGGTAGGGTGGCCGACGGGCCGGCCCAGCGGGGAGAGAGACTTGGCAGGCCAGCCCACGGGGAATTCTGCTCAACGGGTGCGAGTGCCGGTTCGCCTGTCAGCATCTCGAAGAACACGCACCCGAACGCCCAGATGTCGGTGCGCGCGTCCGCCGGTTTCCCATCTCGCTGCTCCGGGCTGAGGTAGGCGGCCCTCACATCGAGCGGCCAGGCCAAGGCGGAACCAGGAAGCACAATGCCCAGCCCATGTGCGTGGAGAACGTCCGCTGACCCGGCGTCCGGGTACCAGGGCCGTAAAGCTTCAGGCGGGATGAGCTGTGCAAATCCGAAGTTGCGGACCCGAACGACGCCATTACAGATGCTGATCGTCGACGGCGAGAGATTCCCATGGGCAACGCCGCACTCGTGGGCTGCTGCGAGGGCATCGACTATCTGCGCAGCCAGCGGGCACGCCTCTTCGATGGGCAACCCGCGCGTCCCGCTGGCTCCCGTCGCGATCGAGGGTTGGGACCTCGATGCAATCACATCGGCGAGCGTCGGTCCCTCGAGCAACTCCGTGGCAAGGGCTGTGGTCTGCGCGACTTCCTCGAAGCCGTAGACCTTCGCGATGTGCGGGTGATCGAGCGACACCAAAGGCCTCAAGTCGCGCAGGAAATCGAGGAATCGTCCCTCGTCTGCGCCCCAGGTTGGCCCGAACACCCTGAGAGCCACCTCGCGGCCCAACTCGGCGTCGGTCGCTCGGTAGAGGTCGTACACACTGCCACGTGCGATCTCCGCCGTGACGTGATAGCGCCCAAAACGCGTGCCGGTCAGTGCTGTTTGCACAGGCGACTCTCAATCCCTCCGACCGCGCCGCTCACTCTCACTTCTTCAGACCAGCCTGCCAGTAGATGGCATACGGGCCGAGCTGGGTGCCAGGCATCAGCGCCACGATGGGGGTGATTCTACCTCACGGGGCTCGGGGCTCGGAATTGGGGACTCGGGGCTCGAAACTGGGCACAGCCTATACCGACGGCGGCTCTTCGCCGTGCAGGGCATCGGCCACGCGGATGACGTTGTCACGGCTGAAGTTCACCGGGTCGAAGTTCGCTCGCGGCACAAGTCCCGCAAGTCCTCTACTGTAGGCTCGCGCGACTCTAGCGCCATCGCTCACTTGAGTCGAGGAAGCTCTGACGGGCGGGTGGCGCCGGGAGGGGCATCCCCGCCCGCCGCGCAGGCGCGTGCCCCGTTGGGGTGTCC
>JAERMM010000405.1 GCA_016844585.1 Chloroflexota bacterium | reverse complement strand
GGAGGTTTTTTCGTTCACCTAATTCGGACAGCACAACGAGGGGTCTGGTTTCTGAAAAATGCAAAATCCGTCCAATGACAAAGGAAAATCAAGGCCTGAAATCCTCAAACCCGGCTAATTTGGACAGCAGTGTCTTTCGCTATTTCTTCTTCGCATGAACGACGAACTCAAACAGCTCCTTCTTCGAAGTGCGTTTTCTGATCCGGTCGATCGAAACCTCCGACATGCCGGCAGCTGAAAACAGCGAGGCATAGATGTCCTCCGTCGGCAGCAGGACATCGTAGAACTTGGAGTTTCCGACGACGTAGTGAACTCGCGCCCCGCTCGTCAGCACACGCATGAGCGAATCGACGTGAAGTACCGCGTCCTCAAAATACTTGTGGACATATCGGCCAAGCAGATCGCTACGCTCCTTGATGGCATTGACGCAGGCGTGAAATCCTGTCCATGGGATCTCAAGTCCTGGATTGGGCTCCCACTTGGCGACCAGACTCGTAGCGCATCCCCAAGTTCCGCCTATGGCCTTCCAGTCAAGTTCCCCCGCCTGTCTCCCGTCGCTGAGGTATCCGAGCCAGTACATATAAGGCCTCAGCTCGCGGATGTAGCTCATTCGGTTCGGATAGGGCGGAGATGTGATGACTGCGGTGTACCGCTCTAGCGGAAGAATCTGAGCGAGATCCCGTGAGTCGCCCAGGACAGCCTTGACGGCTCCGAGGGGTGTTTCAGCCGCCGATTGCGTGACCTCGGTGACAGCGCGAGTGAAGTGACCCAGCACACGATCTGAGGCTGGTTCACTGAAGAGCGTCGCTTGCGCATCGACAGCGCGAAACGACATGGATTGATGCGCAAAGCTCACTGCTGCGGTCTCGATTGCGGCGCGGCAGAAAGCAATGCGGAGTAAGTCCCGGGAACGGGCGCTGCTCTCCTGGGAGATCTGAGCGAAGAGCCCAGAGAGGGCGTTTAGCGTCGGCTCCGACCACCACTTGTAAATGTCTTGAATGGGAGGAGCCCAAGCTTCGGAGCCATCCAGTTCACCGGATGCGAGTCGGTCCGCAAAGGCCTGAACGCGCTGTATCTCAGCCTGAGAGTAGAGTGCGCACTTCGCTAGAGTAGAGTGCGCACTTAGCTTTTGCCAACCAGACAATAAAGGGGTTCACGTCGACGGTGTCGCACGCGATCTTTTGCTGCGAGCAGGCCAGCGCTGTTGTTCCAGTTCCGCAGAACGGGTCAAGGACCAAGTCGTCCTCAGATAGGCCGGCGACGAGATCCTGAACGAGGTGGAGCGAGTATGCCGGGGTCAGCCGGAGCCAACCGTGCCGGCCCCGCGAGCGGTTTCCCTTAAAGGTCAGATGCTCTTTGCGCCGGAGCACGGTCGCCGGCTGCGGCTGCGCGAAGAACGCGTCGTTGTGGTTATCTCTCACTGAGAAGGCTCCTCATGACCTCGTCGACTGTTGCGCGGAGTGAGGCGGCGTTCCGCTGGAAGAACGCTGCAAGATCGTAACCGATGACCTCGCGCGTGAAAGCGTAGGTGCTGTCCCAAGGCGAGCCTGCGGTCGTTCCGACGAGGAGCAGCCAACGGGCGCGCCGGTAGCGTTCGGCAACGTCTGAATCGATCTGCGTGGAGAGAAGGACAACAACGGGCAGGTACTGATGGGCGTAGGCGTTCGCGGCATTGGACACGTCCGCGTTTTGCCGTTTAGAGTCCTTGCTCTTGTAGCCTTGGCGAACCTCGAATACGGCACCTTGGAGGCTCCGTGCCGCCTTTGCGGTGAGTTCAAGACGCTTTGCAGACTCGGCGAGCCAAGATCGAACGGCATCGGCCCGGGAGCCTGACTTGAGCGCTACGGTTGGGATCCTGGCGTCGAGCGAAAGCGTACGCTCCCGACCGCGAGTGGCTCCCGGAACCTTATACGACCAGTTCGCGGCCTCCTCATCGATGCTGAGCGAATCCCGAAGAATCCGGTTGAAAACCCACTGACACCCTATCCCGATTTGCCTGTAAACGGACGTCAATCCACCGGCAGCCTTGTGGGCGGCATACATGAGTGGGTTGTCGAGGCCGAACCAAGAGTAGAACGGATCGGCTTGGTAGAGTTCCCTGAACTCGGCCACTGTGAAACCAGCCGCCCGTCCGTGTCCGAAACGGGGCCGGTAGTTGGCGCAGACTCGAATCGCCCCGGTGATGATTTCAAGGTACTCCGCGTCAGAAGCCTTGGTCATTCTCGCTCCCGGTCTCTCGACGATCAGCATCCACGGATTGCAGCTCAGCGTTCATTTCGCGCCGTCTAACACTTATGGTGAGCGGCCAGCCGCTCTGGGCCAGCTCGCTCAACCATGTTGTGTGCGCCCGACATGGGCATGAGCTTATGGGGTGAAGGTCCCTTCCAGGCCGTAGGCATTACAGGCCGGAGTGCCCTATAGGAGAACCCGACTTGTCGCATGGGACAAGGGCAAGCCCGCGAGGACTTGTCTGAAGGAAGCCGAAGCGCAAAGGTGCGAGCCAAGCCTGCCCCGAACTTGATCCGGGGGACAGAAATTGCCTTTCGACAAACTCAGGGGGGTGAACGTGTCGAACCACACAGAAGGCTCAGTCCGCAGGCGAGTCAGCACAAGATGACGAGGCGCGATGGGTACAGCGGACAGGGTTCACCCCGTTGGATAGTCTATCCCACGGGGTAAATGCAGCGGTTGTGCATCAGCAGCGAGAGCACCTGGCATCTGTCGAAGACGCTGGCAACGTAGACGGGGATGACGAACGATTGGCTGAAAGGGCAGGACTTGATCAGTGTCCGCGCACTTTGGATGAAAGCCCACGGATACGCCTGACGAGGACGTGTGCTCCCTGTACCTGAACCGCCCGGGGCGGACCCGCATGCCGGGTGGTGTGAGGAGGGCGGGTGAGAAGCCCGTTCTTCCCGATTAGACCGCAAAATGACGGACCGTGCCCTTGTGATTCTTTGCGATCTCGGCCAAATCGGCATCTGCGGTCAGTAACGTGAACTCGTTGACGATGGCTACCTCTGCAATTAGCGCGTCGTGGATGTTGCCCCGACGGCCACCGTTCTTTGCGTCGAGCTGATTCTTGATGGATGTGTAGATCACGCCGTCACCCAACTTGCACCAGTCAAGCCGTGAGGTATCCAAAACCGTTGTCTCCGTCGGTAGCAGTTCGCGGATTGTCGATGCGAGCGTGAGGAATAGGCGCGCGCGACGGTCTTCGTCCGATGTGCGGTTTATCTCGTCAATCTGGATATGGGTGGCTACAAACTCGCCGTCGCCGGGGAGGGCTGCGCGATCGATCTTTCCGTCGATAAGCCAGTTGATGATGTTCGTGTCCACCACGTATTTCATTGTGGTCGAACGGCTCGGCGTTAGGCCTCAGCCTTGCGCGGTTTCGCGGTTCTGCCGATCCGAGGTTTGCTCCTTGTCTCGGGCTTACCTGGCTTCGGGTCCCGTGTCATGCGATCGTCCGGAACCGGTTGAAATGAGGCCGACCATAACGACGATCTTGCACTATCGATCGTGTAGGCGGTCTTGGACGTGTGCAGAGTCGGCGTGGTGGTGTAGTAGTATTTTGGCATCGGGATCTCCTTCTCCGGTCAATCCTGCGATAGAGCAAACGCGATGCCACGGTCGCGCATTGCCCCAACGATGGTCTCAGCATGGGCGCCCCAGCCGACATTCATGAACTGGTGCTCCTTTTCGTTCGACTTTCCTCCAGGGACTGGAGGGCTGAAGCCAAGGGGATGATGCACCGTGCGGCTCTGGATGCCCCAGATGGTGCCGTTCTGATCGAATATCGGACCACCACTTTGGCCGCGAAGACCGGGACTTGACGTCTCGATGAGCCGGAGTTTGAAAGGTGGGGGCGGGTTCAGAGGTGGATTCATTTCAACCTCGACTATCCGAGTGAGAATGCCGTCGTTGGGGAAGAGTGGCAACGGGATCGAGCCCGGAGGAAGCTCAAACGCGTTCTTGTCTGGGTGGAAGACCGGCTGCACGCTATGAAACGGGAACCCAAGACGACACAGGCTGCGCCCTTGCTGCATCGGTTTAGTCGGGTCTTTGAAGACCGGGTAGGTCACGACTGAGTCGGGGTCGAATGACTCGAGTTTGACGAAAGCGAGGTCAACCGCGAGAACTGCGACGATGTCCTTGACCCGGACTGGATCCCAGGACCACCATGCGGACGTGTTGGTTGTTGCATCTGGCGAGAACGTTGGGAGCGCCTTCAGACGCCGACTGCGTTCCTTCTTGTCGATTGTCGGATCGGCGTAAATGGCGGTTCTGGAGACCTCGGCCGCCTGGAACTCCTTGGCGGCCTGAGCAGAGCGTTCCGCCTCCTCCACAATGTGATAGGCTGTGACAACCCAGCCATCCCTGTTGACGACAACGAACGCGCCGATTGCGGCCGAGCAGTTGCCGGCTCTATCGCGACGAGACAGTACAACGGGGCGTGTGAAGCTCCTAGCCAGCTCACATGCGTCGGCGAACATTTCTCTCCCGAATCTTCGCCGCTGAAGCCTGACGCCACGCCTCAGCCGCTGCCGGAAGCCGGAGCGAGGGACGAGCGTAGGCTGTAGGCAGTCGGCTGCAGGCGATTGTGTGCGCCCAACATGGGCGTGAACTCATGGGGTGAAAGTCCCCCGTAGGAATACCTGTAATGTCCAATTGTAGGACAAGGATAACTACCAGCCGACGGCAAGGGCAAGCCCGTGAGGACCTGTCTGCCGACAGGCAGGCGGACAGAAATCGCATAGAAGGCCCAGTCCCCGGGCGAGTCAGCACACGATGACGAAGCCCGATGGGTACAGCGGACGGGGTTCACCCCGTTG
>JAERMM010000404.1:2435-3586 GCA_016844585.1 Chloroflexota bacterium | reverse complement strand
CGCCGAGGTCATCGTCGAACGGTTCGGACGTCGAGCTTGAGTGCGCCGCCGGCCTAACAAGCGCCTGAAGCTGGCGGCGCGCGTAGATTAAGGAAATGGGTCATTCTTTTTCAGCGCGCCGCAGCTTAGGCGCGATCCGTTAGGCGGCGCTCAACTATGATAGCCCACGCCGCACGAATGTGCCTTGAGCTCGGGTTAACCATCGATCCCACGATTCGGCTGCCGTCCAGAATGGGCTCGCTGGTGTATTGCCGCGCCGTTCCCTGCGCCCGACGGGCCAGGGAGCATGCCGAGTTGAGCGACCCCTACCGGCAACGGAATAGGCTTATGCTGGTCGCGTGCTTGGCTTGGGCACTGGCTGACTGCAAGGGCGTCGAACCCACTGCGCGGCCAACCGGGTCGGTTAGGATCGCTACCTCCACCACAGGAGAGAACCTCGACGCCGACGGCTACACCGTAAAAGTGGACGGTGGAACGGCGCAAGCGATGGGCGTCAGCGATACGTTGACGATCGCCCAGCTCAGCGCGGGCAACCACCAGATCACCCTCAGCGGCGTGGCCATCAACTGCGCCGTCGGCGGTCTCAACCCGCGGACGCTTACGGTGACCGCCGATGATACGAGCCTGACCGACTTCGCCGTGAGATGCGGGCATTCGGGACCGGGGCTGCCACAAACCGTCTATATCTGGACGGCAGGAACGAGCTCGCAGAACGCGCCGGGATCGTAAACCGCAACACTCGTGGCGAGCTGCTGCTCACACTGCGTGTGGACCCCTCGTTGCCCAACTCCCTGTTCTGGCTGTATCAGCTCATCGCGGCACATCCGGAGGTGCAGACGCAAACCCAGAGCAACCCGGCTTTTTTCATCGCGCGGTACAAGTCCATGCTCACTGGCTACGTGCTGTACGATCGCGCCGTGAATCCCCATTCCATCAACATCGCGACTAGTATCGCGGGAGTGACGAACGCGATCATAGTTGATCCCGCGGCGCTCTCCTACGCCACAGCAGCACAACTCCCGCTCATCGCCGACGCGCGCTCCATGACCTACAGCCAGGTCTATGCCCAGTACAGTTCCCAGTTCAACAGAGCCATGCTCTTCCATCACGGAACGACCTTTGATGAGACCCTCCTCGACTACGCGGTTATG
>JAERMM010000404.1:0-2404 GCA_016844585.1 Chloroflexota bacterium | reverse complement strand
TCTATACGGACCCCACCGCCCTCGATCCGTACGCCGCGAATCAGGATCACCAGGGGAGGATCTACGGCTGGGGTACGTCGGAATTCGATCTATTTTGGCAGGCCTCGCGGGACAACCAGCAGATCGTGGCCGGCGACTGGACCTTGAGCAGCGCGACAACGGCGAAGTGGAAGGTGCCGCTGGCACCACAGTCATATCACGCGCCCGCCAATGTTGTGACCGAGGCCGGTAGGCACTATGTCGCATTCGTGATGAGCGACGGCGACAACGTCTCGTCACTTACGGGCGCCTTCGCCACCGATCCGAAATGGTTCGGCTCGGCATACCGGGGCAAGTTTGACATGACCTGGGATTTGACGTCGACGCTCGCTGAGGTGAACCCGGTCGCGTTCAATTATTACTACGAGCACGCGTCCAGCGGCACGCACAAAGACAACTTCGTCTCAGCGGGTGGTGCCGGCACCATCTTTCCGAGTCAATATCCTGACAACGCGGGGCTTGTCGCCTCAATTTCGCAATCAATGAAGTTAGCGGACCAGAGGGTCGTCTCGATCCTGGACGATGCGTACGATACGAACACGCTGTACCCCCTCCTCGACGATCCCCAGGTCATGGGCATGATGTTCAAGACGTACGGCGGCGCGTATCGAGGCCGCGATGGAGCGCTCGACTGGCATAACGGCAAGCCGATACTGTCGGCGAAGTACTCCCTGTGGGACGGCGTCCAAAGCGCGCTGGAAATCGCCAATGGGCTGAACGCCAGCGCCCACCGAGACGGCGTGCATGATCCGGCGTCCTACAGCATCGTAAACGTCCATCCGTGGTCCACTTTGGGACCCACTGGCACCGGCACTGGGGACCCGATGAGCAACCTGTACCAACTGGCGCAGTGGCTCGATTCCACAAAGGTCAAAGTCGTAACGCTGGAAGAGTTGATGGTCCATCTGCGGAAGAACTTTGGGACGCCACCTTAGCAGGATGCGGAAGGGGTGCGAACCCTCGCAGATTCGTGGACGGACGAAGGTGCGCGTTTACAAATCTCGTTCCTCAGGTGCGCCGCCTAACAAGCGCTTGAAGCTGGCGGCGCGCGTAGATTAAGGAATGAATTCTTCTTCAGCGCGCCGCAGCTTAAGCGCGATCCGTTAGGCGGCGCCAAGAAGTGTCAGTGCGACAGGAAGCACTCAAGCTCGCCAAGCGGGCTGCAGCCCGTGATCAGCATGGGCACGTCATCTCACCAACGGATCTCGCCGCGCTCGGGATCTGGGTGCCCCCCTCCCGGCGTGGCTGTCGGAGCTCTTCACATCGGTACCTCTCTCGGGGCTGGAACTTGGGTGGCGGGAGTCCCCTGGGCCTGATGGCATCGCATGGTTGCAGTGGTCTGACGCGCGCAACATCCGCAGCGAGTCGCTCGAGTGCTACCCGGGTTGCGCCATCCTTCCGAGGGGGTACGTCAACGTTGCCTCCTGCCTGGAGGGCTCAGGCGACCCCTACTTCATCTGCCTCACACAGGGCGAGGATCCACCCCTCTACCGTGTTTACCACGACGTGAGCGACCAGCCCGATCTCATTCTGGAGGAGGGGCTTCACGAGGTGGCCCCGTCGCTCAGCACCTTCTTCCGCACAGCGCGTGTCGCCGGTGAAGGCGCCGCCTAACAAGCGCTTGAAGCTGGCGGCGCGCGTAGATTAGGGAAATGAATCTTTCTTCAGCGCGCCGCAGCTTAAGCGCGATCCGTTAGGCGGCACGGCCGATGTTCAGATGGTTTGCCCTCGCGGCCCTCGTTGGGTGCCTCAGCATCTCGGCGTACTACCGCCGCCGGGCACGCGTCCAGGGTGAGACGATTCCGCGCCGCCGCGAGACCACACTCCTGCGGGCCGGCCGGGTCCTCGTTGCGTTACCACTGTTCGCGGCGATCCTCACGTACTTGGTGAATCCGTCTTGGATGGCGTGGACTGAACTTCCCCTACCGACCTGGGCGCGTTGGGTGGGTGTCGCGCTTGGGTTTCTCACCGTGCCGGCAGCGCATTGGGTGTTTACGTCTCTCGGCCGCAACGTGAGCGAGACCGTGCTAACAAAGAGTCACCACGAGCTTGTGACCAGTGGCCCTTACCGCTGGATCCGACATCCGCTCTACACGACGGGCATCGCCCTGTTTCTGGCGATCGGCCTCATCGCGGCGAGTTGGTTCATTCTACTGTTTGGGCTTATCACGGTCGCTTCGATTCAGATCGTTGTGATTCCCATTGAAGAGCGCGAGCTCTTGACGAAGTTCGGCCAAGAATACCGCCACTACATGCAGCGGACTGGCCGGTTGTTGCCACGAGTCTTGGGATAGGTTATGGCATGAGTCTTTCTTCAGCGCGCCGCAACTTAGGCTTGGTCGCTGCATTCGCGGCCGGGCACTGG
>JAERMM010000403.1 GCA_016844585.1 Chloroflexota bacterium | reverse complement strand
AGGCGAGTATAGATTGCCCAGACCGCGACAGGTCAAATGCATGGGATCGACCGGGCACGACGGCATCGCGTCGGCCGCGACGTCTTCGTCGCACAGCACCAGATCCCGGCGATGCCGTCCGATCTGGTCCGCAAGTCGCTCAGGCACTTTGGGGAGCAGGTCATTCCGCCGCTAGCGTGATGCTGTACACGCTGTACAGGCTGCGCAGATGCACCCCTCGCAAACGTAATACATACGTATTATGATAGACAGATAGAGCGAGCGGGGTACGACAGTGGCGCACCCGAGCCAGGCGGCCGAGATCGAGTTCGATGAGGGTAACGAGGCGCAACACTGACCATTCGACCGATCACGGCGTGGGATTCATCCGACGCGGAGCGCAATCATTATTTCAACGACAAGGGGGCGGGGGCATGACGAAGGCAGGACGCGGCGCCACGCACGATAAGCCGTTAGAGGAGATGACCGAAGGTGAACTGGCCGCCTACTACCAGGCGCACAAGGACGACCAAGACATGTGGGAAGCTGATCCAGCCCCGCCACGGGTTGCAGGGAAGGCGCCAATACGATCGGTCTTCAGCGTGCGGTTCTCGCGCGCCGAGCTCGCGACGATCGACGCCATCGCTCAGCAGCACGGGCTCACCTGCTCAGAGGCCATCCGCAGGGCGGTGATCGCCTACGGTTCCGTCGCGCGTCGCTGGGAATATCGCGATCAGCTCGCAGCCGAGAACGACGTCGTGCGAGTCGCCAATGATCTTAGTGCCGAAGGGTGGGAGCTCATCAGCACCGCGCCCCACTCCGCCGCGGAGTACCACCTCTTCTTCAAGCGTGCCGCTGTCACCACATCGTAGTGCCCGATATGCGCGTTTTTACAGGGGCCATTGCCGACCATTTCAGGATCGCCATCAAACAATTCTTCGCGCCGTCTCAGCATCGGCCGATCGAAACGCTGCCTCAACCTCCTCGATGTCGCGGAGAAAGTCAGCATCGTGACTTGCCTGTTGCCACAAGGCGCGGCGCTCTTTCCGGGCCACCGCTTCTAGCTCATGCGAGAGAGCCTGCTGCACGAACGCGCTTTTGCTCGGTGCGGCGCCATTTGCCACAGCACCGTCCAGCGCCGCTAGCACCTCAGACGGCAGACTGAAGGTCGCCTTTCTCAGGGTGAATTGATTCCGGGCCACAGTATTCCTATCCTTATGGTCAAAGGTATGGCTTATTCTACCCGTGGGTCGCTCGGCTTCGTAGCCCGTGTATGATGCGGCCGTCGATACGTTCCACGCGTGTGCCGGGCTTCATGGAGGGCGAGAATGACTGCGGATCGAAGTTCTTCCCGGGTGAATCGTCGGACGTTCCTGAGTGGTAGCCGGCTGTCAGCCGCCAACCGGAGCTCCGCCGCCGCAGCCTGCCCCGCAGTTGCCGGCCTCCGACAAGCTGCCCGGCTGGGACGCGCTGGTCGAGGCTGCGAAACGGGAGGGTGAAGTCAGCCTGTATCTTGCAATCCCGGCGGCGCGTGACGTGCTGACCACGCCATTCGAAACCGCCTATCCGGGCATGAAAGTCTCGCAGACCATCGCGCCGAATGTGGATCTGGTTGCGAGGATTCTTGCCGAGCGCGAGGCGGGGAAGTACCTGTCGGACGTCATCATTGGACCGGCGAGCCAGTCCGTGCTGGTGCTCAAGCCGGCCCGGGCGCTCGAACCGCTGGGCCCTTCGCTGGTGTTGCCGGAGGTCGTCGACACCTCCAAATGGCTCGACAACCGCCTCTGGTGGATCGACGCCACCGAGCCGATAACCACGCTTTCATTCCAGGGATACGTCGCGCCGAGCCTCTCGTACAACACACAGATGGTGGATCCCAGGGAGTTCACGTCGTTCATGGACCTGTTGAACCCGAAGTGGCGTGGACAGATCGTCTCTAACGACATTCGCCGACCGGGCTCGGGCAGCACTCAGGTACGGGTTATCTGGCAGCACCCGGACCTCGGGCCACGGTACATCGAGCGGCTGTTCTCGGAGATGGACATCCAGGTCAGCTCGGACCACCGCCAGATGATCGACTGGCTGGGCCAGGGCCGCTACCCGCTCGGGCTGTGGCTCAGCTCAAGCCAGATGAGGGTCGCCGCTGAAGATGGTCTTCCGGTGAAGGACCTTTCGGCCAAAGCCTTCAGAGAGTCAGCCGGCGTCACGCAGGGTGGCGGCACCGTGAACCTGGCAGCCAACGCGGTGCACCCCAACGCCGCAAAGCTCTTTATCAACTGGTTCCTGTCGCGCGAAGGGCAGATGCTGTGGCAGCGTGAGGTGGAGACCCCCTCGCTACGCATCGACATCCCCAAGGATGGGCTCGAGCCCGGCATCGTCCCCGAGGTGGGAGCCCAGTACATCGACTCGACCACCGAGGCGTTCAATGCCCTCGTGTCGATGGACGAGATCCGGGACCTGGTCGACCGGGCGCTCGCGCGGCGCGGGTAGCCCTGCCGCTTTCGCCGGCGAGTCCCGCGACGTGAGGCGAGATCTGGCTCCGGCTACGGATTCCTCGCTCCGCTCGGAATGACACTTGACTTCGCCTGCACGGTCTTGGTCGTGCCGCTCGGTGGCGTCCACCGCTTGAGGGGGCGGCCGTCGTCGAGGGCGCGTAGCTCGCGCTCCCAGATGCCGCGGAGCATGGCGACGGCGCCATCCATGCGGCCGAGTCGGTCGCGAGATCGGTCCGGGTGGCGCTGGCCGACCTGGGCGACGTAGTCCTCAACCGAGAACAGCGTCGCGGTGCTCAGTCGGCGATCGATGTCCTTCTCACGGAGCCGACCCGCCAGGATCTGATTCCCAAGCTCGGGCGGCGGGAACTCTTTCATGGCGAGCTCTTCAGTCCCGCGGCGGCGCTCGCGATACGCATCGGCGGCCTCGCCGGTCAGATAGATCAGGTCCACGCTGAAGCTGACGGTGTTCTCATCGTCGACCGGAAGGCGCCAGGAGATGCGGTCGCCGCGCAGGGTCTTTGCGTCTTCGAGCGAACCCTCGACGCGGGTGTAGGCGGCGGCCTGGCTGACGTTCGGCATGTGGAAATAGTGGTACTCGTCTGACAGCTTGCCGCCGTTCATCGACAGGTGGCGAATGCCGCATTCCGTCTCTTCCGAAACGACCTCGTCTGGCATAGAGAGGCGAAATCCACTGCCGGCGCGCATGATCGCCTCCCGGTGTGTCCAGCGTACGTGCGCGCCGTCGCAGCCGTTATCGATGCGGTTGAAGTAGTTGCACGGCCAGTATTCCGGGATGCAGGCCTCGAGCACGCCCTCGACTTCGAAGTCCGTGTATCGGGGGAACTCAGGGGCTTCGCCCTCGCCGAGGTAGGCGAACACCAGCCCAAGGTACTCTCGGGTCGGGTAGGTGCGAATGCGCACGCGGTCCTTGAACGATGCGTCTTCCCCGGGCTGCTCTACACACTGGCCAGAGCCGTCGTACTTCCAGCCGTGGTAGAAGCAACGGATGCAGTCGTCTTCAACCCAACCAATGGAGAGCTGCGTCTGTCGGTGGGCGCATACTGGAGCCACAACGTGAGCGATGCCCGACTCGCCTCGGTAGAGCGTGAATCGCTCGTTCATGATGGTGACCTGCTGCGCCTCGCCCGGAGCCAGGTCCTGAGCCCGGTAGACCGGGTGCCAGAAGGTGCGCAGGTAACGACCGGCGACCGTGCCGGGCCCAGTGTGCTCGCGGTCGTGCGAGGCTGAATCGTTCAAACCTTGTCCTCCCCGGACGTGAAGTGTGTCGGTTATCGT
>JAERMM010000402.1 GCA_016844585.1 Chloroflexota bacterium | reverse complement strand
CGTGATTGGCGGAGACGGTGGGCTCCTGGACAAGCCGTTGTATCAGCAGGCACTCACGCTGGCACCGGGCCAACGCGCGGACATGTTGATCGATCTCACAAACCTTGCACCCGGCACGGATGTGCACCTCGAGAGCCAGGCATTTGCCGAGGCCGACGCCAGCGCGGGCGGAATGATGGGCATGAGGAGCGGCCCGATGATGGGGATGATGGGCGGCCGCTCGAACGTGCCAAATGGCACGCCGCTCCGCGTGCTGACCCTGCGCACGCGTGCAAAGAAAGACCCGGCCTTCCGCGTGCCAGACCGCCTGTCGTCGTTCGACGCCGCGTGGTCTCCCGCTGCCGACGCACCAATCCGACGTGTGCCGCTGACGTTTCAGCGGATGGAGTGGTTACTTGGTGGCCGCACGTTCGCCATGGGCGACGTCTCGCCGGAGGAAACCGTTACGGCCGGCTCGACCCATCTCTGGGAGTTCGTGAATCTGCCAAACCCCATGGGCATGGAGGCCGCCCACCCCATTCACATGCATGGCCGCCAGTTTCGTGTGATCGATCGGACAGGCGGACGCGCCACGAACACGTTGCGTGCCGGCATCGTTGACGGCGGGTGGAGGGATACCGTCCTTGTGCTCCCCGGAGAAACCGTTCGAGTGCAGGTCACATTCACACATCATCCGGGCCTGTACCTCTACCACTGTCATATCCTCGAACACGAAGACATGGGGATGATGCGGAACTTCCGCGTGACGTAGCGTCGAACAGTGCACGCTATTCGATGCGATGGTCGCTTCAGGATGAGATGATCAACGCGCACATGAAACCGTGTCCCGCGAGTGTGGCGCCGCTCCCGACGCCGATTCGCCTGGAGCAGGAGATTACGAAACGCTGAGGCAAAGCATGGAACACAGCCCCTACGGATTCAGTGTCACGCTTCCAGTTCCCTTCGACACCGCGGTGGCGGACGCCACGGCGGCGCTGAAGGCTGAAGGCTTCGGCGTGCTGACCACGATAGACGTGCAGCACACGCTGAAGACGAAACTGGATCGAGATTTCCGGAAGTACATGATTCTTGGTGCGTGCAACCCGGCGTTGGCCGACCGTGCCCTGCAGGCCGAGCTCGAGATCGGACTGTTGTTACCGTGCAACGTCATCGTCTACGAAACGGCCACCGGGCAGAGCGTGGTCGCGGCCATGGCGCCGCTGGCTGCGCTCGGGGTTGTGGGTGCGAATCCCGCGCTCCAGGAGGTCGCGAGAGAGGCGGACGAACGCCTGCGGCGAGCATTGGCCGCCCTTGAGTCAGCGACCTCGAAGTAACGGGCGGAGGAGAGAGCCGGAGTGAAGGAGGGACAGCATGTTCACGGTACTCGGCGTCTTAGGCGGGTGGATCGTTCTGCAGTTGTGGGTCCTGCCACGGCTCGGCGTGCCGACGTGAGCGGTGCCTCACCCGCGCGTGCCGCGGGGATCGAAACCCAATCAGACAGCAGATGACTCGATCGAGTCGAGGAAGAACTGATTCGTCGAGATCACCAGTTTGTGCGTGATGCTTGCCGGGCGTCACACCTTTGTGGGGTCCGGCCGACCGCACTGAATGCCTGATACGTTGTATACCCTCCAGACAGATTCCGCGATCGATATCCGTGCTGCATCAGGAACCGGGTCGCAAAGTACGCTCGCTGGCCCACACCGCAGCAGGTCCAGATCTCCCGATGCGTCGGCAGCTCAGCGTAGCGGTCGCGCATCTGCGAGAGCGGCAGATTGATCGCATTCGGAATGCGCCCGCCAGCGAACTCGTCGGGCTCGCGCACGTCGACCAGCAACGCCTCGGTGCGATCGATCTCCAGCCAGTCGGCCACGGGCATGTCGCCGTTCAGCACGTTCTCGGCCAGCATCCCGGCAAGGTTGACGGGGTCTTTCGCCGCGCCGAACTGCGGGGCATAGCACAGCTCGGCCTCGGCCAGATCGTGCACGGTGCCGCGAAACTGAATCGCCGTCGCGATGACATCGATCCGCTTCTCCACGCCTTCCAGGCCGATTGCCTGCGCACCGAGAATGCGTCCGTCCGGCACCGAGAACAGGAGCTTGAGATGAATCGGGCGGGCGCCCGGGTAATAGCCGGCGTGATGGCCTGGATGGAGGTACACCTTCTCGAAGCTCGTCACTCCGGCGCGCCGCAATCCCTTCTCGCTCGCGCCCGTAGACGCCACGGTCAGGCCCAGCACACCCACCACCGCCGTCGCCTGTAGCGTCCAGCGATGGACTCGGCCGCCACTCGGCCCTGGCGATTCGCGGGCCCCGCGAGCGGCAGCACGGTGTCCTGCCCCGTCACCACGTCCGGGACTTCGACCACGTCGCCGACAGCCCAGATCCGTGGATCGGACGTGCGCATCTGCGCGTCGACGACGATGCCACCGCGCGAGCCGATCTGGAGGCCGGCCGCCTTGGCCAGCTCGGTCTCGGGTCGCACGCCGATGGCGAGGATGACGAGATCGGCTGGAAAGCTGGCGCCGCTCTCCGCGACCACGATCAGACGTCCGTCGGCTCCCTCGTCGATGCGGGCCAGCCCGTCACCGAGATGGAGCTGCACACCCTTCGCGATCAGGTGCTCCGTGAGTGGGACCGCGACCTCAGGATCGAGCGGTGGCATCACCTGCGGCAGCTTTTCCAGTACGATCACGGAAAGTTCGCGATGGATCAGGTTCTCGACCATCTCCAATCCGATAAATCCGCCGCCGACCACGACC
>JAERMM010000401.1 GCA_016844585.1 Chloroflexota bacterium | reverse complement strand
GACAACTGCAAGGGTGTGATTCTGTCCGGCGGGCCGGCCAGCGTCTACGACGCGGGAGCCCCAAGCCTTCCCGCCTGGATCCGGGAAACGAGCGTGCCACTGTTGGCGATCTGCTACGGCATGCAGCTCTTGGCCCACGAGCTAGGTGGCAAAGTGCAGCCATCGGCGCGGCGCGAGTATGGCCATACGCGGATCGAGGTGAGCGGGTCCGGCCATCGACTCTTCATGGGACTACCCACGTCGCTCGACGTGTGGATGAGCCACGGAGACCTCGTTGACGAGCTGCCATCTGGCTTCGACGCTATTGCGACGAGCGCGAGCTGCGCATTCGCCGCGATGGGGGATGCACGCGGCAACGTTGGGCTGCAGTTCCACCCCGAGGTGGTCCACACGCCGTTAGGAAAGCAAATCCTCAAGAACTTCCTGTACGAGATCTGCGGTTGCACAGGGACTTGGACGGCCGACCGCTACATCGACGGCCACGTCGCAAACATAGCCGAGCGGGTGGGGAGCGCGTCCGCCGTATGTGCCCTTTCCGGAGGCGTCGACTCGGCAGTGGCCGCAGCGCTCGTGGACCGCGCGATCGGCGACCGGCTGACGTGCGTGTTCGTCGACAACGGCCTGCTCCGCAAGGATGAAGCCAGGGAAGTCATGGCGGCCTTCGCGGACCTCGACCTGAACGTTCGAGCGGTCGATGCATCCAACGAGTTTCATGCGCGCCTTGCCGGCGTGGAGGACCCGGAGGAGAAGCGGCGCCGCATCGGAGCACTCTTCATCGACATCTTCGCGCGAGAGGCTCAACAGATCGGCCACCCAACCTTCTTGGTCCAGGGCACGCTATATCCAGACGTGATCGAGAGCGCCACGCCCGACAATCCGCTGGCGGCAAAGATCAAGACCCACCACAACGTCGGTGGACTGCCGAAGGACCTGCCCTTCACCTTGGTCGAACCGCTTCGCTACCTGTTCAAGGACGAAGTTCGCGAGGTAGGGCGAGCCCTGGGGCTTCCCCCAGGCATATTGAACAGGCACCCATTTCCTGGCCCCGGACTGGCGGTTCGCATTGTGGGCGAGGTGACGCCCGAGCGGATCGCGGTGCTTCGCGAGGCTGACGCAATCGTCATCGACGAGATTCGCCGCGCGGGCCTGTACGATTCCGTCTGGCAAGCGTTCGCGGTCCTGACGCCAGTCCGAACGGTCGGCGTCATGGGGGACGGGCGCACCTACGGAAACTTGATCGCGGTGCGGGTGGTGACCAGCGAGGACGCTATGACCGCCGATTGGGCGCGCCTTCCGTATGAGGTGCTCGCGGCCATCTCTTCGCGCATCGTCAACGAAGTCAGCGGCGTCAACCGTGTCGTATACGACATCTCCTCGAAGCCACCCTCCACTATCGAATGGGAGTAACAGGCGAGTGCGGTCGATTTTAGGGGCCCGTTCCTACAGGTACGATGGCAGGTACGATGGCCGTCTCGACCGATGGAGGCCCTCACCCCCGCCTCTCCCGCTGCGGCAGGAGAGGGGCAGTCCCCGTGCGGGGTGATTCGACGCGCGTGCTCGTCGTCGGGAGCGGGGCGCGCGAGCACGCGCTCGTCTGGAAACTGCAGTTTTCGCCAGGAGTTTCGGCCGTCTTCTGCGCGCCGGGGAATGCGGGAATCTCATTCCTCGCTCGGTCTCTCGACGTAGGCAGCGGCGAATTCGGCAGTCTGGTTCGCGCTGTCAAAGAAAACCAGATCGATCTGACGATCATTGGACCTGAAGTCCCCCTTGCGGACGGCATCGTCGACCGCATGCAGGAGTCGGGCCTGCGCGTGTTCGGGCCCACCCAGGCTGCAGCGCACATCGAGTCCAGCAAGCTGTGGGCCAAGGACCTGATGCAGCGCCACGGGATCCCAACGGCTCGGTGGGCGGCCGCGGAGTCCCCGGACGAAGCCCGTGCCCGCATTCGAGAGTTCGGCGCTCCACTGGTGCTAAAAGCCGACGGGCTGGCGGGAGGAAAGGGCGCGGTCGTCTGCCACACCGAAAGCGAAGCGGACGCGGTCGTCGAAGAGTTCATGGTCAACAACGTCCACGGGACCGCCGGGCAGCGCCTCGTCGTCGAAGAGTTTCTCGATGGCCGCGAGTTGTCTGTTTTCGCGCTTGCCGATGGGAAGCACGTCCTTCCCCTGATTGCTGCACGGGACCACAAGCCGCTTCTGGATGACGATCGTGGCCCGAACACAGGCGGGATGGGCGGCTACACCCGCCCCCGCTACGCGACCGATGCGCTCATGGACGAGATTACCAGCAGGGTCCTCGAGCCCACGGCATGGCGGTGGAGGGGTGCCCCTACGTCGGCGTCCTCTACGCGGGGATGATGATCACGCGAGACGGGCCGAAAGTTCTGGAATACAACTGTCGCTGGGGCGACCCCGAAGCTGAGCTGGTGCTGCCGCTCCTAAAGAGCGACATGGTCCCATTGATGGAGGCCTGCATCGATGGCCGACTGGATGAGATGTCGGTGGAATGGGAACCGGGCGTTACGTGCGGCGTGGTGCTCGCCGCGGAAGGCTATCCGGTCGCTCCCACAAGGGGAGCTAAGATCAGCGGGCTCGACGAGACGGAGCCCGGCGTTCTCGTCTTCCACGGCGCGACCCGCCTGCTCCGCGCTCCGGAGCAACGTGGTGGCTGGCTGCGACGGGGAATTCAGAGGACCTCGGATGCGGACACTGGCATCGTTACGGACGGCGGCCGTGTGCTGATGGTCGTCGCGCGGGGAGCCACGCTGGCCGAGGCGCG
>JAERMM010000400.1:1812-4226 GCA_016844585.1 Chloroflexota bacterium | reverse complement strand
CCGGGGCTGGCCATGAGCCCCTGATGTGCGAGCGTCGCGGTGGGCGCCAGCGCCAGGTTTTCGCCGGCGACGCTGAACCGGACGCCACCGACGCGCATGCGATCGAAGGGTGTGCTTCCCTCGGGTGTTTCGTGGCCGAAGTAGGAGCGCCGCAGCATGTCGATGGAATGCGCGCGCGCAACCTGGTCGATTGTGGCGTCGCGGACCACCGGTCGCAGGCCAGCCTTCACGCGCTCCTCATTCAATAGCACCAGTATGCGCTCCTCCGCGGCAGGGTCTATGCCCGGCGATTCGACGCGGAAGTTGAGAGTGACGCGCTCCCCTTCAGGGGGGACGGTAAGCGTCGTGAGCGTCTGGGACAGAGGCTCAGCCAGCACGTCGCGCACGAATCGGTCGAAAGCCGCCGTTCGTTCGACCAGGACGCCAGCGATCCGAGAGTCCTGGATCGACTCCCGCGCCATTGCGAACCCGAGCTCGCCTGGAGTGCCAGGAGGAAGCGGCGGGACCGCGAGGATTACCGTGATTGTGAAAGCGGAGACGGCCACTCCCTTGAGGGCCGACGGGATGATGCTGAGAACCAGGTCGGCTGACGAACCTTTGAGCAGGGCCGCGAAGGGCGCCCCGATAACCGTACCCAGCAGACCGATCACAACGCTAGTGCCAAGCCAGAGCACACCGAACGCGGCGGGCCGAGCGAATAGCGCCGGCACGTTCCACTCAGCGGAAGCCCATTCGCCAACCTGCACGTAAAACGTGATGGCGATGACGATGGAAAGCAGGAAGCCGACAAAGTCGACCAGCGCGGAGATGAGGCCGCGGCGAACGCCGTCCGCGACGTTCCAGGCCACGACGAGTAAGACGGCGATGTCGACCCAGTTCTCGGGCACCGGCCAGGTCCTTGGGAAGGGCTGAGATATGGACGTGAGTATAATGGCGGTCAAAAGGCAGGAGGCTCGATGCGGCGGACGCACCGCTGTGGCGATCTGCGGGCCGCGGACATCGGGAAACAGGCGGTCCTGCAAGGCTGGGTCCACCGCTACCGTGACCATGGCGGCCTGATCTTCATCGACCTGCGTGACCGCGCAGGTCTGGTGCAGGTCGTGTTCAACCCGCAGCTCGCGCCAGAAGCGCATGAGACGGCGAGCGGCGTTCGTTCGGAGTTCGTTCTCGAGGTGCGCGGGACCATCGGCCATCGCCCTGAGGGGACGGAGAACCCGGGGCTCCCCACCGGCGAGGTCGAGCTGGTCGCCGACAGCATCGAGGTTCTGAACCCCTCGCTGCCCCTGCCGTTCAGTGTGGCAGAGGAGGGCTCGGTCGAGGAGCCAATCCGTCTCGCCTATCGCTACATCGATTTGCGCCGTCCCCGCATGGTTCGCAATCTCGAGCTGCGCCATCGGGTGATCAAGTTCATCCGCGACTTTATGGACGAGCGCGGCTTCCTCGAGGTCGAGACACCCATTCTCACAAAGAGCACGCCCGAGGGCGCTCGCGACTACCTGGTACCCAGCCGAGTCCACCCGGGCTCGTTCTACGCGCTTCCCCAGGCGCCACAACAATTCAAACAACTCTTGATGGTCGCGGGTGTCGACCGGTACTTCCAGATCGCGCGTTGCTTCCGCGACGAGGACTTGCGAGCGGACCGTCAGCCCGAGTTCACGCAGCTCGACGTTGAGATGTCATTCGTCGAACAGGATGACGTCCTCGACCTGATCGAGCAGCTTTATACGGAGCTGAGCCAGGCAGTGACCGACAAGACGGTGCCGACGCCGTTCGCCCGCCTGACCTACCGCGAGTCCATGGAGCGCTATGGCACCGACAAGCCGGACCTGCGCTTCGGACTCGCCTCGGTGAACCTGTCGGACATCTTTGGAGAAAGCGAGTTCGCCGTCTTTCACGATGCCGTCGCCGCGGGAGGTGTCGTGCGGGGGATGTGCGTACCTGGCGGGGCAGGTTACAGCCGCAAGACCCTTGACGAGCTGACCGAGGTTGCGAAGTCTCAGGGCGCGAAGGGCATGGCCTACGCCGCGGTTGAGGCCGCTGGCCTTCGTTCACCGATAGCACGTTTCCTCACGGAGGCCGAGCGCGCGGCGATGATCGAGCGACTTGAAGCGAAGGAGGGCGACCTCCTGCTGTTCGGGGCTGACCGCATGCCGATCCCCTCGAAGGCGCTCGGAGCCGTTCGAGGGGACATCGCTCGGCGCGAGAGCCTCGCCGACCCGGAAACTCTGGCATTCGTGCGCATCACGGAGTTTCCGATGGTCGAGTGGGACAAAGATGGCGGTCGATGGGACGCCGTCCACCACCCGTTCACATCACCAATGGACGAGGACCTGCATTTACTAGCGGAGCACCCCGGAGAAGTGCGGGCGAAGGCATACGACCTCGTGTGCAACGGATGGGAGCTCGGCAGCGGG
>JAERMM010000400.1:0-1752 GCA_016844585.1 Chloroflexota bacterium | reverse complement strand
AGCAAATATTCAGCCTGCTGGGATACACCGCAGAACAGACGGAGGAGCGGTTCGGGCACCTGTTGCGCGCGTTCCAGTACGGTACGCCGCCACACGGCGGTATGGCACCGGGCATCGACCGTACCGTGGCGATCCTGGCGGGCGAGCAGAACATCAGAGAGGTCATCGCGTTCCCGAAAAATCAGAGCGCGGCGGACCTGCTGATGAACGCTCCCTCCCCTGTATCCGACGCCCAGCTCCAAGACCTGCACATCACCCTGCGCGCCGATGGCAAGTAACGGGTCGCCTATCGCCCTGCCAGAGAACCATCTCGCAGCGGTCATCGAGGACGCGCTGGTGGCTGCTGACGGATCGAGCAGAGCCTCGGCGCGAGCCACTCGCGAGCGTGGCTTCGTAGCGGCAGTCATCTACGGCTGGGCCGTCGGGGCCAGCGGCTCTCGCGATCTGGCCGCGCGAGCCCAGATCGACCCTGGACTGCAGTTTCTTTTCCGGGGCGCAGCGACTGATTTTTCAGCGATCCGGAACTTTCGTGAGGGCCACGCGAACGACATCGAGGTAGCCTGCGCGAACGCGCTTGTGGTCTGCCGAACGGCGGGGATGTTGCGACTGGGTCAGATCCGCCTCGATCCTCGCGGACCGGGGCGCGCGGACCGGACAGAGTCCGGGGCATTTTCGGCCGACGATTTCCGTGCGGCTGCTCGGGAGCTGCTGTCCGGGTCTACCCTAGCCGACCAACGTGACGACCAGGACTTTGGCGAGGAGCAGCCCGCGCACATTCCGGTTGAGCTGGCGAGCCGCGCGAACCGTCAGCTCGCCTTCACGGGTGCAGGGGCTGTCTCGGCGCAGCGAGCCAGGCACGTCACCATCCGACGACCGGGTCTGCCATGGATCCGAGCGTCGAGGTCGGGGGTGCCGAGCATGATCGGCGCGTTCACGCTGCTTCTCGCCGGGCTCTTGCTGGTGCGTTGGGTGTCTGCCCTGGGCGCGCCGCCTGCCACAGGAGCATCGGCGCGCCCGGCAGTGTCCGTGCCGGGCGGCTTCGTGCCCATCGTACCGACGCCGGTCCTGGCCCCGACTCTGCTCGAAGATGATCTGGCTGAGGCTCGCGACGAGGCGATGCGGCTTGCCGAAGTCGCCCTGGACGACGATGACCTGGTAGCGGCGCGAGACTGGTATTTTCTGGCGGCGCAGGCTGAGACGGAGGATGGCGAGGCAGAGCGGCGGCTCCGGATGGTCGAGACTGCGCTCGGTATCAACGACCGACGAGGAGGGTGGATTACAGCGGTCGACGAACTGTACGACCTGCAACGTCTCGCACCCGATTCACCGACGGTGTTGAGCGCGTATGTGACGAGCCTGGTCGGGGCTGGACGCGAGGCTCTGGCCCTCGGCGACTTGAGCCGAGCGGTGGATCTCTGCGGGGAGGCGACTCGCTGGTTGCCCGGGCGAGCCGACGCCCAGACTTGTCTTGCGCTAGCGCAACCACCTCAGTCACCCGTCCCGACCCCGGCCGTTCAGCCAACAGTTGGCACGGCGGTTCCCACCGTGCTACCGACTGCGACAATCCGGCCTGCCGCCACGCCGCTGGCCGCACCGTTCCCGGGGGAAGTCACCATGACGGTGACCCCGACGGAGCCGTCACCGACGGCCGCGGAGACGACAGGAGCATCTCCGCCGGCGGCGCCATCCGCCGTCTTCTCTC
Organism: Chloroflexota bacterium; assembly: GCA_016844585.1. Classification (GTDB taxonomy): domain Bacteria; phylum Chloroflexota; class UBA6077; order UBA6077; family SHYK01; genus JAERMM01. Next base: position 50 of record JAERMM010000400.1, on the reverse strand, counting down.
CGACCGCGGCGCCCCCAACTCCGGTACTACCGACGGCCGTACCACCAACG
>JAERMM010000399.1 GCA_016844585.1 Chloroflexota bacterium | reverse complement strand
CGGGCCGCAGCTCGCTCTCTTGGAGTCCGCCTGATCGGCACGCTCGGGGTCGTGATACTCGCACGCCGGGAGGGTCGAATTCCAGCCGCCGCGCCGGTGATCGCGGACCTCCGGCGAGTGGGTCTTCGTCTCGACGACGTTCTTCTCCGCCAGGCCTTGCGGCAGTTCGTCGGCGAAGACTGGGAAGCCTGATGCATCCGATGCACGACTACGTGGCCCGGCAGCTCGCCGAGAAGGTGAAGAGCCGGAAGGTCGTGGTCTGGTATGACGTTCGTCGCGAGTTCGCCTCGTTCGTCCTGGAGCTGCGCGGCGGACTCACCCTGTTGAACAGCGCGGTGCCAATCACAGTGGCTGGAGTCACGGCTCGGTTGGCAGAACTCGACGGCTCGATGTTCGAACTGCGCAACATCGTCGAGCCCCATGTAAGTGCCGAGGCTCCGGACAACATGGTGATTTACGTCCCCGGATACGACCGTGATCGGCGCGGCTCGGTGTTGATGGAGATCGAAAAGGCGGGGACGACCTGGGAACCTCAACTGAAGCAGTTGGCGAAGAACGTCCTGCTCCAGAAGTACACCATCGGCGTGGTCGACGAGATGCTGCCGTTCGACCGCGTGGTGACATACGAGGACCTCGCCCGCGCGGCTTCGGCGACCGGACCCGAACCGCCGTCGGTTCTCAAGTCCATTTTCCACGACGCCTCTGGCAATGACGGGCTCCTTGCGGCATGGCTCAGTAGTGACGAGCGTGACGCGGAGATTGATGCGAGGGAAGCCGCGGGCGAGCTGGTGAAGCTGATGCGGTCTCGCCTCGGACTGGCGCTGGTGGACGGCACGCTGCTGACAAAGCTGCGGGCGATTACGCTGCGCTACGTTCTGGCCGGTGAATTCAGGAGCGATCTGAGTTGCCCACCTCCGGCAAGTCTCGCGGGAGTGCCGAGCCCGGCCACGAAGGACGAGGTAGCCGCGGTGCGAGAGCTGGCGCGGCGCATGCGATCGGACTTTGCGGAAGCGTATCAGCCGCTGGCGGATCGGGTTGAAGACGAGCTGGGCCTGCGCAACGCCAGGATGCCAGCCGAACACCTCGGCGCCATCGACACATTCCGCTTTGAAGAGGCGATGCTTCTCGCGCATTGCCATGAGCTGGTTACCGCGCGCGAGTTCGAGCAGGCCATCCGTCTGATTGGCGGGCGGGAGCACAGTTTCTGGTTGGATCGAGCCGTCGGTCGCAAAGCTCAATGGGAAGCCTGCCGTCGCATGGCTGAGCTCGGGCTCGCTGCGACCTCCGTTAGAGCTGAGGTGAAAAAGGCGAACGGGGATCCGAGCAAGTGGGTTGAGGCCTACGCGGTTACAGGTGGGTGGCATCGGTTGGATTACGCCCAGCGTCGCCTGGAGGCGTGGGTCGCGAAGCTCGACGACGAGCCCGATGAGCGATCCCTTGCTGTCGTGCGTCGAGCGTACGAAGACTGCTGCGGCCAGATGGCCGAGGGCTTCACGAAGGCGTTGGTGAGGGGCAATTGGGTCGTCGCAAAGCCCATGCCTCAGACGCGCGTGTACATCGATGTGGTCGCCGAACGCCCGAAGCCGGTCGCGTACTTTCTCGTGGATGCGATGCGGTTCGAGATGGGCGCCGAGTTGGCCGGCCGACTGCCTGACGGCGCGGAGGTCAGCCTTCGTTCGGCAGTCGCGGCCCTGCCCAGCATTACGCCGATTGGTATGGCAGCTCTTCAGCCCGCGGCTTCATCCAGCTTCAGCGTCGTTCAGCAAGGCGGCAAGCTGGGAGCGCGAATCGACGACGCGTTCCTGCCGGATGTCGTCGCACGTCGCAAGTTCGCAGCCTCACGCGTCCCGAAACTCGTGGACCTGACGCTCGACGAGTTGCTCAGCCTCCAGCCATCGAAGTGTTCGAAGAAGGTGGAGGGTGCGCCGCTCGTGATCGTGCGATCACAAGAGATCGACCACGCGGGAGAGGCCGGCTTTGCGTTCCAAGCCCGCCAGATCATGGACACGGTGATCGATAACGTCGCGAGATCGATCCGGAAGCTATCGGCCGCGGGCATCGAACACTTCGTCGTGGCGGCCGACCATGGGCATCTGTTCTTTGCGTCCGACCGTGACGAGTCAATGCGAGTGGATTCCCCTGGCGGCGACGAGGTCGATCTCCACCGGCGATGCTGGATCGGGCGCGGCGGCTCGACGCCGACCAACTGCGTCCGTGTGTCGGCGTCCGCGCTTGGCGGGCGGAGACCTCGCGTACCTCCACGGTGGGCCGTCGCTCCAGGAACTTGTGGTGCCCGTGCTGACGATCCGCCTGAAACGGCGTGAGCCACCGAAAGGGAAGCCAGAAGCCGTCACGGCCACCGGTCTTCCTGACGCTGTGACGAATCGAATCTTCAGCGTCACGTTGCAAGCCGGCGGCCAAAGCCCTTCGCTTCTGTCTGGTCCGATGGTCGTCAGGCCCTTGCTGATGGCTGAAGGCAGACAGGTCGGCGCAGTGGGCATGGCGGTTGACGCCGAACTGGATGTCGCAACCGGCTGTGTAACACTCCAGCCGGGGAAGCCCGCCACTGTCGCCCTGCTGCTGGCCGACGAGGCGGCTCGTTCCGTATCGGTTGTTATTCAAGATCCGGCGACTGACGCTGAGTTGTATCGATCGCCTGAGATGTCGGTCAGGCTTGGAGTGTAGGGGATGAGTGGTGGAGTGATTCCCGTGCGCGACGGGCTTGACGACAAGGTCAATCGGCTCTTCGCCGGCAAGGTCGTTCGCAAAGATCTCGTCCGAAAGATCAAAGTGGGCGCGAACGTTCCGGTCTTCGTGCTCGAGTTCCTCCTCGGGAAGTACTGCGCATCCTCCGATGAAGTCGCCATTCAAATGGGGCTTCAGGTCGTCAACGACACACTGGCG
>JAERMM010000147.1 GCA_016844585.1 Chloroflexota bacterium | reverse complement strand
GCCCTCTACCGCTGGCTTGCCGCGCCCGTCGATCGCGGCGGCTGGGGAGCGGACGCCATGGTGCACGTGGGCAAGCACGGCACACTCGAATGGCTGCCCGGCAAGGGCGTCGGGCTCTCGTCCGACTGCTACCCGGACCTGCTCCTCGGCGACCTGCCCCTCGTCTACCCGTTCATCATCAATGACCCCGGGGAGGGAGCGCAGGCCAAGCGCCGCACGCATGCAGTCATCATCGACCATATGACCCCACCGATGACCACGGCAGAGGGATACGGGGAGATCGAGGAGCTGACCCGGTTGGTAGACGAGTACTACCAGCTCGAACAGCTCGACCCGACCAAGCTCCCCTACCTGCAACAGCAGGTCTGGGAGCTAATCAAGCGGGCCGGCCTCGACAACGACCTCGGCATGCTCATAAACCGCGACTCGGAAACACACACTCACGCATGGGACCCGCAATTCCACGAAGACGGAGTGCCTTATACGATCTCCGACCTGGGCGCACGCGACTTCGCACACCTGGTCGAGAATGTGAACGGGTACCTCTGCGAGTTGACCAGCGCCCAGATTCGCGACGGCCTGCACATCCTCGGCCAGGCGCCCGAGGGGTTGCACCTTGTGGACACAGTGCTCAGCCTGGTGCGCCTGGCCAACCTTGACGTACCGAGCCTTCGTAGCGGCGTGGCGGCATGGCTCGGCCTCGACCTCGACGCGATCCTGGGAGATCTGAGCGGACGCCTGCCGGCCCCGGGCCATGGGGGACGGATTCTTCGCTCCGCTCAGAATGACAGGGTTGGGCAGCCGCTCTGGACACACGCGGACGCTTTGGAGGAGATCGACAGCGTATGCCGCCGGCTAATCGAGGCGCTGGCCGAGCACGAGTTTCGGGGCGAGTACATTCCCGCAGTCATCGGAGCCGACGCAATGGCGATATCGGTGCGAAGTGGCCCATTGACTCTCCAGCAAATCGAGCGAACCCTGCGGTTCGTTTGTGATCAATTGGTACCCAACCTCCGCAAGACCGACACCGAGATCGTGAACCTCCTCAAGGCGCTGGACGGCCGCCACGTGCCGGCGGGGCCGAGCGGGGCCCCGACCCGTGGAATGGCTCAGGTGCTCCCAACGGGGCGCAATTTCTACACCGTCGATCCTCGTGCCCTCCCGAGCGAGTCGGCCTGGGTCGTTGGACAATGCCTTGCTGACTCTCTGCTGAATCGGTACCTGCAGGACGAGGGCCGCTACCCAGAGACGGTTGGCATCTCGATCTGGGGCACCAGCCTGATGCGGACCCACGGCGACGACGTCGCCGAGGTGATGGCCCTCATCGGCGTTCGGCCGCGCTGGCAGTCCGAGAGCCGCCGCTTGGTCGGCTTCGACGTCATCCCCCTGCCGGACCTGGGGCGCCCGCGCGTCGACGTCATCTGCCGCATCTCGGGCTTCTTTCGCGACGCATTCCCTGATCTCATAACGCTTCTGGACAACGCGTTCCGAAGCGTCGCCGGCCTGGACGAGCCCAGCGACCAGAACCCGATCCGCCGCCACGTCCTGGATCAGCAACGCAGGATCGAGGACGCTGGTGAGGACGCGCTTGTTGCCGCCCGCCGGGCTTCGTATCGTCTCTTCGGATCGCCTGCAGGCGCCTATGGCGCAGGCATTCTCCCGCTGATCGACGAGCGCAACTGGCATACCGACGCAGACCTTGCCGAGGTGTACGTGAACTGGGGCGGTTACGCCTACGGGGCAGACGCCCAGGCGGTGGACGCGCGCGCTGAGTTCCGAGTTGCTCTGGCGAGCGTTGATGCGGCGGTCAAGAACCAGGACAACCGCGAGCACGACATCTTCGACTCGGACGATTACTTTCAATACCACGGTGGCATGATCGCAGCGATCCGCTCCTTCGCAGGAGCGAATCCGCGCCGCTACTTTGGAGACAGCGCTGATCCGCAGCGCGCGAAGGTACGAGACCTCAAAGAGGAAGCGCTGCGCGTCTTCCGCTCACGCGTCGTCAATCCCAAATGGATCCACTCGATCCAACGTCACGGCTACAAAGGCGCGCTCGAGTTGGCGTCGACTGTTGACTACATCTTTGGCTACGACGCCACGTCCAACGTTGTCGATGACTGGATGTACGAGCGCCTCGCCGCTGCCTATGCCCTCGATCCGGAGATGCAGAGATTCTTCCGCGATCACAACCCCTGGGCGCTCCGCGATGTCGCCGGCCGACTGCTGGAGGCGATGGACCGCGCTTTGTGGAAGAATCCAACTGCTGAAATGCGGGCAGCGCTTCAGTCAGCCTATCTAACGGCCGAAGGAGACGTCGAGGCAGGTGGTCCCAGACAGGCGGGCCATCAGACATTGCTGGGGGAACGATGAGTGGAATTCGCCTATACACGGGGACGGCGGCAGGCCTGTTCGTGTGGGAGCAGATGCGTGAGGGATGGAAGCAGGTAGCCTCGCTCGACCGACGACCTTTTCTGTGGGCCATCAGTGGTGCCCAGGGTGACCCAGAGCGCGTGTATGCCGCGTCAAGCGACGACGGGCTTTACCGCACGGAGGATGCCGGCCGATCCTGGTCCAGGGTCCTCGTGGGAAACGTCCGTTCCGTAACGGTCGACCCGAGCGACGACGACGTCGTGTACGCGGGCACGGACCCGGTGCATCTTTACCGTAGCGAAGACCGTGGCGCCACCTGGAAGGAGCTAAGGCATCTCACCGACCTGCCTCCAGATGTGACGCGGCGTTGGCGATTCCCGGTCCCGCCGGAACAGGGGCACATCCTCAACATTTTCATTCACCCGGACGAGCCCACGACGATCTACCTCTGCATCGAGCATGGCGGAGTCGTTCGAAGCTTCGACCGGGGCGAAACTTGGGAAGATGTGAGCGAGGGACTACTCGATTACCCGGACATGCACATGGTCGCCAGCCTTCCGCACAGCTTCGATCGCTACTACGTCTCGTCGGCGCGAGGATTCTTCACGAGCGCCGATCCGGGCCGGGGTTGGGTGCGAGCCGAGAATGGCTTTACCCGTGACTACTATCACGACTTCGTCTTTCTCGCGCCGGCCGACGGGGAGAGCAGGCCCACCATGCTGGTCGCCACTGCGGACAAATCGCCAGGCTCCTGGGATCGACCCGAGCATGCTCGCTCCGCGGTTTTTCGCAGCACGGACTGCGCTGAATCGTGGCATCGTGTCGGGAATGGGCTCCCGGAGCTGATGGAAGAGGGCATCTGGGGATTCGTCCGAAACCCTGCAAACCAGCGAGGCGCATTTCTTGGACTGGGCCGCATCTACTTCCGAGATCATGCGAGGCCGTGTGGTGCCGGAGGCGTGTTCGCCACCTCCGATGGCGGTGAAAGCTGGGAACGCATCCCGATAGAGCTAGCAGCCGTGCGCGCCCTTTATGCGGCCGCAAACTGACAACGCTTCCGTCTCAGGAGCCGAATTCAATCTGCCCACCAGGCGAGTTGAAGATGTTGACGAATGGTTTCGTCGCTCGTGACCAGCGGCAGGTTCGTCACGGTAGCGTGGGCGGCGAGCAGTCGATCAAAGGGATCGTATGTCCAGGTGAGCCCCATCGCCACGCTGCAGACTGCCGTGGCAGCCACGTCCGCAACCACCAGCTCCAATCGGGCCCCAAGTTCCTCGATCACCGCCTGGGCGGGCCCCCTGACCCGTCCGACTTCATAGAGGTACGCAAGCTCCAACTGTACGAATGGCGACAACCCCAGCTGCTCGCGGTTGAGCCGCCGCTGGACAGCAGATGGAATGCGCTTTCGCTCGCCGTGGTAAAGCCAGACGAAGAGGTGCGTATCGAGCAGGATCACGGACGCCACTCGTTGGACCAGTCCATGTGGACCAAGTCCTCCGGATCGCCGACAATGAAGTCCGGATGCGCGACAAGGCGGTCGAGCTTCGAAGGAGCGTCCGCCGAGACGACCTGCAGGCGCCGTCCGTTGCGCTCGATCTCGAGCGGCACGCCGCTCTCCAGAACCTGATCGAGCAATTTGTAGATATTCTGCCGCAGCTCCGATGCCGTGACGACCATGGATTCAACTCCTACACGAACGTACGTATATAGGATAGCGTACGTGCGCTGTTGCTCGACGAGTGCCGCGGCCTGGCTACAGGGTGCTTGCACGGAGATTTGCGCTACGCGCACAATATTCCACCCATCCCATTTCAGGGTCTCAGGAGAACCGTGCGTATGTCTCACCGTTTAGCGGCCGCCCTGCTCGTGCTCAGCCTCGCGCTGAGCGCCTGCGGCAGCCGCGACAATTCCGGGTACCGAGCGACGTTGACTCCGGTTCAGGCCCGGTCGACGCTTCCGGCTGGGGTTCCCGCCAATACCTCCCTCTCGCAATTCACCGATGGCAACGCCCCTGGCATTCCCCAGCTCCGCACGGATATCGTCACCAATCCCAGCGGCCTGCGCTTTATCGATGAGGTAGTTGGGGACGGCCCACTCCCCCAGACCGGACAGGCGGTAGCGGTCCATTACACGGGCTGGTTGACCGACGGAAAGAAGTTCGACAGCTCTTTGGATTCCGGTCAGCCCTTCATCTTCCAGATCGGTACGGGGCAGGTCATCAGGGGCTGGGATGAGGGCGTCTCCACCATGCAGCCTGGCGGCAAGAGACGGCTCATCGTTCCTCCGGATCTCGCTTATGGACCAGCTGGACAGGGCCAGATCCCCGCGAACGCGACGCTGCTGTTCGACGTTGAGCTGCTCGCGGCTCAGCAATAGCCAGGATTGTCCCTGAACGCCTGAGGGTCGCCCATGAGCCGCGCGGATGATCTTGGAAACACTGTCCGTCGCCATGCATCAGCACTGGGCTTCGACCTCGTCGGATTCGCTGACGCCGCGCCATTCGATCGCGAGCGGAGCTTGATCCTCGAACAGCTTGGACGCGGACACCTTCAGGGAATGGACTGGATAACAGCCGATCGAATCCGGCTCTCCTGCGATCCAGAAGCGCTGCTTCCCGGCGCCCGTTCCGTCGTTGCGCTCGGGACCGCGTACGCCGTGGGCCCGGAGACCACAACGGCTGGCCGAGAGGCCTCAGATGGCGGACGTGTTTCGCGTGGACGCGTCGCCCGCTACGCTCAGGGGCGCGATTACCACAAAGTGATCCCGCCCAAGCTCAAAGCGCTCGCAGCGACAATCTGCGAGATTGTTGGGCCCGACACCCAATGTCGCTCCTTCGTGGACACCGGACCGTTCGTCGACCGCGCGGCGGCCAGCCGTGCGGGGCTTGGATTCGTCGGCAAGAACACCTGCGTGCTGACGGGCGCCCACGGCTCATTTGTGTTCCTGAGTGCGATTCTGACCACGGCAGAGATTCGACCTGATCCATTCGTATCCGGCGACTGCGGCCGCTGTCGCGCGTGTCTGGATGCCTGCCCGACCGACGCGCTTCTGAGTCCCGGCGAGATTGACGCCACACGCTGCATTTCGTACCTCACCATCGAGCACCGTGGCCCAATCCCGAGAGACCTGCGGCCCAAGCTCGGAGACTGGGTTTTCGGCTGCGACGTTTGCCAGGATGTCTGCCCCTGGAACCGCGCCCGTCCCGCGTCAACGCATGACGAGTTCCGCCCCGGCTCTGGAGCCGGATCTTCTCTGCAACTTGAGGAGTTGATGACGCTCGACGACGAGCAGTTCAAGAATCGCTTTGGCGGCACTCCATTGACGCGGGCCAAACGGCAGGGGCTCCTGCGCAACGCCGCCGTCGTGATGGGCAACCTGCATGAGCCCGAGAGCATTTCGGCGCTCATCGGCGCGCTCGACGACGCCGACGCAATCATCCGCGGACACGCTGCGTGGGCCCTCGGTCAGTTTGCTGATCTGCCGCCGTCAGCGCTCCAAGCGCTGCAGGATTGCCGCTCCGTCGAGGATGATCCCTTCGCCCGCACCGAGCTGAACGACGTCATTCTGCATTGCGGTGCGGCGTGATCAGGATCGCCGACGGCTTACCTCTGCCCGGGAAGTGGCGAGCTATTGAATCCCTCAAGGCGGCGCTGGCTTTGCGGACTCACCTTACTTCGACCTCCATCAAGATCCCGGGTTTGGCCGTTCTCCTGTTTGCTCTCGTCGCGGCCATCGCCGTCACGATCTCCCATCGTCCCGACGCGGTATTCGACGCACAGTTCTGGGCCGAGGACGGCAAGTTCTGGTACGCGGACGCCCACCTGATAGGCCCGGTGCACGCCGCGTTGCTGCCACGGGATGGCTACTTTCAGACGATCTCGCGGCTCACCGCGGCGCTCTCACTCCTCTTTCCGCTTGGGGCGGCGCCCTACGTGTTTAACATCGTGGCCATGTTCGTCCAGGCGGCCCCTGCCGTCCTGCTCGTTTCGCCGCGCATGGCACCGGTCATCCCGTCCACTACTGCGCGGTGGTTGCTTGCCTTCTTCTACCTCGCCATCCCGAATTCGGGAGAGATTCACGTCAACATCACCAATGCCCACTCGCATCTCGCATTGCTCGCAGCCATGATTATTCTCTCGGCCCGAGGAGAATCAATGAGAGCCCGGGCGTTCGACGTCGGCGTTCTCCTCCTGTCTGGGGTAAGCGGCCTGTATTGCATCTTGCTCGCCCCGATCGCAGCGCTAACCTGGAATTCTCGGCGCACCCGGTGGGGCCTCACCATGGTCCTCGTCGTGGCGGCCATGGCAACGGTCCAGATCGTGAGCCTCGCGGTAGCGCCCGACACGCGGGTTGGCGGGCCGCTCGGCCCTTCAATCGAGGGGCTCGCCCGAGTCGTTGGCGGGCAGGTGGTGCTGGGTACGATGATCGGGACCGTTGGATATCGCTGGATCATTGAGGAGGGCTACGGTTGGCTGCCGCTGTTGGCGTCCGCCGTCGGAGCAGCGGTGTTCGTCTACGGCGCGATATGCGCAACCCGAGAGCTGCGCCTGTTCATGCTGTTCGCCGCGCTCGTGCTAGCCGGGGCGCTTGCCGACCCACAGGTCACGGCCACCACCCCCAGCAGGTGGAACCTACTGGCCATCCCTGACGTAGGGACGCGGTACTACTTCCTGCCATCC
>JAERMM010000398.1 GCA_016844585.1 Chloroflexota bacterium | reverse complement strand
ATCTGCGCGACCTGTGCCGAAGCTTCGCAGGCCAGCGCGTCGCTGGGCGCAGGTTCGGGTCCAACCAGCCCTGGATCGTGCTTCCGCACGTCAGCACCGTAAGCAGTGCGATGTCGTACGACGCCGGAGGCAGCGTTCTGGGGAAACCGGCGGACATCGAACTCGATCTGCGGTTCGGCGATGATCAGGTGTGGCTCGGCGAAGTGCGGCGTCGTGCAGCGCTGGTCACCGTCAAGGATATCTTGCTTGCCCAGACCAAGGCGGAATTCATTCGCCATGCTCAGAAGCTTCTTCCGGGGCCCACCTGGGTGATCTCCATGAGCGGTTTCTCGGAGGGGAGCCGACTCATTCATGATAGCTCGTGCGTTTCGGCGGAGCCCTTGGGCCAATGACTGCGGGAACCCTCACCCTAGCCCTCTTCCAGAGGGAGAGGGACCCGAAAACTCTAGAGATACCCTTGTTCGTGCCAGAAGGCCTCGGCTGCAGGATGGAGCGGGATCATCAGCGGGCCCTCGCGTGTGTCCTTGCACATCAGGTCTAGTCGCAGCGGTCCGCTGCCGTACCAGTATGGGATGCGGTCCTTGCGGATTTCGAGCGCCTCGCAGAATGCTCGAATGATGGAGTCGGGGACCTCCTCGCGCGTGAAGACGGGCCAGCCGCTGAAGTCGACCGTCCAGACGTCCCGCGGCATCTTCGGAAAGTCATCCAGAGGCATCGCAACACGGCGGAAGCCGACATCCTCCAGTTGACGCAAGCATGAGTCGTCGATCGATAAGAATCGCATGCCGAGGTCGAGCCCGCGATTGACCCACATCGTCGTGGCTTCGTCGAAGATGGCATCGATCTCGCCGCGCTCCACTGCGCCGATACGATTGGGCCCATTCGGCAGCTCGGAGTCGTAGCGGACCTCGCCGCCCCACGACACGATGTCCTCGAACGAGAAGTCCATGGCGTCGAACACCTGGGTGCAGACCCGGTGCACGTTGTGGTCCGCTTGCCCGCGCATGCTGATCCGAAGCGGATAGCGGCGGTCGCGGATGTCCGCCAGCGATGTGAGCCCGGTGCTCTCCGCGACGGCCATGCCGAGCTGGTCGAACTGTGGCAGCACGGAAATCGCGCGCAGCCATGGATGTGGCTGCTTGAATGACCCGGTGCCACGGTAGGCCATGGCGAGCGTCACGCTCGGGTTGACAATGGCAACCTGCACGCGGCCCGAAGTCACGTCTTCGATGCCATCGGGTGCGTCGCTGCCGAAGAGGCCGATCTTCCAGCCATCGGCGCCCTGCTCGCGCAAATAGACGACCGCCTGCTTGTACGGCCAATTGTCATCGCCCACCAGCTCAGAAGCGGTCTCCAGCACGAAGCGGGAACGGATCAGAGCTGTCTGTCGATTGACTGGCCGCTTGGAAGGCACGTCAGTCCACCTCCCATTCGTGAACGTTCCAGACCTGCGTGCTGCGTTCGAACTTCCCCTGCACGCCGTGCAGCCGAGCGCTGTAAACCGTCGGCTCGATGTCGTTGTAGAGGCCGAGGATCACGACTTGCTCCGACACGTGCCGGACGATCCTGGCCAGGAGGTCAGATCGCTCTCGTGCGGCGACCGTGCGATGGTAGTCGTAGAAAAGCGCGTCCAGATCGACGTTCTGGTACCTGCCCCGGTTGTTGCCGATGTAGCGGTTCTCCGGAAGTGGGGCCCCAGCGCTCCCAAGTGTGCCGGTGAGGTCGAAACGGAAGTTGCCGCGGCGAACGATTTCGAAGCCAGGGAAGTTCGAGCGGTACTCCACGTCGCTGGTCCGCTGCGGCGGCACGATCACCGGGTCGACGCTGACGCCGATCTGCTGCCAGTAGCCGGTAACGGCCAGGAGCAGCTTTTCACCGCCTGCTCCGCCGATCCGAACCTCGACGGTTGGTTTCACGCCTGCCGCGTCCGCGTAGATCCCGTCTGCCCCTTTTCGCAAGCCGACGCCCTCGATCAGTTGGATGGCTCGCTGCGGGTCGTAGTCGTGCTTGGCGATGTTTGGCTCAATAGCGAGGTAGTCCGCCTCGGCCGGGTTAATGAACGTGTGCGCAACGGTCGTTCGGCCTTTCATCAAGGTGTCGACGATCTGCTGCCGGTCGATGGCGTGCCACAGGGCACGGCGGAACTGCACGTTGAGAAGGATCGCCGGCGTCGGGTTCAAGAACTGCGGGTATGCTGTCTGAGCGCCGATCGGCGCGAGAGTGACTCCGACGCCAGGAAGGCGCTCGACGATCGTGTCCGCCTGATCGAGCGACATCGCCCGCCCAATTGTCACGTCAATGGCCCCAGCCAGGATGTTCGCCACCAGGGTGTTGGTGTCTGCGATGAACCGGACCTCGATCTCGTCGATCTTTGGTCGTCCCAGCACGTAGCGGTCGTTGGCCTGCAGAATCACGTGGCTGCCGCTGACCCATTCGCGCAGCTTGTAGGGGCCGCTGCCGATGAACTGAGTCGTCCAGTACGGCAGGTCGAGGAACGAGGCCTTGTCCTCGTTGTAGGGGCGCTCCAGGATGTGACGCGGCTGAGGCAAAACGGTGCCGTCCCCTGCAAAGCTGAAGGCGAAATCGGCCCAGATGTGCGGCTGAATCCAACGAGTCACGACGGTGTGGTCGTCGGTCGCCTCGATGCTCTCGATAAGCGGGTAGCCGGGACGTGGGTCTCGAAAGACCTCAACTTCGCGATCCAGAGTGAGCTTGTGGGTAAACACGACGTCATGCGCTGTGACGGGCGCTCCGTCGTGCCACTCGGCATTCGC
>JAERMM010000146.1 GCA_016844585.1 Chloroflexota bacterium | reverse complement strand
TCCCGTCCTCGAGCGAAGGGACCTGCTCGGCCAGCCGAGGGACCGGCTTCCGAACGGCGGTATCCGAGGTGGTGAGGGCGTTCGAGTGCACTTCGTTGACGGACCTCCACCCGCCAGTGGTAGTAGTCTCGACACCCATTGCCGCCATCGCGCGCACGCCGCTGGCGACGCCGATGGTGATCGATTTCGTGCGCGGTGCTTCATCCGGCGCCGGCGACCGGCCGCCGCTCACTGCCGCCTGGTCGCTAGGATTTACACAAGCCACGGTGAGGAAGAATAGCCCCATTTCAATCACGAGAGGTGACAGTTTCCAGCTCATGGCCGTTTTCCTCCTGCGATTCAGGCCTCAGCTCATCAGCGTCCGTTTGAAGTGCGCCACTGTTTTGCGCCAGGCGTCTTCGGTGGCGGCTTCTAGGTACGAATTGCCGCCCTTGATAGTGAATGCGTGGCCGGCGCCCTCGTAGGGCGCGACGTCGCAGTCAACGCCGCGGGCTCGCAGCTTCTCACAATACTCGTACACGCCTTTGAGGGGAACGGCGCGGTCCTGGTCGCCGCCGACGATCAGCAGCGGCGCGGTGACCTGGTCGACCAGCTCGATGGCAGTTGGCAGCTTGCCATCCTCCGAGATGGCTCTCGACTCCCGTGAGCCATGTGTCGCGCCGTAGTGCGGCACGCCACTCTTGAACACGTCGAGCTTCGACAGTCCGAGATAGGTGATCGTCCCGCCGGCGCAGTAGCCCATGATGCCGATCCGCTGCGGGTCGACGAAAGGCTGGGTCTGCAGGAAGGCAACGCCATCTGCAAGATCGTCCACGATGCTCTGGTCCGTGGGCATGATGTTCTCGTCGTTTGGCGGTACGCGCGTCTGCCAGGCGATCGCAAAGCCGACAAACCCTTCCCGGGCCAGATCATCGGCGACGTCTTTGAAGAACGGCAGCAAGCCACGGCGCGCGTGAAGCACGACGACCGCCGGGTGCAGGCCCGGCCGATCTGGATGGGCGAGATGCGCCTCGATGGTCAGGCCATCTCGCGTCCGGTAGCTCGTGTCATTTGCGATGATGCTCGGGACACCCTGAACGTTAGCTGCCATTGAGGCTAGTCCTCGACGTCGTCGGCGAGCTGCAGGTAGTTGCCAGCCGGGTCGAAGAAGTACAGCGTGCGGTGGGTCGAGGTTGGCCATACGATGGGCCCGCGATGGAAGATGCCCAGCTCCTTGAACTTCACCAGCGCGGCGTCGAACTCCTCTACCGAAACCACAAACGCGTGGTGGGCGTCGCCGTCCTCGGCGATTGCGTCGCGGTCGATGGGCCGCGGACGCTTGAAGAGCACGACCTGTTGCCCGGCGACGCCTCCGCCGTCACCACAGTGCAGGCGAACGGGCGCGTTGCCGTAGTTGCCGGTCGACTCCTTGGTCACCTTGAGCCCGAGGACATCCATGTAGAACTGTTTGGACTCCGCCAGGTCGTTTGCCGGGATCCCGACGTGAAGGAACGTGTGTGCGCTGACGGTTGACATTCGAAACCTCCGTTTCCGTGTTCTGGCTCTCGCCCGTTGAGTTTATCGGCTCCTATGGTAGCGCGTGGTCGGATCCGACGAAAAAAAGGGTACGTGACAACCGCGACAGCCGTGACAACCTTCCATCGTTCCACGTCACTTCTCAATGATCCGTGCTATGCGGCCGATGCCACCGCCGTCGCTGGCTTATCGCGGAGCCGATCGTGCACCAGGGTCGCGAGAATGAACGCTGTGCCAGCCGCCATAAGCGCGATGGCGCCGAATGCAGCCCAGTAGCTGACTGTCGCCGAGAGCACCGCGAACAGGGACGTGCTTATCGGGGACCCCACATTTCCCAGCGTCTGCCAGACTCCATAGAAGCGTCCGCGCGCGTTTGTCGGCGCGATGTCCGATCCCAGCGTCTGCATATTGCCGCCAGTGATCGAGTTGGAGGCATGAACGCCCAGGTAGGCGGCGATGAATACCTCGAACGGCACATCGACGTAGGCGGTCACGGCAATGCACACGAGCGCAACGGTCAGTAAAAGAAAGCCGGGGACCAGGGTTGCCTTGCGACCGTATTTGTCCATGATCCAGCCGGACGCGAGGCCGATCGGAATGCTAACTGCTGTGACGGCTGTGGCGAGCAGGCCGATGGTCTCGGGGCCCAGGTCATAGATATAGGCGCCGTACAGGTTGATCTGGCCGGAGAAGATCGGTCCCCGGGTAAGCGACGCCAGGAACTGGGCTACGAAGAAGATGACCACGGCAAAGGTAAAAAGCGCTCCCCAACCCGCGTCGGCTGTCTTCTGTACCGTCCGCGCAGCCCCCGCTGCGAGATGGGGCGCCGTTTCACGGATCAGTTTGAAACTCGGGATGATGGCGATCAGGCACAGTATGGCGTGGATCACGAATGGCGCGCGGATGTCCCAGTAGGCCGCGAGGAAGCCGCCGAGCGCCGGCGACAGCAGCCGACCAGAGCTTTCCATGGCGCTCATCGTCGTGATCTGGCGGCCGCGCTCCCGGTCCGCCCCGGTGTCGGCAATGATCGTGAGGCGACCGAGGTGCCACATCTGCTGGCCCACGCCCGCCAGAAAGCGGTAGGCAAGCAGCTCGGGAAACGATTGGGCCGTGACCATCAGCAAGGATGAGAGGGCGAGAACGACGGGACCGGACAGCACAACCTTTCGCCGACCGAAACGGTCCATCAGCAGTCCGGCGGGCAGGCTTGCCAGCGTCGTGCCAACCTGCTGGGCTACGAGAACAAGCGACGCCACCTCGAACGGGACGCCGAAGTTTCGGGCGTAGACCGGCAGCGCAGGAATGACGATCCCGGTGCCGATGGCAAGCGTGATAGACGGAAGGTACATGGAGAGGAAATTCTGGCGCGTGTAGACGCCGCCACCAGACCCGGTGTCTTTGCTCATGCGGTGACCTTGGGGGGAATGACGATGATCATGATAACCCGGTGGCTCGGGTCGAGATTTGAAGCCGCCTGGCTGCCGGTACAATGGCCGCCGAGTCGGATCGACCGGAACCCGACAGGCGACTTCCGCTCCGCACTACCTGCGGGAGCGGGTGTAGGGACCATCGGAGCCGTGTTGGGCGCCATAGCTGGTCCACGAACCGCTGGTCATGGCCAGTGCAAGCCAACGTAGGGCTCGGGATGCGCGATCGCCCACTGGTCGAGATGGGCCGCCAGGTGGGCTGGAAGAGCGCCACCGCCTGGAAAAGCGGACTTGCGCACGAAAATGACGGGGACACACCGCTCGTCCCGGCCTAGCCGCCGATCAACGATATCAGCGTAGTCGGCGAAGTTCTCTGTGACCACCATGCGTTGGGTGGACACAGCGTAGGTGAATACCTCGTGATCGTTCGAGCTGGCTAGATCAACATCGCGCACTGAAACAGCGTCGTGCCCTAGCCGCACCAGTTCCCCAGCCGTCGCAGGCGGAAGCATCTCGTCCAGCAGCCATCTCACGTCGCCAGCAGGCGGTTGCGCTGATCGATGAGCACACGGAGCCGCGCCGCGGCGCGTTCGTCAGCGGCGATCCGCTCCTCGATTTCTTCGGGAAACGCAGCGTAAAAGGCGAGGGCCAGACGGATCCGCTGGGCGGGCAGACCGATTTGCTGCGCCAGGGCCTGTACCCGCTGCTCACCCGGTCCCTGGACGTGCTTGAGGTCACGTACGATCTCCCACACATCCGGGCCGCCCGCTAGCCCAGCGCGCCGACCGGTCGGACCGTCGCGGTAGACGATACCTGGGAAGGGGCTGGTCTTGAGCCCCTCGTCCAGCACCGTGGCCACCAGCGCGGTCACTGACATCCCACGCGCAGCCGCCTCATCACTAAGACGATCGAGCAAGGCGCCAGGCAGCCGAAAGGAAGTTGGTCGGGCCATCGAACGTTATCCTCTTGTAGTGCTTATGCGCTACATTGTAGCGCTTGGCTCCCTCTCTGGCGAGGTCTCCGTGCAATTACAAGGCCGCTTTCGGCGGGTGCTGATTGACTCCGTTCCCGTCTATCAGGCTCGAGAACGAAAGGCGTCCGTTTCGTCAGGTGCAATCGATGGTCGCCATCAGGCGCCGGCCTCTGTTTGTCAAGAACGCACCTGATGGGGTGCGCCCCACAATTGTGATCCCAGGCAGCCTGTTGTTAGATACGCACCTATTGCGAGCCATCCACGTCACAATAGTGAGGCGCACCCCTGATGTAGACTTACATCGTGAGCCATCGAACCCAGATTACGCTGACGGATGAACAATACAGCCGCCTTTTGGGAGAGTCCGGCCGCACTGGACTGCCGCTGGCCGAGCTCATGCGCCGGGCCGTCGATCAGGCGTTGGGCGCGTTGGGCCCTGACGAAATCCTTCTTGCCATCGACGAGAGCTTCGGCAGTTGGACTGATCGCGACTACGACGGGGCCGCATATGTAGAAGGACTCCGCCGTGGTCTCGCCGCGCGGCTCGGACGCGCGTGACCATCGTCATTGACACATCAGTACTGATCGACCATCTCCGCGGCAATGAGTTGGCTCGAGTGGCGCTACGTCAAGCCGCCGAGGGGGGAGAGCACCTCGTGGCTTCGGTCCTCACCAAGGTCGAAGTGCTGGCGGGGATGCGATTGTCCGAGGCACGCCGCACGCGGCAACTACTCGATCTACTCGACTGGATCGAGGTCGATGATGGACTCGCCGAAAGCGCTGGTCGGCTGGCGAACCGTTACCTGCGGTCCCATCCGGGGATCGATCCGGTCGACTACGTCATCGCCGCTACGGTGGAACGCCTCGGCGCCCGCCTTTGGACCCGAAACGTCAAGCACTTCCCGATGTTCACGGGTCTGGATGCGCCCTACTGATAGGACCAACATCGTCTTGCTCAAGGACGGGCCATCACGCGCGGTGGCCGCCGAGGTGGGCAGCCAGCGTCGTGAGATATCTGCGCTCCGCCAGGCTGGTCGTCCGGCCGGCGGCCGTCCGGTAGTGCTCGATCGCGCCTTCGACGTCGCCCGCCATCTCCAGCAGGTGCGCCCGCACGGCGTCGAGTCGGTGATGCACTATCCCCGATGCAAGTAATTCTCTTGCGACCTCTTTGGAGTCAGCCGGCGGCGGTGCCGCTGCCTACGCCGGATACCCCTGACGCCCTCGCAGCCCCTTGATGCAGGAAATCTCGCCGCAGTGCATGTGGACGTTCGCGATCCAGCCGTTCACCAGCACGAACTGCGCGGTTTGCGTCCCATAGCCTGCTTGGGAGAGGTCCACGGGTCGGCGCAGGTCGGCATCCGCCAGATCGCCGA
Source organism: Chloroflexota bacterium (assembly GCA_016844585.1). GTDB lineage: Bacteria > Chloroflexota > UBA6077 > UBA6077 > SHYK01 > JAERMM01. Next base: position 1,799 of record JAERMM010000146.1, on the reverse strand, counting down.
AGTACTGGTCCGACGCGGCGTAGACGACCGCAGCGTACGCGCGCATTCCGGGCAGATTCGCCTTGGAGCGATGTGCCCATTCGTCCCACGGTTGCCCAAACGGCGGCATCTCTTGAATCCCAGCCTTTGCGCCAATCTCACCGGCCGCGAGTGGGGATGTGCCCAGCAAGAGTCTGTGCAGGCCTCTGTCCTGGGCGACGACAACGTGGGCGTAGTGCGCGGCGATAGGGACAGCCCGCCCCCCGGGTTCCCAGGTGAATTCGTCCGCTGTGACATCGGCGATTGTGCCCTCGAAGAACTCTCGGGCCTCGGAGACGAGCTGGCGGAAGAACGCGACGTTTTCCATTGGTTCTTACTCCTTCAAAATTCAGCGCCTGTATGCGACAATTGGGACATCCGAGCCGACCGAGGTCTCCCCCCTTCTTCGACCGTTGGCAGACGGCCACTTGAGTCTTCCAGGCTCTCCAACCACGAGAACCGGAGTCACTCAGTAAGACTGCCCGGCCGGGCGAAACTCATCGCTCGCACGGCCGTCGCTGAAGGGGGCTATCGTGGAGATCGCGCCGCAATCCGTCCCAGAGAGTGAGTTTCAGCAAGCGATCCAGCGGTATCGCGCAGAATTGCATCTGCACTGCTACCGCATCACCGGATCGCTGCTTGACGCCGACGATCTCGTCCAGGAATCGCTCCTGCGGGCCTGGAGGGGAAGGGGCGGATTCATGGCGCGCGGGCCGCTTCGCGCCTGGCTCTATCGCATCGCCACCAACGTCTGTCTGGATGCCGTGTCCCGTCGCCGTGCCCGTATTCGACCAACCGACCACGGACCAGCGGAGGATGCCGTTGGTCCGCACGGGCCGCCGGTAGCGGAGGCGACCTGGCTCGAGCCATATCCGGACTCGCTGATCGAACAGCTTCCCGACGACGTGCCCGGACCCGATGCGATCTATGAGACGCGCGAGGCCGTAGAGCTCGCCTTCCTCGCCGCCATCCAGCTCCTGCCGCCTCGTCAACGGGCCGTGCTGCTGTTGCGCGACGTTCTCGGCTGGAGCGCGGCGGAGACCGCCGCCCTGCTGGAAACCTCGGTGGCTTCCGCCAACAGCGCTCTGCAGCGGGCTCGCGCGACGCTGAAGCAGCGCGCTCCCGAGCGCCCGGAGGGGTGGCGCATGCAGGCGGCCTCTGAGTCGGTGGAGCGATCGCTCGTAGAGCGGTACCTGGCCGCCTGGGACGCGGCGGACGCCTCCGCCCTCGTCGCACTACTAAAGGAAGATGCGACGCTCACCATGCCGCCAGCGGCCTCCTGGTATTGTGGTCGAGCGGCCATCGCTCGGTTCCTGGATGCCAATCCATTCTCGCCGCAGTGGCGTGGCCTCCTGAAGCTGGTACCCACGCGCGGCAACCGGCATCCCGGCTTCGCCGTCTACCACAAGGGCGAGCGGGCAGACACTTTCGATCCCTTCGGGATGATGCTGCTGCGCATCGACGGAGACGCGATCTGCGAGATCGCGTCGTTTACCGACACCAGGCTGTTCGTGCCGTTCGGGCTGCCACCGTCATTGCCGGGCGAAAGCGTGGGTGAGGCAGCTCATTGAGCGTTACGAGAAGGGCGCGTGCGCCATGGGTATGGCCAGCCGTTCCGCGCTGAGTGTCGGCCCTGCGGCGGGCGGCCCTCACGCGTGGCCGGCGCCGAGGCGGGCGGCCTGCGTCGTGAGATATATGCGCTCCGCCAGGCTGGTCGTCCGGCCGGCGGCCGACCGGTAGTGCGCGATCGCGCCTTCGACGTCGCCCGCCATCTCGAGCAG
>JAERMM010000145.1 GCA_016844585.1 Chloroflexota bacterium | reverse complement strand
CGGCGTTGGGATTCGACGGTTCGTGGTGTTCGACACATTTGCCTTTAGCCTGCTGATAGCGGTCGCAATGTTTGCCACGCGGTTCATATCCACGTTTGAGCTTCCTCTCTCAGAGCGGGATTCCCTCGTCATCGCCGCGGTGGCGCTACTGCCGGTCCTTGCTCGCGCAGCCACGTTGGCACCCAACCAGGGGAGCAGGGATGATCCGATGGGACGGTTGCTCGGGAGTGGGCGGAAAGCCATGTCGGACGTTGATTCCGCCGGTCGAGTCGACGCCGAACATCTCTACTACGGAGCTGCAAGCGCCCTGGCCGCATATGCCGAATGCTCCATCGCGGGGCTGATGATCCGTGAACCGAACGGCGGCGCAAGCTTGTACACGATTGCCGGCGAAGGGAGGCAGGTGGATCGCCTGCCGCCGCCGTCCGACGAAACGCTCGTGAGTCGCCTGCTTGGTATTCATGAAGCCAGGATTTTCGGCCGCCGTGACGACCTCGGGACGCGTGGTCTGCCAGATCAGTATCCACCGCGGCTGGACAGCCTGGTGGCGGCTCCCGTTCCCGACGTATCCGGGCCGGGGGGGACCCTGTTTGCCGTGAACCGAAAGGGCGGCTTCCGCGCCGATGACCAGCTTATGGCGGACGTCATTGGCCGCGAGGTCGCTCGCTTGCGTCTGACCGCTGAGGCGTCGACCTCGGTCGCCGAGCTGCGCTCGGCCGCGACGGAAGCTCTGCTGGCAGCTACCGAAGCGAGACGGCCGGGGAGCAGAGGCCAAGCTGACGAGTGCGCCCGGTTTGCGATGGCGATCGCCCGCGAGCTGGAATGGAGCGACGATACGATCGAGGAGTTGCGCCTGGCTGCCCTGCTTCACGATGTGGGCGAGCTTGCATTACCGGATGCGATTCTCTACAAACCTGAGCCACTCACGCCCGAAGAGTTCGAAGCGATACAGGTTCATCCGCGCGCGGGAGCCAAGATGATCGACTACTTCAACCGATCGGAGCTCGTGCTTCATGCCGTCCACAGCCACCACGAGCACTGGGATGGCCGAGGCTACCCCGCGGGCCTGGCCGGAAACGACATCCCGATCGCGGCACGCGTCCTCACGCTCGCGGACGCGATGGAGACCATGCTGCACCCAACGCCTTACCGACCGGCCCTGACAGCGCGCGACGCGATCCAGGAGATCGTGCGGCTGTCCGGTACGCACTTCGACCCATCGTTGGTCCAGGTTTTCCTGGCGATGATTGGTCGGGAGGGCGAGAGTTTTCTTGGAAGCACGGAACAGGCTGCGCCGCCTCCGCCAACCGCGAGACGCTATCGGGGCGGCCGTTAGCCATCACGACTTGCGTTCGATCCTGCTCACCGCGTTGCCCATAGCGGGCACTCTATTCCTCGACCGCTGGTGCAGAGCCCATGGTTCAGCCTAACCGCGAGGTGGCGACGCTCTGGTACAAGGACGCCGTCATCTATGAGCTCCACGTCCGCGCGTTCCACGACAGCAACGCCGACGGGCTCGGCGACTTCCCTGGCCTGACGGAGAAGCTGGACTACCTTCGTGATCTTGGAATCACGGCGATATGGCTGCTGCCGTTCTATCCATCGCCATTGAAGGACGACGGGTACGACATCGCCGACTACGCGGCGATTCACTCTTCGTACGGTACGATGAGTGACTTTAGGCGGTTTCTGCGCGAAGCACATCACCGTGGCATCCGCGTCATCACCGAGCTGGTGCTGAACCATACCTCCGACCAACACCCGTGGTTCCAACGGTCGCGGCGCGCTCTGCCGGGCACGCCGTGGAGAGACTTCTACGTATGGAGCGACACCGCTGAGCGCTATCAGGGCGCCCGTGTCATCTTCAAGGACTTCGAGCGCTCGAACTGGAGCTGGGACCCGGAAGCCGGCGCCTACTACTGGCACCGCTTCTACGGACACCAACCGGACCTGAACTTCAATAGCCCACGGGTGTGGAGAGCGATGCGCCAGGTCGTCGACTTCTGGCTTCGCATGGGTGTGGACGGCCTTCGGCTGGACGCAGTGCCCTATCTGCACGAGCGAGACGGCACCAACTGCGAGAACCTACCCGAGACCCATGCCGTCTTGAAGCGACTTCGGCAACACGTGGCTGCCCGATATCCCGATCGTATGCTCCTTGCCGAGGCGAATCAGTGGCCGGAGGACGCGGCCGCTTACTTTGGATCGGGCGACGAGTGTCACATGGCCTTTCATTTCCCCGTCATGCCTCGCATGTTTATGTCGATCTGGATGGAAGACCGCTATCCGATGGTCGAGATCCTGACCCGAACTCCGCCGGTTCCGGACGAATGCCAGTGGGCGATGTTCTTGCGTAATCATGATGAGCTAACCCTCGAGATGGTCACCGACGAAGAGCGGGACTACATGTACCGCGTGTACGCCACCGACCCAGAGGCACGCATCAACCTGGGAATTCGACGCCGCCTGGCGCCGCTGATGGGCAACAACCGCCGCCGCATCGAGTTGATGAACAGCCTGCTGTTCTCGCTGCCAGGCACGCCGGTCATCTATTACGGCGACGAGATCGGCATGGGCGACAACATCTACCTTGGCGACCGCAATGGAGTACGCACGCCAATGCAGTGGAGCGCAGATCGCAACGCCGGCTTTTCGCGGGCAAACCCTCAGCGCCTCTATCAGCGACCGATCGTCGATCCCGAGTATCACTACGAAACGGTGCAGGTGGAGGCTCAGCAGCGCAATCAGCAGTCGCTCCTCTGGTGGATGAAACGCCTCATCGCACTGCGAAAGCGACACCAGGCCTTTGGTCGCGGGTCACTGGACTTTCTCGCTCCGGCGAACCGCAGGATTCTTGCTTTCGTGCGCCGCTATGGAGCGGAGACAATTCTGGTTGTGGCCAACCTCTCACGCTACGCGCAGTACGCAGAGCTAGATCTCTCGGAGTTCAGAGGCAGAGTCCCTACGGAGATGTTTGGAGCGACGCCGTTTCCGCCTGTCGGCGACGCGCCCTACTTCATTACGCTGGGACCTCACTCCTTCTACTGGTTCGCGCTGAGCGAAGCGGCCACCGAGCAACAACCACCATCCAGTCCAACTCGTAAGAGTCGCGCCGAATGACGCCTATCGGGTTGGCCGCAGTCCACTCTTGACAAGCGCTAGCTCGTCAATGCCCGACGGCAGATCCCAAGTAGAAGGGGGTACCTGGGGTTCAAGTGGACTGGTCCGTGAGAAGCCGGCCAGCGGTGCATCCGAGACCTGCTTGCCAAAGGCAACGGCCGTTACGTTCCCGAGTCCCAGTGGATCAGACAGCAGACCGAGCGCTGCGCGATGTGCCCGCTGCGCGGCTCGTTCGGGCACAAACTGCTCGAGACGCTCGTCGAGGAGCGTGAGCCCTAGACGGTCGAGAAGCTTTTGCTGGCTGGTCGCGCCCAGCAATGACAGGCCGGCTCGCTGCGCTTCACGGGTCACCGCCGAGAAGTCAACGTGCGCCGTGATGTCTTGCTCGCCGACGCGGTCGTACGGCTGCCGGTTCATCGTGTGCCGCCAGAAACTGCGCAGCGTCCCGTCCGGGTGGCTCTCACCGTACAGGTCCCCGGCCGGGGCGCCGTAGTCCATTATCAGCAGGTAGCCCCGCTCGATCAGGCCCGCAGCGGCGGCGACCCAGCCAGGCGCGCCCAGACTAACTTCTCCGCTCTGCCCGATGTGGAGATGTCCGCCGCCGGCCGCGATCTGATTCGCGAGGGCCGGCGTGGTGGGCCGAAGCTCGATGTCCTGAAATCGGCCGTCCACGACGTCGACGCAGGCTTCCATCAAACGGCCGGGCAAACCGTCGGACAATCCCTCGGGTCTCATCACCACCCGATGGACGGGGAACGCGTCCAACAGCTCGTTAGCTAAGACACACCCCACCCCCAGCGGCCGCCAGCTCGATGGCGTGCTGTCGATCCAGCGCACCCGCTCTTCCCAAACTGCCAGAGTCTCAGTCTGCCTATGACGGAGCCGACCGCTGCGCTCGATCAATGCCACGTGGAGCGAACGATGAAATGATGGGAACGCCGCGGCGGCCGTCTCCAGTACGCCGGCCGCGAACGCCCCCGTGCCTGGCCCGCCCTCGATCAGCCAGAAGATTGACGGTTGGCCGAGAATTCGCCACATCTCTTCCAGTTGGGAGGTGAGCAGCGCGGCGAAGGCGCGGTGGATCGTCGAGCTGGTGAGATAGTCGCCGTCGGGGCCAAGCGTCGCAGCCGCGCGCTCGTAGTACCCGACGTCCGGGTCATAAAGCGCCAGCTCCATGAAGCGTGCAAACGTCATTGGACCGCTGGCGGCGATCTCATCCGCGATACGCGACCCCGCGAGGGTCGCGATTGCCCAGGGCTCACGCCTCAAGGGCATGGCGCGACTGTCCCGTCGATCACCGCGGGGGTCAGAGGGGTTCCCGGGTCGGTCTTGGCCCAACAACAATAGCGACGGCTGCATTTTCCCGATAGGGGCCAGCGCGTTGCTCGCGATCAGTTATGTCCAGAGGTCGTTGACGGGTATGTCGAGGCCAGGAAATAACGAGGGGCTGAATATTTGGCCAGAGGCGACAGTTCCAACAAGCTCGTAATCGTCGCCGAGCAACTCGTACGCTTCGATAGCGCGCGCGCGCGGATCCACAATCCAGTAGTGACGGATGCCTGCTCCCGCATAGCGACGCAGTTTTATCCCGCGGTCACGCGACTGCGTGCTGCGGGAAAGGATCTCGACCACCAGATCCGGCGCGCCTTCGATGCCCCGCTCGCTGATGATGCCGAATCGATCGTTCGATAGATAGACCAGATCGGGCTCAACAGCGTTCTCGTCGTCCAGCGTGACAGCGAGCGGCGCAAAATAGACTCGGCCGAGCTTCTGGGCACGCACGTGACTTTCAAGGGAGAAGAACAAGTTCCGTGCGCAGTTTTGATGCGGCTCCAGGGGTGGCGGGCTCACGTAAAGCTGGCCGTCGATGACCTCATAGTGGCCGTCGATGACCTCATAGCGGTTGCCGTCCTCTGGGGTGTCCCAAATATCGTCCGCTTTGAAACGGGCTGGAATGCGCAGCGCCATGATGCCTCTCCGTGCGAATTATAGGTCGAAGGTCGTTCATCCTGAATAACACACCGTTTAGGTGGTCAACGCGAGGACGGCGCCGCCAGCGACTCGTGCAACTGGAGCACGCGGCGTGCTCGCTCAACGATCGGCAGGTCGATAAGCTGGCCGCCAAATGCCACCGAGCCCTGCCCAGCAGCTTGCGCAGCGTCGAAAGCTTCAACAACTCGACGGGCGTAGTCGACGTCCGCCTCCGCGGGACTGAAGATCTCATTCAGGATGTCGATCTGTCCGGGGTGAAAGGTCGACTTGCCGCTGAAGCCAAGCCGTCGGGCCTGAACCGCGTCACGCCTCAGCCCCTCAAAGTCGTGGATCTCGGGCCATACTCCGTCCACTGACTGCACGTGGGCGCTAGCCGCGGCCACGACCATCGCAGACCGGGCATAGAGGAGCTCGCGAGCCTCACCCTCACGGTTCGTTGGCAGCCCCAGATCCAGGCCGTAGTCCTCAGCCCCGAACATCAAGCCCATTACGCGTGGACTGCACGCCGCGATGGACGGTGCATTGAGCAGACCTCGGGCGCTTTCGATTGCGACGAGCATTTGGATGCTGCCCGGGGCAACGCCGAGCGAAGGCTCGCGGGCGGCCAGGATTCGGTCGACGAGAAGCACCTGACCTGCGTCCTCAACCTTTGGCAGGGCAAGCCCTTCAACGCCTGGCACGAGGACAGCTTGCAGGTCCGCCTCCATCCGATCAGTGCCAATCGCATTGATACGAACGAAGCGGACCGGGCCTCCAGGTGCGCGGCCGAGCATCGTGGCCACAAGCTCGCGCGCATCGTTCTTCTGACCTGGGGGCACGCCGTCTTCGAGATCGAACATCGCGAGGTCAAGATTCTGCAAGCTGATCGCTTTCGTCAGCATCTTTTCGCTGTTGCCAGGCACGAACATGTACGAGCGGAAGAATGCTGAGTGCTGAGTGCTGAGTGCTGACTGGTCCGACATGGCCGCGCCTCCTGTGGGGTCAATGAATGCAGAGTGTAGTGGAGAGGAGCCGCGCGCCTGCTCAGCACTCAGGTCTGAGCACTCAGCGCTAATAGGACCTGGGCATGCCGAGGACGTGCTGTCCAACGTAAGTAAGGACGAGGTTATTGCTAATCGGCGCCGTCATCAGCAATCGGGTCTCGCGAAACTTGCGCTCGACGTCGAATTCTGCCGCGAAGCCGTAGCCGCCGTGGGCGTCCATACAGGCATTGGCGGCCTCCCAGGAAGCCTGGCTGGCCAACAGCTTCGCCATGTTGGCCTCGGCGCCACACTCCCTATTCTGGTCAAAGAGCCATGCAGCCTTGAAACGCAGCAGGTCAGCGGCCTCGAGCCGCGCATGCGCTTGCGCGATCGGAAACTGAATCCCCTGGTTGGCCCCGATGGGCCGACCAAACACGACTCGGTCTCCTGAGTAACGCGCAGCACGTTCAACGAACCATCGCCCATCGCCGAGCGCCTCGGATGCGACGAGAATGCGCTCGGCGTTCATTCCGTTGAGGATGTAGCCGAACCCGGCCCCCTCCTCACCGATCAAGTTCTCGACCGGAACCTCGAGGCCCTGAATGAAAAGCTGCGTCGTGTGGTGATTGATCATCATGTCCAGCGGCCGAATCGTGAGCTGGCCGCTGCTGACGGCGCCCTTCAAGTCAACGAGGAACACGCTCAGCCCGCGGGTCTTGTGCGCCTCGTCGTAGTCGGCTGTGCGCGCGAGCAAGAGCATCATGTCCGTGTGCTGGGCGCGTGAGATAAAGACCTTCTGCCCGTTGATGAGGTAGTGGTCGCCGCGGCGCTCGGCCTTGGTCTCCAGGCGCGTCGTGTCAGAGCCGGAGTTGGGCTCAGTCACGCCGAACGCCTGCAGGCGCAGCTTCCCGCTGGCGATGGCTGGCAGGTACCGCTGCTTCTGCTCGTCCGATCCGTGCCTCAGCAGCGTCCCCATGATGTACATCTGGGCATGGGCCGTGGTCGCGTTGCCGCCTGAGTGGTTGATCTCCTCCAGGACAATCGCGGCGTCGCTGATGCCCAGACCCGCCCCGCCATACTCTTCGGGGATGAGCGCGCCTAGCCAGCCAGCCTCAGTAAGCGCCTGAACGAATGCATCGGGGTACTCACCACGCTTATCCAGGCCGCGCCAATAGGCGTCCGGGTAATGAGCGCACAGGTCCGCGACTGCCGCCCGGATCTCGCGCTGCTCATCGGAGACGGTGAAGTCCAATTCAGATGGCTCCTTCGGCGTGAAGCGCTGCGATCTCGTCGTCCGAGTAACCGGCCTCACGCAACACGGCATCTGTGTCGCCCCCGAGAGACGGCAGCGGACCCTCCACCACGGGGCTCTCCGACATGCGAAGGGCGCTCTCGATCGTGGGAATGCGCCCAACTGGTGAATCGATCTCGCGGATGAGCCGCCGCGCCGCCACCTGCGGGTGAGCCAGCACTTCGGCGATCCCACGGACCCGTCCCCACGGAAGGTCGGCTGCCTTGAGCCGCTCGATCCACTCGTCAGAGTCCCGTTCCATGATGACCTGCTCGACCAGCGGCTCCAGAATGCCTCGATGCTCGCAACGACCCGGACCGTCCGAGAAACGCTCGTCATTGAGCAGGGCGGGCCGCTCTATGACGAGTCGGCAGAATCGGTCCCAGTCCGATGCGCTGGCCACCGACAGATTAACGTACTTTTCGTCGTGCGCCAGATAGGGACCATAGGGGACGTTGAAATGATGGCGCATCCCGACAAGCTCCGGCTCAACGCCCTGGTGCCAGTAGTGATGTGGGAAGTACCCAAGCCACGAGAGGGTCGACTCGAACATCGAAACGTCGATCATCTGCCCACGACCCGTCCGCTCGCGCTGGTAGAGCGCCATGACGACAGCCAGCGCGGCGTACATTCCCGCGGAAATGTCGGAGATGGGGATCCCGACCTTGGCTGGCATGCCCGGGTAGCCGGTGGTGGCGAGGACACCCGCCTCACCCTGGATCAACAGATCGTAGGCCTTGACGTCTCGATAGGGGCCATCGAGCCCGTACCCGGACACCGCGCAATAGATCAGGGCGGGATTGCGCAGTTCCAGGTCGTCGTAACCGAGACCCAGCTTTTCGGCAGCGCCTGGCGTGAAGTTCGTGACGAACACGTCGGACTGCTCGGCCAGGCGCTGCAACAGACGGCAACCTGACTCGATCTTCACGTCGACGGTGACGCTGCGCTTCCGTCGGTTCAGCCAGACGTAGCCCGATGAGAGGCCATGCACCGCCCGGTCCCAGCCGCGAACGACGTCTCCTGTTCCGGGCCTTTCGATCTTGATGACGTCCGCGCCCATGTCCGCGAGCAAGTGGGTGGCGAATGGCCCCGCGGCAGCCTGCTCGAAGGCAAGCACCTTTACGCCGGTCAGAGCCGACTCAGGCATAGGAGGGGACGCTAGTCGGCAAGCTTTGGCTCCGGGAAGCTGTCCGCCGACGGAGCATGCTCCTTCTTCCAAACCATGACGCTGCGGCTGTACTCCATCACGACGGCGCCGTCCTGTTTGATGCCCCTGCTGCGAAACTTGACGATGCCCCATTGTGGCCTAGAGCGCGACTCTCGCTTCTCGAGGACCTCACTCTCCGAGTAGAGCGTGTCCCCCTCGAACAGTGGGTTCGGCAGCTTGATCTCGTCCCATCCGAGCGCGAACCCGTTCTCACTCGTGTCCGAGACGCCCAGCCCCGCGACGATCGCCAGCGTGAGCGCGCTGTTTACCAGCGGACGGCCGAACTCCGTGCGCTCGGCGTAGTGCTGATTGAAATGCAGCTGATTCGTATTGTTGGTAAGGAGGGTGAACCAGATATTGTCTGCCTGCGTGATGGTCCGACCGATCCGTGAACGGTAGACGTCGCCGACCTCGAAGTCCTCGTAAAAACGTCCCCTCCAGCCCTCTTTGACTGCCATTTCCGCTCCGCTTGGTGGCCAAACCCTGTTGCTGCCAGGCACGAATCAAGAAAACAGGGGTGGTGACAACCGTGACAACCTTCAGCGCGAGATATTAGCATCGACCTCGTTGACGCTGCTCGCGAGTAGGCGGTATCGTGACCGCGCCCACCCTACGAGTTTGTCCCATTGCACCCGATCCCTGGGACTTCATGGCAGCCCGGCTAAGAGGAGACGATGGAATACGACGTTGAGTTCAACTCGGGGGCCTTCTATCCAGCCGAGGCTGACGTCAGGCTCGCCGAGATCGCCGAGGACAAGGGATTCGGGGCCGTGTGGAAGGGCGAGTCGAACAGCACCGATCCAATCGTTCTCCTTTCCGCGATGGCGGCGCGGACGAAGCGCATCAAGCTGGGCACTGCCGTCTATCACATGTTCGGCCGCAGCCCCATCACGATGGGGATTCAGGCCGCCACGCTGAACGATCTTTCAGATGGCCGACTCCTCTTCGGTCTTGGAACGGCCAATACGACGATCGCGTCCTGGCACGGGTTGCCCTTCGAACGTCCCCTGGGGCGTATCAAGGAGTACGCCGAGATCGTACGCAAGACCGCTCGCGGCGAGAAGTTCGATTACCAGGGCGAGTTCTACAAGACGGGCGTGTTCAAACTATCGTGGCAACCGAAGCACCCGGAAGTACCGATCTACTTCGCCGGGCTCGGCCCACAGATGACGCGCCTCACGGGACGATACGCCGACGGCGTCGTCATCAACATGGCGAACCCGAGTATGGTCCGGGACATCGTCGCGCGGGTTCGCGAGAGCGCCACGGCAGCGGGGCGCGACGCGGACAAGCTGGAGCAGATCTTCAAGGTGCGAGTATGCATGCACCCGGACCGAAGCATTGCCGTCAACAAACTCAAGCAAGTGCTGGCGTTCTATATGGTGTCCGACCCGAACGAGTGGCAGGCGGGCCACGACACCGGCTACGGCGCGCTCTTCGAGCGGATGGGTTACGCCAACGAGCTTGCCGCCGTGCGCAAGGAGTTCACCGACGAAGGCTTCCGCGCTGCGCAAATGGCCATTCCAGATGTTATGTTAAGCGGTGACAGCAACCGCGAGCCGGTGCCCATGGTGGCTGCGAGCTCAATCCAGGAAGTGCGCGACCGCCTCTACCCGTACATGGAGGCGGGCGGCACCAGAATCATCATCCCCTACGTTCCAGTCACCGAGGACAGCGTGGGTGAGGCGACTGCATTCCTGAACGCCTGGCGGGACTAAATCTCCGTCAGGAACTGTTCAAGCTCGGCGTTGAAGCGCGCAGCTTGTTCGACAAACGGGTAGTGACCCGTGTTTTCGAACAGTACGAGGCGTGCACGCGGCAGATGCTCGGCGAGGTAATGCTGGAACTTCGGCGGTGTCCACCGGTCATGGTCCCCGGCGATCACCAGGGTTGGCAGTCCAATCTCCTCGATGCGCCCCATCAGGTCGAAGCTATCTAGCGCGAGGAAATCTGCGTAAACCGCCCGCGCCGTAGCCCTACCGAAGCGCTCAGCGATCCATGTACTGACCTCGAACGAGGCTTGATGCACAACCTCGCTCAAGGGGATCAATCGCTCCACGATCTGGTCCCCCGGCGCTTGGGAAGCGCGCTCCTGGGCCACCTCCATCAGGGCTGCCGCCATGTGCAGCCGCGCGCCGCTGCCGGCCAGGACCAGTCCGCGCATCGCATTGGGTGACCGCATAGCCGCCGTCAGAGCTATGGCGCCGCCCAAGGAATGGCCCACGAGCACCAGGTCGGACAATCCTTCCTGGTCCGCGAGCCGCAGCACCTCATCGGAGCTGTCGTGCACGTGCTGAAATGCCTTCTCAGCCAGCCGTTCACCATGGCCGGGGAGGTCGACCGCGAGCACTCTATGACGACCGCCGAAATGCTCGATCTGCCGATCCCAGACCGCCGCGCTGTCGGCCGCCCCGTGGACAAAAACCAAATCCATGTGGGTTAGGGTAACCTGTCCCCGATGAAATTTGACATCGACTTCGACTCGGGCGTCGTGTATCCGGGTACTACCATTGCGGACCTGGCGCACATCGCAGAGGAGAATGGTTTCGACGCTGCTTGGAAGGGTGAGTCGAACAGCCACGATCCAATAGTGTGTCTCACCGCGATGGCGATGCGAACCAGCACCATCAAGCTCGGAACCGGCATCTATCAGGTCTTCGGCCGCAGTCCCGTCACACTCGGGATTCAAGCGGCAACGCTGAACGACCTGTCTGGCGGCCGAGCGCTGATCGGCATCGGCGTCTCGAACCAGACGCTGGCGTCCTGGCACGGTGCTACGTTCGATCGTCCGATAGCTCGTATGCGCGAGTACGCGGCGATTGTGCGAGCGGTCGCGGCGGGCGAGCGCGTTGAGGCCAGCGGGGGAGTGTACAGCACCAGCCCGTTCAAGCTCTCCTGGAAACCGAGTTACCCGAAGGTGCCGATCTTCTTTGCTGGGCTTGGAGAGCAGATGACACGCCTCGCTGGCCGGCATGCCGACGGCATCCTTATAAATATGGCGGATCGCTCCACGATTAGGACCATCGTGCAGAGGGTTCGGCAGGCCGCGAGCGACGCCGGGCGAAATCCGGACAGTCTCGAATACATCGCCAAGGTGCGAGTGTGCATCAACCACAACATCTCCACAGCGCGGAACCGCTTGAAGCACGTCCTGGCTTTCTACAACCTGGCAGATCACTATCGGGACATGATCGGGAACATGGGATTCGAAGGGGAATCCGCCGACGTCCGCGAAGCCTATCGGGATGGCGGATTTCGCGCAGCCGTGGCCGCGGTTCCAGACAGCCTGGTGGAGGCGTTGCCAACCATAGCCGCGGCTTCTGTCAGCGATGCCCGAGCGCGCGCAGAGCCATACCTGGAGACAGGCATCACGCGTCTGGTTGTCCCCTACGTGACGTCGACTGATGACCCCGTTGGAGAGACCCGGGCGTTCCTCGAGGGCTGGAACCGTAAAGCTGTCGTGGACTTAACATAGATCAGGTGTTGCTGACCCACGGCGACGGATCGCGGAGGGCAAAAGGAAGTGAGCGGGGACATGCAACTCGCCGATGCTTCTG
>JAERMM010000144.1 GCA_016844585.1 Chloroflexota bacterium | reverse complement strand
GCCTGTCCCCTCTCCCTCTGGGAGAGGGCTAGGGTGAGGGACGGCCCCCAAGACGCGCTCCACGGTCTTGGCCGACAGGTAGTACACCTCGCCGTTCCCCTCGACGCGGGCGTAGTCGAGGTCCGGATGCACGGCCAGGGCCACGTTGGCGGGGAGCGTCCAGGGCGTCGTCGTCCAGACGAGGAAATGCTCGTTCTGACGGCCGACAATGGGTAATTTGACCGTTACTGACTGGTGGATAACATCTCGATACGAGTCGGTCCCGATCAGCTCATGCTGTGAAAGGGACGTACCACAGCGCGCGCACCACGGCATGGTGCGCCAACCTTTATAGAGCCAGCCGTTCTCCTGGCAGCGTTTCAGGAAGTACCAGATGTGCTCGATGTTGTTGTCGGTCATCGTGAAGTAGGAGTCGTCCCAGTGCATCCATTGACCGAGGCGGATCGACTGCTTCGTGATGGTGTCGGCGTAGGTGAGGACGCGCTCGCGGCAGCGCTCGGCGAAGCGATCCAGACCGTACTCTTCGATCTGACGCTTTGAGTTCAGTCCCAGTGCTTTCTCAACCTCGACTTCGACCCACAAGCCCTGGCAATCGAAGCCGTTCTGATAGCGCTGGTCGAACCCCTTCATCGCCTTGTAGCGCTGGTAGATGTCCTTGTAGGTGCGGCCCAAGGCGTGATGGACACCCATCGGGTTGTTTGCCGTAATCGGCCCATCGATAAACGAATAGCGCGCGTGGCCGCGGTTATGCTCCACGAGCCTCAGAAACGTTTGATGGTCCTCCCAGAAGCGCAGGACCTCACGCTCGAGCGCAGGGAAGTCGACAGTCGGCGGAACAGATTTGTACACAGGGCCTCGAGCGGGGTTTTGATTTACATAAAAAGACCTCGTCGCGACATCTCGGACGAGATCGTGCTGGTGGTCATTTTACCAGACCCTGAGCGTTGCTCGGATGCTGGACCAGCGTGCGCTTTCGCTTGATAGAGTCACTCGTTTCCGTATACTACGGCTCGGTAGCGACCTGATGATAGCCGCGCAGAGTACAACAACGAAGATCGTTTGGGAGGCGCTCGTGCGAACTCACAGATCAATGGTTGCTTTCTGGCTTCTCGCGGCGGTCGTGTCGCCATGGGTTCTCCCACCGGCAACCTCGATGGCGACGGACATGCCACCCGTTTCGGGCACGTCCACGACTGTCCTGACGGACTCCAACGCCTTCACGGGCGTCGCCGGCAGGCAAGTCAACACGCGAGTCATCGTTTTGCCCGGTGAGGTCGCGGGGATTGGGAGATGCATTTCACCCAGCTTCGCATCGGCGATCGACGTCGGGGTTTCCGGTAGCCACCGCGGAGTGGCGCTTGGAGACTTCGACAAGAACGGCAGATTGGATCTCGCCGTCAACAGCAACGTCTCCGCGGTGTCGAACAACGTTGCGGTGTTGATGGGCGCCGGCGACGGCGGGGCCACTCTCGTTACTGACGACTTGACTGGCGAGGTTGCCCTGGTCCGGGGCGGCTCACCGCCGATTTTTGGAATGCCAGCCGCATTTGGCGTCGGGTCGTTGCCCATTGCCATTCAGACAGCCGATATCAACAACGATGGTCGACTGGACCTCGTTGTGGCGAACCATGACTCGAAGTCTCTCTCAATCCTCGTGGGGGCAGGGTCCGGCAGCTTCACGCCGCTGGGGACTATCGGCCTGGACGCTTATCCGAGTGACCTGGCGCTCGCCGACCTGAACGGCGACCGCAGCCTCGATGTGATCGTCGCGAATGATGGGAACAACTCGGTAACCGTCTTGCGTGGAAGCGGAGGGTCCTTCGGTAACCCGACGCTTCACACCACGGCGTGGGCCTCTAGCGCTGTCGCGGTCGGCGATGTGAACGGTGACGGCATAGCAGACCTGCTGGTGGCTAACACGAATGACGATTCCGTTTCAATCCTGACGGGCATTGGCGCTACGCCGGGCGGCCCGGTTCCCTCCCTTCCGCTCATATCGAATGATGCCCTTCGGGGCATGGTCTCCCCAGGACCGAATCGACGAGTTGAGCAGATCCTGCCGGTGTTCCGAAGCCCGGACACCGCTCAATTGGGCGGCTTGAAGGTTCAGACGAATGAGTTGCGAGTCACCAACGCCGGTAGCGCCCCGACAACCGTCGAAGTGCAATTCTTTGGACAGGTTCCGAATGTCGGCCCGGTGTTGCTGGGCCCCCCGCGGACTTCGCTCGTTGAATCGAACAAATCGTTCTCGCTCGTCACCTCCGATATCCCATCCCCTTGCACGAACTGCCGCGCGGTCGTATTGACAACCATTCCTAGTGGAGCGACGGCTCTCCAAAAATTGACCCAACTGTCCACGTCCGTCGGCACCCAGGTGTTGGCCAGCCTGAGCAACCAGAGCTTCGCCTGGACCG
Source organism: Chloroflexota bacterium (assembly GCA_016844585.1). Classification (GTDB taxonomy): domain Bacteria; phylum Chloroflexota; class UBA6077; order UBA6077; family SHYK01; genus JAERMM01. Next base: position 5,137 of record JAERMM010000144.1, on the reverse strand, counting down.
GTGACGCGCCCCGCTTCGCGCCAGCGATGAACCTGAGCACCGGGTCCGCGCCATCGTCGGTGGGCTGGGGCGACTTCAATGGCGACGGCAAGGCGGACATCGTGGTCGGGAACGGTAAGTCCAACACGCTCTCAGTGTTCATCGGGATCGGAGGCGCCCGGTTCCAGCCGCGAAAGGACTACAACGTCGGCAAGACGCCCGGGTCGCTCGGAGTAGCGGACATCAACAATGACGGCACACTCGATCTGATCGTGGTGAATCAGGATGCGGACACCATCTCCGTGTTGACCGGTAGGGGGAACGGCGAGTTTGATTCGGCCGTGAACTTGACGGGCGGCAAGAGCGCAGCGAGCCTCAAGATCGTTGACGTTGACGCGGACAAGCGGCCAGATCTCGTGCTCGCGAATGCCACCGGCGATACCGTGTCGATCCTGCTCAACACGTGCGGGACCGTCTCTCGGTCGAGCGCGGTCGCTTCGTCCTCGCCCGCGTCGCCGGTACCGGCAGCGGCGACCACTCCGACGGAAGCGACCACACCGACGGAGACGACCACACCGACGGAAACGACCACACCGACGGAAACGACCATGCCGACGGAAACGACCATGCCGACGGAGACGACCACTCCGACCGCCCCGTAGGCTCGGTCACGCTCACAATTGCCAACCTCAACCCTCCCCGTTGACGGGAAGGTTGAGGTGGGCGGTGATTCCCCCAACTGGCTAGAACGGTTGGAGGGGGTTCTTAGACTCGCGGGTCGAACGCGTCGCGAAGACCATCAGCGAGCTGTACGACTGACAGAACGGTCAGAAAGATCATGATTCCTGGCGGGTACACGAGCCAGGGGGCACGACGGAGAAAGTCCTGCGAGCCGCTGAGCATGTTCCCCCAGCTCGCCATGGGCACTTGCACACCAAAGCCGAGAAAACTGAGTGCTGATTCGCCGAGGATGGCGCCAGCCACGTCGAAACCCGCCACGACCAGAACGATGTTGACGACGTTGGGCAGCACATGGCGTGCAATAACGCGCAAGTCGGAGGCGCCAAGTGCCTCAGCAGCGGCGATGTAGTCGAGGGCGCGCACGGAGAGCACCACGCCACGCACCTGTCGGGCCGTACCTGGCCAGAAGAAGAACCCAAAGATCAATGCGAGCACGGTAACATCCGGTCGAAGAACCACTGACAGGATGATCAGCACAAACAGCGACGGGACGTTGAACACGAACTGAACAAAGGCGTTGATCACGTCGTCGACGCGACCACCGTAGTAGCCAGCCAGCAGACCGGCCGGGGCGCCGATCAGGACCGAAATCAGCGCGACCATGAAGCCAATAGCCAGCGAGACGCGCCCGGCGTGCAGCAGGCGGGCGAAGGCGTCACGCCCCAGATCGTCCGTCCCGAGAATGTATCCCGGGCCGGGCGGCTCCAGCGTAGCGATGCGGCCTGTCGGCGTGCGGAGGATCTGGTCGGGATCGGTCTGCAGCAAGCCAGTGATGATGGGCGCCATCAACGTGACCACGACGATGGTGCCCAGCAGAGCAGCGGCGGCAAGTGTAACCGGATCGCGTCGCAGCTTCCGCCAGACGCGTCGGTAGGTGCCCCACGAGCTGGCGGCGCTGATCACTACCGCTGTGCGCGGGTCTTCAAGGGACGCCACTAGCTGTATCGAATGCGCGGATCAACGTAGCCGTACATCACGTCGGCCGAGAGCGTACCGAGCAGCGTTGCGATCGTCGCGATAGTGATCATTGCCAGCAGCAGCGGATAGTCGCGGCTCAGAGCAGCGTCCAGGTAGAGCCGCCCCATTCCGGGCCAGGCAAAGATCACCTCCATCAGGGCGGCACCCGAGATCAGCGCTGGCAGCAGGCCGCCGAAAATCGTCACGAGCGGCAGGAGCGCGTTTCGGAGGATGTGGTCGCGAGCCACGGCGAGCTCGGTAAGCCCCTTGGCGCGAGCCGTGCGTACGTAGTCCTGGCCAATCACCTCGAGCACCTGGCTTCGCACGTAGCGTGTGAAGCCGACGATGCCGCCGAGCCCCAGAATCGCGGCGGGAATGATGATGTGACGGAACCAGTCGAGTGGCCCTTCAGTACCCTGTCCGCGGGGAACCCAGCCCGCGAAAGTGCTGAGCGCAACGATGATCACCAACGCCATCCACCAGTTGGGGACAGCGTCCGACATCACTGTGAATACGCGAATGGAAATGTCCGGGAGTCGTCCGCGGTTCAGCGCCGCTGCCACGCCCAACGGAATGCCGATCAAGGCGATCGCATAGGCAAGCGCGCCGAGCTGTACCGTCGCCCACATTCGCTCGCCAATGACTTCCAGCGGAGGGCGCAGATAATGGTAGGACATCCCGAAATCGAGACGGAGTACGTTGCCCAGCCACTTGGCGTAGGCCAATGGCAGGGGATCATCCAGGCCGAAGCGCGCCCGGATACGATCGAGGTCTACTTTTTGAATCTTTGGCTGCTCGAGGAGCATGGATTCCGGGCCGCCCGGGGCAAGCCGCGTCAGACAGAACGTAAACGTCATCAACACCCAGAGCAGCAATACAGACTGCAACAGACGGCGCGCGAGGAATCGGCGCATCCTACTGCGCCAGAGACCAATCCAGAATCTGCATGTTGTTCTGTTGGAGGATGTCCCCGCCCTTGCCCGGGGAAACGCCGGTCACACGCCTGTCAAACGCGGTGAGGCCCTTCAACGTCACCATCTGGAAGCTCGGCAGATCGTCGACCACCAACCGCTGGATCTCATCGTAGATCTGCTTGCGGCGTGATTCATCCTGCTCAACGAGGCCTTGCTCCAACAATTGATCGACCCGCGGGTTGCTATAGCCGCCGGTGTTCTGGGTGCCGTTGGTGCGGTACTGCTCCTTGACCGTGTCGGGATCGAATGAACCGCCGCCATACGTACCCATCGCCACGTCGTAGTCCCGCTGGCGCGAGTACTTGTCGGCGAAGGTGGCGAACTCGAGGCCCGTGACCACAACGTCCACGCCCAGGCCTTTCCACTGCTGCTGGAGGTAGGCGGCAATCTTCCCACGCGGCTGACTGGTCGTCGGCCAGATGATCTCAATTTTGACCGGTTGCCCGCTGGCGTCGCGCAGGGTAGTGCCGTCGAGGCGATAACCTGCATCCTGCAGCAGCTGGCGGGAACGGCTCAGGTCGAACTCGTAGCGCTCCACGCTCGTGTTGAGCCACTTGGTGTTGCCTTGCGGGTAAAGACCGAACTGAGGAGTAGCGAGTCCCTCCTCGAACTGGACAAGGTCCTGACGGTTGATGGCCCGCGATAGGGCTTCGCGGACCCGCTTATCAGAGAGGAAGGGGCGTTGCAGGTTGAACAGCACAAGGCGATAGCTCCCGGTCGCGCCGGTCCACTCGACGACGTTCACGTTGCCGGAAACCTTCGCGTCTGCGTATTGCGAGGGCGGCACGTTTTGAGTCCAATCGGCCTGACGCGTCTTGAGCAGCTCCAGAGCCGTCTGGGGACCGGCGTTCAAGAACGTAACCTCGTCGAAATTGGGCCGCTTGCCCCACCAGTTCGGATTGCGTGTGTAGGCATGGTGGTCGGCGTTGACCTCTTTGAGGACGTACGGGCCATTGACCACGGTAGGCTTCAGGATCTCCGGGTTGCCCTGAGGGTCGAGCCAGGGCTTGCCTTCCCAGATGTGCTTTGGGACCGGGCCCAGAGTAGCGAAACCGACGGCAATGAAACGCGCGTACGTTTGGTCGAGAGTCACTTCAAGGGTTCGCTGTGTTGGAGTCCGCACTGACTCGATGCGCAGGAGATCATCCAGACCGATGAAGTTGTTTTCTTCCTTGCGGGCGTTTTCGAAGGCGAAGACGAAGTCGTCCGCCACAATGGGCTTCCCATCGCTCCATTTGATGTCGTCGCGCAGTATGAATGTGAACGTGCGGCCGTCATTCGATACAGTGGGCAGCTCGCGGGCCATGTCAGTGCGCGGGTCTACCACCCAGTCTTGCTTGTCATAATCAACACCTATGAGGCCGGCGCCCATAAGCGTCCAGGCATCGACCAGGGGCTGGTTGTACTCCTGCGGCTCCGGATAGGGATGGAAGTTCCTTGGTGGGGCTCCGAGCGAGGCGACGCGCAGGATTTGAACAGCGCCGGAGGTCTGCGAGGGGGGCTGTTGCGCGCTCGGCCTTGCATCGGGTGTACAGGCGGAAAGCAGGATTGAAAGGCTCGTGAGCCATGGGAAAAGCCAGCGTTTCGGCATTGCGATGGTCCTCCGAACGGGGGCGACCCGTTCTCTCAGTTTACCGGTCCGACGATCGCCTGCAGCCGGGCGTCTGCACCCAGATACCGCTGTGCGACACGCTGAACGTCGTCCGGCGTCACCCGTGCGAGCTCTCTTAGCTGCATCTCTATGGGGTCTGTGCCGAGGATCTGCCGGGACGCGATCTGCGAGGCGCGCGCCGCGTTGCCCTCCTCGCTGATCACCTGCTCGCCGGCCGCGCGAGCCACCGTGTGTGCGATCTCTTCGCTGTCGGCGGGAATGCTACGTATGCGCTCGATCTCCGCCATAGTCACGCCGATCGCAGCCTGCAGGTTGTCGGGGTCGACGGATCCCTGGGCGAACCAAGTGCCGCCATCTGTGTACGACCGGTAGGCGGAACCGGCGGAGTACACCAGGCCGCGCTCGTTTCGCAGCTCGCGGAAGAGCCGTCACAACCATCGGGTAGCGGTCAGGGTCACGAGATGGCGGCGCACGGAAGCCGATGCGAAAAACCATCTGCTGTTGTCCGGCCTCGCCACGAACCGGGCGTGGCTCTACAAGAGGCGCCAACGGTACTGACGCCGTTGATGTGGCGACACCGACTGGCATATTCGCGAATGCCTCCTCAGCGTGAGTAAGGATGTCATCCGCGCGCACTCGTCCCGCGATCGCGAGCACGACGTTTGACGCATTCCAGAATGCCTGGTGGTTGGCGATCAGCGCGCCGCGGCCGAGAGCGGCGAGGCTCTCCTCGGTACCAAGGACCGGGCTGCCCAGCGGATGATTGGAGAACATGGCGGCCAGGAAGATCTCGTCGACCAGGCTTCCGGGGCTAGCTCGCCGTTGTGCGATCTCCTGCAGAGCGATCTGCCGCTGACGTCCGAGCGCAGCGTCC
>JAERMM010000397.1 GCA_016844585.1 Chloroflexota bacterium | reverse complement strand
GCCCAATGTCCCTCTCCCATCGCAATGGGAGAGGTTAGGTGAGGGCACCCATTCGACGCATACATGTTGACAGTCGGCGAAACATGCCCTACGCGTGGCAGGCCAATAGCCAAAAATAGGAGCAGGCGAAGTGCCAATAGACATCCCAAAGCCCGAGCGCTGCCCCTTCTGCAGCTATCTTGGCGGTGGCCGGGAGTGGGCGGTTGTCGAAGAGCTGGAGAGCACGCTCGCCTGGTTGCCGCCTCGCCAGTCTGGCCGTGGCCACGTTCTCGTCATCCCGAAACGTCATGCGCCGACGCTGCTCGACCTCGAGCCTGATGAGGCATCAGCGATCATGCACCATGTGCGGCGCGTGGCGCATGCTCTCTCGAAAGCATTCGATCCAGCCGGCCTAAATGTGTTCCAGAATAACGGCCTCACCGCCGGCCAGACCGTTCCCCACTACCACGTCCACATCGTGCCGAGCTACCCCGGCGACCAGCCCGGTCGCATTTTCAGCTCAGGGGAGATCGAGCGCTCGCCCCACGAGGAGCTGCTCGTGGTGGCGGCCCAGATCCGCGAGCATCTGGCGTAGAGATCGACGTAAGGCTCCGCGGAAACGCAACGGTGGAGGTTCCCGATGAGCATCGCATCGCCGATCGGCGCGGACGTGATTCGCATCGAGGGGAAGGACAAAGTCACCGGGGGCACGAAATACACCGGCGACTTCGCGTTCCGTGGCATGCTGTGGGGCGCCATTCTGCGGAGCACCGTGCCACATGGCCGCGTCGTCCGGTTCGACGCGCGCAAGGCGCTGGCTTTGCCTGGCGTGCAAGCGGTCCTCACGGGACCGGACATCGGCAACGTGCTGTTCGGTCGCTCGGTGTGCGACGTCCCGGTCTTCGCGTATGACCACGTCCGCTACGTCGGCGAGCCGATCGCCGGGGTGGCAGCCGCTGATCGCGACACGGCGAACGAGGCCTTGAACCTGATTGAAGTCGAGTACGAGGAGTGGCCGGCGGTCTTCGATCCATTCAAGGCCATGCAGCCGGACGCGCCGCTACTCCATCCGAAGCTCGCCGAGTACCGATGGGGTGGCCGACAGCGCATTCGGGACGCAATGTCGGCTGGCGGGCACTACCACACCCAGGAGGCCCGCGCCCGGAACGTCGTCTCCTACCAGGTGGAGAGCAAAGGCGACGTCGCGCAGGGATTCCGCGACTCGGACCTCGTCCTCGAGCACACCTATCAGACCTCCATCATTCATCAGTCCTACATCGAGCCACACACTTGCATCGTCTCGGTCGAATCAGGCGGGAAGGTGCGGATCTGGGCCACGAACAAGTCGCCTTTTGGCAATCGCGAGCTGCTCTCCATGGACCTGGACGTTCCCGCCGAAGACTTGATCATTGAGCGTACCTGGATCGGGGGCGACTACGGCGGCAAAGGATCGCCCCTGCCGATTCCCATGGCCTACTTCCTCTCAAAGGCCGTTGGCCGACCGGTCAAGATCGTCTGGGACGGCGTCTCGGAGTTCGTCGGCGCGAATCCGCGGCACGCCACCACGATCACCATCAAGAGCGGGCTGAAACGCGATGGCGCCATCCTGGCCCGAGAGGTGAAGATGGTTGCGGACAGCGGCGCATATGGAGGCTACAAGCCGATCCCCGGCGCAATTATCGTGGGCTCGCATAACGCGCTCGGTGTGTACAACCACCCGCACGGCCGCTTCGAGTGCTCCATCGTCTACACGAACCACGTGCCAGCCGGGCACATGCGCTCGCCCGGCAGCTTCCAGTCAGCGTGGGCCTGCGAGGCCGACGTCGATCGGCTCGCCGAAGCCGTCGGGATGGATCCGTTCGCGTTCCGCCTGAAGAACGGCGTGCGCGAGGGAGACGTCGGCCCGCTTGGCGAGGAGTGGTTCTCCACCCACCTCGAGGAGTGCCTCGACGCCGTGCGGTCGGCATCCGGTTGGGCCCAGCCGAAGGCGCCGAACGTTGGGCGCGGCCTTGCGATCTCCCAGGACCGCACCGGCAGCGGCGCCTCGACCACCCAGGTAGAGGCCAATCGCGACGGAACGGTGACGGTGCGGACCTCGGCGAGCGAGCAGGGCGCAGGCATGCTCACCGTGATCGCCCAGGTAGCCGCGAACGAGCTGCAGGTCCCGATGGACCGCGTTTCCATTGCCCTTATGAACACGGAAGCAGGGCTGTTCGACTATGGCAGCTCGGCACTCGCAACCATGCGTGGAACCGGCCAGGCCACGCTGGGGGCCGCGGCAGCGGCGAGGGAGAAACTGGTGGCCATCGCAGCCGAGTATTTCGACTGCGCCCCGGACGAAGTGCGAATGATCGACGGCGTCTTCCGTGGCGCGGACGGCGGCTCATCCCTCTCGCTCGGGGACGCGGTTGCGCATGGATCAGTCGAGGGCGAGCCGGTCATCGGCCACTGCCATTACGTTGGCCACTACCACTACGATGGTTGGAAGCTCCAGCTCGCCGCAGCCTTCAGTGCAATGGTGGTCGAGGTCGAGGTCGACCCGCGATCAGGCCAGGTCGAGGTCCGCCGCATCACGAACGCCGCTGAGATCGGCACGCTCCTCAACCCGCTCGGCGCCACGGGCCAGATGGAGGGCGCCAGCGTCGTCTCGCTCGGCCACACCCTGATGGAAGAGCTTCGACTCGCGGATGGCGTTGTTCAGAACACCAGCCTGCGCGAGTACAAGATCCCGACCAGCGGCGACATTCCGGCGATCGAAAACATTCTGATCCATGGCGGCGGCGGCGGGCCCGGCCCGTACGGCGCCAAGACCGTGGCCGACCTCGCGCTGATCGTCGGCCCTGCCGCCATCACCAACGCCATCTGCGACGCCGTGGGCGCGCGCTTCGACCATCTTCCGATTACCGCGGAGAGGGTCTATCAGGCATTGCGGGCACGAGAGATAGAGCCGGCGTCGTAGCTCCAGGAGGGCATTCAGATGTGGCACTGCCTGGACTCTGCCTGAAGGCGTCACCTGGCAGGAGCCCAGGCGCAAGAGGCCCTCCGGCACAGGGCCGAGGAAACCCTTGATACTGAATCGCCATCGAGTCATTTCCGAGGCGAGGCCCTAATCTAAACGGTTCCTTGATGGCGCAGGGCTTGCACGCGGCGCTCGGCCCGCTCGTAGATTCCTTCATGCGCGCCGACGAGGAATACGAGGCACACACGCTCATCCTCGATCACGACATAGATAGCCCGATGGGCGCCGCCAGGCAAGGAGAACTCAAGCGATCGCACGCCGGCAAGACTTCTCCGCAATGCGTGACCCCTGCCGGGGTCCTGCTTGAGGCTCTGGAGTGCGCGCAGGATGCGGTCTGCCCACGGGCGGAGGTCCCGGATGTCCTTCTCAGCCTGGCGGGTGAGCCGAACATCGAACGGGTCATGCGCCACCGAGATCGAGGTTTAGTTCCCGCGCAAGGTCATCGAGGCTCGCTGTCTCCCCCCCTCGATACTCGTTGATTGCCTGTGCAGCCAGCGCATCGAAGGGGTTGTCTGCTTTCGCGTAATGCAACACGAGTCCTTCGTGCTCCAAGAAGAAGGTGTCACCAGGTTTCACGGCCAGTTCCTTGCGGACCCTTCCCGGGATGGTCAAGCGGCCCTTGCCGTCCACCCGAACAGTGATGGTCATGGGTCATCTCCCCCTGAAATGAATGTGGGGTAATCCCACCGATCAGCATACGGCAACATGCCTCAGCCTCGCCAACGTGTGTCTTGCCAGCCGCATGTCGTCTGCTGATTCTCGCGCGCTAGGGTGCTGCTTCCCTCGCACGGCGTCGTCCATCACGAGACCGATTCGCATAGGTCGCAATGGAGCCTATTGAAGATATGATGTCTGACTCACTGGTTACTTATAGGGAAGGTGTTCGAGCGACACAAGCGCCGCGATCGCGTCGAACTCGGGGTCCTTGTGGAGGAGGATCGCGGCGTTCTCTTGAGCGAACGCGGCAACCAAGGCATCAGCCAGGGACAGGCGGTGTCGGGCCTTGATCCGGCCGGCAGCAAGGAGGACATCATCGTTCACTTGGTCGAGCCAGGCCGCTGGTAACTGGCGAATTAGCGCCAGACGGCTTGCCGCGACCTCCTCGGCCTGTTCCTGCATGGTGACATAGTAGACCTCAAGGCCGACGATGAAGGGCAGCAAGACACTTTCTCCGCGAAGCACGTCTTCCACGCGGTCGGCCCCGTCCTCGCCTTCGATGAATGCCATCAGCGCCGAGGTGTCCAGAAGGTAGCGCGGTCTACTCGCGGGCTCGGTCACGTGCTCGCTCGTCGAGCAGGCGTTCCAGAAGTCCTTCCCCCTGCCCGGAACCCTTGAGAGCCGAGATCGGATCAGCCGGAACGGGAATGACCTTGAGCCCGCTGCCGGTGTCGATCCAGTCGATCCTGTCGCCCTCCCGTAGTCCGTAACGTCGACGGAGCGCAGCGGGAATGACGGTCTGTCCGCGCTGACTGACAGTGGTTCTCATGTTTCCACTCTGCTATGGAAGATTCTGAGTTCACCATACAAGATTTACGACGAAGGCGCATGATGGGATGGCTCGCTTCCTCACTCCCGCATCGCGCGCAGCACGGTCTCGGGTGCCAGATGCGAGTCGCGAATGCGCCCGCCCAGATGGTAGATCGCGTCCTCGACGGCGTTTGAGATGCACGCGAGAACCGGAATGGTGCCGCTCTCGCCGGCCCCCTTGGAGCCCAGCTCGCTGTACGGCGTCGGGCTCTCCATGTG